>NZ_RHOB01000003.1 GCF_003946085.1 Levilactobacillus angrenensis | reverse complement strand
AGCGATAATTTCTGTGGTAAGTTCATTCATGGGGAATGCCTCCTGTGATGTTTTCTGTGATTACTAAATATCATAAGGGAAGGCATTCCCTATTTCTATACAATTCAGAAATCTTTTATGCATTTACACAAGATATTTTACGCTCTCAAATTATTGGAAAAATATTGTAATACTTCTTCAACGGATTTGGGTTTAAACTCATTAGTGAGTTTGTCTAATAGGAACAATTTGGAATCGACGCGCTTGTTGACTGCGTCAAAATCAATGTAATAATTTGCTGGCTTGTTAGTTAGCGTATTGGTGTCTAGAAACAAATCAATGCGTTTTTGAGCCGGAAGAGATAAGTAATCAAAAACACTTGTTGGTAATTTCATGTTGATCCTCCAAAGTTATAGTAGTATACGACGGCAAGCCTTTGTCTTAAGCTGATCGTAGGGTGAGAAAAATAATTAATACTGAGGCTTATTGTTTGGGAAGCAATTTAAAAACAACAAGATCAATATTTATGAATAATTTTAGCACTTTTTGTCAGTCTTAGAGGTAGTGTATAATAGTTGATATTTAGTATTTCTTGTAACCTAATACGCTAACTAAGTTTCCTCAGTATGACTTCTTAAAAAGAATGACGAAATTGAAGAGAAAATTGTACTAAGTAGCGAAGATAAGCGGTAAGATTAATCCAGACTGAGTAGGGGGTGATGAAATGATTCAGCCATTTTATAATAATAAATTAATTAGGTTATATCAGGCAGATTCATTGGAAATGATGAAGACTTTGCCGGAAGAAAGTGTTGATGTAGTTATTGCTGATCCGCCTTACTTCTTATCCAATGGGGGCACTAGTAATCGTGGTGGCAAGCAAGTTAGCGTGAATAAGGGTGACTGGGATAAAGTTACTGAAAAGTATGGCGATTCAGAAAGATTTAATGATCTTTTTTTAAGTGAGACTAAAAGATTATTAAAACCTAATGGGACTATTTGGGTTTTTGGAACAATGCATAATATCTTTGAGATTGGGTACTTATTACAAAAACACAAGTATCGATTATTGAACAACGTAACTTGGCAGAAACTTAACCCACCGCCTAATCTGGGCAGAAGAATGTTTACACATTCGACTGAGAATATTATTTGGGCAAGTAAAAGTATAAAGAGTAAGCATTACTTCAATTATGATTTGATGCGGGAATATAATGGTGGTAAACAAATGAAGGATGTTTGGTCGACTCCGGTAATTAATAAGAAAGAGCGGACTTTTGGTCAACATCCAACTCAAAAGCCGATTAGTATTATTACACGAATGATTGAGGCCTCTACTACAGAAGAAATGACGGTGTTAGACCCATTTGTAGGTAGTGGCACGACTGCTGTGGCATGCCAGATATTACACCGCCATTGTATTGGTATTGATCTATCTAGTGAGTATCTGGACATTGCTAAACGACGAGTTCAGTATGAAGAGGGGAACTTATTTTAATGGCAATTTTGAGAGCGAAACCGCTTGAAATTAGCCCTCTAATTAAGTGGGCAGGTGGCAAGAAACGTCTGGCCGCTATTATTCAAGAAGAGGCAGAGAAAAAGGTTGATTTTGAAAATATTGATACCTATGTTGAGCCATTTGCTGGTGGAGCATCAATGTTTCTGCATCTGGCGTCTAAGTATGAATTTAAACGTCAGGTTATCATGGATATTAATCCGGCATTGATAAATCTCTATCGGCAAGTTCGTGATAATTTAAGAGAAGTAACAGCAGGATTAGATAAGATTCAAGTGGCGTATAATGCATTACCTGAAAATGATGATTTTGAAGCTAAGAAAGCTTACTTTTATGAAGCGAGAACGCAATTTAATAAGATTCTGATAGATGGCGATGGGGATCTAATTCAACAGGCAGTTTTATTTATCTTTTTAAATAAAACCGATTTTAATGGACTTTATCGTGTGAACTCTAAGGGATTGTTCAATGTACCTTTTGGACGTAGAAAAAGTATTAATTTGTATGATAATAACAACATTCACCAATTTTCAAAATTATTGCAGAATACTGAAATTTTACTTGGCGATTATCGAAATACAGGTAAGTATATTGGAGACCGAACATTTTTTTATTTTGATCCGCCTTATCGCCCATTGACTGACTCTGCTAGCTTCACCAGTTATGCTAAATCTACTTTTAACGATGATTCACAGAGAGAATTAGCTACGTATGTAATGAAAATTGCTAATGCAGGAACCCATTTTGCGTTGAGCAATTCCGATCCCCATCAAAGTGATAAAAACGATGATTTTTTTGATAATTTGTATAAGGATTTTACAATTTGTCGAATTCAGGCTGCAAGGATGATTTCTGCAAGAGCCCGTGGACGTGGTAGTGTTTCGGAACTAGTCATTACTAATTAGTTGATCTTATGTGAATAACGAGGGTAATATTTTCTAAGCTTGTTACTTCTTTTAGGGGAAGTTAAAGACTTCATCTTGTGAGGTACACTAAACTTTTGTTGTTAAATAGCTAGTAGCGCATGCTAGAATTCCATATGGAACTCTAGCATGCGCTTTTTCAAATCTGTCAACGAATCGTAATACCTTTCATGCTAAACTAAACAAAGAGAGCAAAGAGAACGCAAACCAAAAAAACTTGGAGGCGTTTCAAATGAACCTAACGACCATCAAAACCATCACCAACCTGGGTGCCGGAACCATGGGGCACGCCACGGCGTTGCAATTTGCCGTGAAGGGGTATCCGGTGCGGCTACTAGACACCAGCGATACTGCGTTGCAACAGGGGATGACGGCCATCAAGCATGACCTAGCGACTTTCCGGGAAGCCGGGTTGTTACATGAGGCTGACGCGGCGATCCTTGCGCGCATCACGCCGACGACCGACTACGCTACTGCGTTAGCCGATACCGATTTTGTGATTGAGTCGATCATCGAAGACCTGGACGTGAAGAAACAGGTCTGGCAACGGGTCGAATCCTTCGTGAGTGACGAGACCATTTTGGCCACCAACACGTCCGGCCTCAGTCCGACCGCCATTCAGTCCGTTTTGCGCAAACCTGACCGTTTTGTCGTGGCTCATTTCTGGAATCCAGCGCAACTGATGCCATTGGTTGAGGTCGTGCCCGGTAAACAGACGGCGACTGCCACGGTGGACCTGACCGTGGCCTTGATGAACCACATTGGCAAGCATGCGGTGGGTCTCAAGCAAGAGTCGCTGGGGTTCGTGGGCAACCGAATTCAACTGGCGGTCTTACGAGAAGCCCTGCACATCGTGGATGAGGGCATCGCCACACCGGCAGCGGTCGATGACATTATCAAATACAGTCTGGGCCGTCGCTGGAGTCTGGTCGGGCCGATTGCCAGTGCCGACCTCGGTGGGCTGGATGTGTTCGACAACATCAGCAAATACCTCTACGCCGACCTGGGGGCCACGCAAGGAGAAGACCCCGCGCTGGCCAAGAAGGTAGCCGACCACGAACTGGGACTCAAGACTGGCCGCGGTTTCTACGACTGGAACGGCGATGACGGGGCCAAAATTGTGGCTCAGCGGGACCGTGACTTACTTAATTTGTTAAAACAAGATCAAGAATGACGACGAAAAAAAGAGTGGGACAAAAGGCGGTTAGCCGGCGAGCATTAAGGCTGATAACCGAATAATCCCGGGCTTGGATTGTTTGGTTATCAGTTTTAAGCGGAACCGGCTGCCTTTTGACGCACGTTTCGGCCATTTAAAGTTGGCGCAAAAGGAGTCTGGGATGTTTTGTCCCAGACCCTTTTTTTGTTATTCAGCTTTATCCTGTTGTTTTTTCACATCAATCAACCGTGTGAATTCCTTCTCGCCCAGCAAATGATGCAATGCCACGTCTTGCGGCTGGTGTTCGCGGCGGCCCAGCCAATAAAACAGTAGGCCTAACCCCAACCAGACGGCTAACATGATGTATTCCGTGGGCCAGGCCAAGGCGACCGGCGACTTGGGATACAGGGTTGCACCGGCGATCAAGATAGCTAGCAGGCCACCCAACAGACTTGGCCACAGGCGTTTTAACCGGAAGCCACCGTTCAACGTGGGGTAAGTCCGGCGAATCCGCCACAATGCCGCGGCCGTAATCGCCCAGGCCAGTGCCACGAAGAAACCACCTAAGTCGAGAAAGTACGTCATGGCGCCTTTCCCCAGCCAGCCGAAGCCAACCGCGAACACCAAGACCAGGACCGTCGCGTTGACTGGTGTATTGTGTTTTTCATTGATCTTGGCGAATTGTGGGGGCAACAATCCCGCCCGCGCCAGGGACAAAATCAATCGGGGCGCCGCGGTGAATAACCCGATAAAACTGGTCAGCAGGCCGAGAAAGGCGATCAGATAGGCGGCCGTACCCAGCAACGGAAAGCCCGCCGCGGTGAAGGCCGTAATGGACCCCATGCTGAAGGTAGCCGTCTTTTCCCACGGGTAGACCCAGGTGCTCGCCAGCAAGACGATAATGTAATAGCTGGCTGCCAGCAGGATGGCCCCGACCACGGCCTTACCGATTTTCCGTGGCGGCATGGCGGCTTCTTCCGCTAAAATGGTCACGACTTCCCAGCCGGTCAAAAAGGTCATCGCGGGCAAGACGAATCGCACCACGTTGGCCCAAGGATTACTCCCCGCAGCAAAAGCGGGCCAGAAGTTGTGCACACTGCCTTGCGTAAAGCCAGTCACGATCAATAATGCGCCGAGAATCAGTAAACCGATAAACAGCACGGCTTGCACGCCAGCGGTCAGTTTGGTACCGCGAACGTTTAGCGCGAAAATGAAGAGCGTGAAGGCCACACCAATCGCCAGTTCCAGCAGTGAGACGTGGGCGCCGGCAATCGTGTACCCTGGGCCAGCGGAAATCTGGGGGATCAGCGTTGCCAGCAACATACTTGACGCTGTGACGTAAAAGGACAGCGCACTCAAATACGCGCCCAGGATCGCCCAGCCGGTCGCAAAGCCCCAACGTTTGCCAAAAGCTAAGTAACTGTAAACCACGGGGCCGCCACTACGCGGAAAGATAGACGACAGTTCCGCAAAGGACAGCGAGGCCAGTACCGTGATGAAGGTGGCCAGCATGAAGCCGAAGATTTCGCCACCCGCGCCGTATTTATCGAAGAAGATACCATTGGTGTAGATCCAGCTGCTGCCAATCACGCTGGATGCGCCTAAAATCAAGAGGCGGGGAAACGAAATGTGCCGGGACAGGTTCTGCATAATAATCGCTCGCTTTCGTTGATTTCGTGAAAAGAATAAGGGCCATCAGTACTTGTGAAATTACTGAATTTATTCTACCTGATGGTAACGCTTACAACAACTGAAACGGCTCGTTAGTTTCACAAATTGCCAATGTCTAAAAATATTTTGCTTTCGTTTACGGAGTTGACCTGTAAAGGGGGCAATACTGATGACTGCACGAAAACATTTAGCACGGCGGGGCACTGACGAGCGTCACCGGTTTCAGGGGACATTTGAACGCTACGGTCTTAAAGCAGGCTATCACGGCCAGGAGCCAACGATTCTGCTGCGGGAGGCTCGGTTACTGCGCGACAATCGACTGATGACGGACCATCTGTGGTTCAACCTGACCAAGGGGTTTTGCCAGCTGGGACAGCTCAAACACGGGGACGTGGTCCAATTTGACGGTCGCGTGAACAGCTACTTAAAGGGCTACCAAACACCCTCACTGTCGGCAGCGACCATTGATTATCAGGTCAGCTGGCCGACCAAGATTACCCGAGTTACCGGTGGGGTGCGTCCGCCATTACCGGATTGGTGGGCACTTGGCGACTTCATTCAGCAGCGGAATCGCTGAGTAGCCACTTGGCAAAAAAATTGCGTCGGCGGCCAATTTCCACTACAGTAGAGCCAACAACTTTGGATTCGAAATGGAGGAATTAGCATGGCAACGCCCTTACGATTTGATGAAACACAGGGACAAGACCACACGGGCCAACTCGATGGGCAACCGGTCACGTACCGGGCGTTTATGGACCTCAACTACGTGACGATGCCGGTGGACCCGATTCAGCGCCTCAACGTTTTCGTGCCGACACCGTATTTTAGCGGCGGCACGGTAAATGGGTATCAGCGGGTGACCGCGCCCATCTTCATGCCCAATACGGTCGGCGGTTATTTGCCGGGCCCCCGGGACTTTCCGGGTAATCCAGCCGTGTACAGCCGGGGGACGACCATCTTACGCGCCCTTCAGCGTGGTTACGTGGTGGTTGCCGCAGGCTTACGGGGCCGCACGCAAACGGATGGTCAAGGCCAAAATCTTGGTAAGGCCCCAGCGTTTATCGTGGACATGAAGGCCGCCGTGCGCTACGTCAAATTCAACGCTGGCCGGCTCCCGGGTAATCCTGAACGCATCATCACCAACGGGACCAGCGCCGGGGGTGCCACGTCAGCATTGATGGGGGCCAGCGGGAATGCGGACTTCTTTGAAAGTCGCCTGCAGGATTTGGGCGCAGCACCGGCAACGGACGATATCTTTGCCGTCTCTGCTTACTGCCCGATTCACAACCTGGAACACGCCGATGCCGCCTATGAATGGGAATTCAATGGCATTGATCAGTGGCACCGCCAACAGATTCGAGTCGAAGATAACCGGCAAATTTGCACCCCCGTCCACGGTCATCTCAGCGACCAGGAACGGGCACTGTCGCCTCAACTCAAGGCCGCATTCACCCCGTATCTCAATAGCCTCGAGCTTAAAGACCGAGCGGGCAATCCGTTGTCGCTGGACCACACGGGTGAGGGGAGCTTCAAGGCTTTGATCCTGCGCTATCTGAAAGATTCAGCGCAAACGGCATTGACGGCCGGTCAAGACGTGACCAAGTATGCCGGTGTGATCGTCAACGGGTCGACCGTGACGCGCATTGATTGGCCGCAGTATCTCCGAGCCATTACGCGGATGAAATCAGTCCCGGCCTTTGATGCACTGGACTTAAGCAATCCCGAAAACGACTTGTTCGGCAGTCGCCTGACGGCCGCCCGCCATTTTACATCGTTTGCGCAAGCCCACAGTCGGGTTCCCGCCAACTTGGCCGACGCTGACCTGGTGGCAGCGGTCAATCCGCTAACGTACTTATTACGGAAACAAAGTCACGTGGCACCGCACTGGCGCATTCGCCACGGGGCGGCGGACCGCGACACGTCTTTTGCCATCCCCGTGATTCTGGCGACCAAACTGGCCAATCGCGGCTACGACGTGGATTTCGCTCTGCCGTGGGCCACACCCCACAGTGGTGATTACGATCTACCGGAACTCTTTGACTGGATTGATGGGCTGTGCCAATAGTTGGCGAATGGCAGGCGGCCAGCACGAACTGCAACGCTGTCAATACCGAACCTTTACGCCATGAGTCGCGTGGTGCCAATGTTTTCAACCGATGTTCATCTTCCGACATTTAGACCTGTAATTAGTTAGTCATGCAACATAACTTAGCCCCAGCGTTTTGGTTTACTTTTTGACCTGGAGTCCCTATCATGAAGGGAACACAAAGGGGTGACGAAAATGCAGAGACTGTATGGTTGTGTGCCCTTACTCAATGTGGTCGGGAGCCTGATGTTCTTGCTGATCGTGTCGCTACAGCCGGCGACCTACACCAGTCTGGGCGTCGAATTCAGCTGGCAACGGGCCAACGTGCTGATGACGGCGGTGATGGTCGTCTTGATTTTAGCCACAGCATTTGCCCATCACCGGCGGACCAAGCAGCTGGGCCTAGTCGTCAACGGCGTTATCGTCGTGAGCATGGCGCTAGCATTGTGGCGCGCACACGTCCCGGACGCCATCAGCGACTACCTTTGGCTGTGGGCGCTGCTCATGATTTTTAACCTGGCCTTGATTGGCTGGGGTTGGCTCAAGTTACGACCCAAAAAGAAATAACCACCGAAATCAGCAAATGGTTTCGGTGGTTATTTTTTGGTTGGAAACGAAAGATTGAAAGCCAGAAATCGGCCAGAACGTTGCCGTTTCGGAAGCCAACGAGTTAGGCCACTTTCGACTAGGTCGCTGCTGACACGACTGACTAAATCAAAATCCCGTTGCAGTGGTCGACTTCGTGTTGGATGATTTGGGCCACGAAGCCAGTGAACGTCTGGTGTTGCGGTTGAAAGGCGGCGTTCAAGAAGTCAACGTCGATCGTCTGGTACCGTTGGGTTGGCCGTTCACCCGTGAGCGACAGGCAACCTTCGCTAGTCTGGTAAGGGCCGGCGTGACTGGTGATAACGGGGTTCACCATGGCGATGGGCAACATTCCCAGGTCGACCACGATGATGCGTCGGTTAACGCCAATCATATTGGCGGCCATACCCACGCAATTTTCGCTGTTGGCTTTCAAGGTGTCGCATAGGTCGGTCACAGTGGCCGCGTCCGCCACCGTGGCGGGCGTCGATGGCTGGGCCAAACGCGTTTGATCGTGAATGATCGGTTTAATCATGAAAAAGGTCCTCCCAAAATAATTATTGTTTTAGTATAGCACGTCTTCAGCCAGCAGTGCCTGTAAACGCCGTACGGTCCGGTAGCTGCGGGTGCTGGTCTGCTGGTAAAATGGAGTGCCGTTCAGTTGACCATAGGCGGAATGACGGAAGTCCTGGTAACTGACGGTCCAGAAGATGAGGTGTGGCGTGATGAAAACGTGGTCGTTAGTGGTCAACTGGCGTAACAGCCAGCTGTCCTGGTCAGTAGAATAGGTCGTCAGTTTAAACAACACCATGTGCTGGCCTGGCTGCCCGTTACCCCACCAGATTGGTGCCTGGGCCATTTCTCGCAGAAAGATGGCCCGGGTCAGGAGGCCAAAGGGCTGGGCAAAGTCCAGGTGTTCGGCCAGTAGGTCCGCCACGAGCTGGTGTTCGGCCAGCGGCGCCAGGGGACTGGTGAACCGGCAGTTGCCGGTATTGCCAACGGTTTTAACGGCGGTGGCGCCAGCTACTCGCAGCCAATCGCGCAGGTCCGCCATGGTCAGCCAGTGCGTGGTGCCGGCATTGATGGCCCGTAAAATGAGTAAGTAGGTCATGGGTCAGTCCTCCTGGGTCAGCGCTTGGATGAAGCGTTGCGTCGCGGCTGATAGCGTTCCCCGCGGGTAGACTAGTTGGAGGTGACTGACCAAGGGCTGGTCGAAGGGGCGGGTCACAAAATCCGCTGTCAGAAAGGGTGCCGCCGATTTGGCAAATAAGTAAGTCACGCGCGTGGTCCCCTTGATCATCGCCAGCAGTGTTTCGATGTGCGGGGTGGTGAAGCGAATATTCGGGGTGAAGCCGGCCTGTTGGTAGCGGTCGCCCATCTTTTCGTAGACGCCGGACCCGGGATTCAGGCTGACCACCTCGTAGGGGAGCAGGTCGGTCATGGTCACGTGGCGTTTGGCGGCGAGGGGATGGTTCGCGGCCAACACCGTGACCAGGGTGTCGTCGGTCAAGTTGACGGTCGCAAATTGAGACGCGTTGAGCTGTTGGCTTTGGACGTCGCGCAAGATGCCAAGGTCAAGTGCCTGCTGCTGTAATTTGCGTAAGAGGTCAGCACCTTCTAGTTCTTCGAGGCGAATATTGAGCTGCGGATACGTCTGCATGAAGTGGCTCATTTGCGTGGCCAAGCCGTACTGGGCCATGACGGGAACGGTGCCGACGTGGATGGTCCCGCGTTTGAGATCGCGGTATTCCGCCAGTTCGGTGGTCATCAGCTGGTACTGTGCGGTAATGGTCTGCGCGTAACGGAAGAAGACCTCGCCACTCTCGGTGATGGTCAGCTGACGTTTATTGCGCGTTGAGATCAACGTGCTGTTCAACTCAGCCTGGAGCGACTTGAGCCGTTTCGACAATGCCGATTGGGTGAGATTCAGCTCAACCGCGGCATCTGAGATATTACGAACTTGATAAAGGGTGATAAAACTATAGAGATCATCGATAGTCATGGGCAGGTCCTTTCTGCAATCAGCCGTTATTCCTGTTAGGCATAACGTTAGTCGAAACGCGAGTTGTTTGCAAGTCGTTTGCCGCCTAAGCTAGACCTTGTAGATGAAATCAAGGAGGTCATGATATGACGAACGAACCGTATGACTTACGCAAAGTATTAGCAGAACTCAAGACCCATCCTGGCCAGTATCACGCAACCGACGTGGCCGTGGACCCTAACGCAGAACTTTCGGGGGTCTACCGCTACATCGGTGCCGGGGGGACCGTGGAACGGCCGACACAAGCAGGTCCCGCGATGATGTTTAACCACGTCAAGGGCTTTGCCGGCACCCGAGTTTTAACGGGCTTGATGGCGAGTCGCCAACGCGTGGGGCTGATGTTTCACCACGACGCCCACACGCTGGGCCAATTTTTAAATGACGCGGTGGACCATCCCGTGCCCCCAGTCATGGTCGACGACGCACCGGCCCACGAGGTCGTGCACCGGGCGACTGATTCGGATTTTGATATTCGTAAATTAGTGGCGGCCCCGACCAACACGCCAGAAGACGCGGGACCGTACATCACGGTGGGGGTCGTCCTGGGTTCGAACAAGGCCAAGACCATGAGTGACGTGACGATTCACCGGATGGTGCTGGAAGATAAGGACAAGCTGGGCATTTACATCATGCCGGGCGGCCGCCACATTGGGGCATTTGCCAAGGAATACGAGGCCGCCAATGAGCCGATGCCAGTGACCATCAACATTGGACTGGACCCCGCCATTACCATTGGCTGTACGTTCGAGCCACCAACCACGCCGCTGGGATACAACGAACTGGGCGTTGCCGGGGCGATTCGCCAAGAGGCCGTGGGATTGACGCCCGCCTTGACGGTCGATGAAAACGCCATTGCGCGCTCCGAGTTCACGTTGGAAGGCTATATCATGCCTAACGAGCGGATTCAAGAAGATATCAACACCCACACGGGCAAGGCAATGCCGGAGTTTCCGGGGTACGATGGTGACGCCAATCCGGCGCTTCAGGTCATCAAGGTCACGGCGGTCACCCATCGGGAGCAGCCCATCATGCAAAGTGTCATCGGCCCTTCCGAAGAGCACGTCAGTATGGCCGGTATCCCCACGGAAGCCAGTATTTTAGAGCTGACCAACCGGGCGATTCCGGGAAAGGTGTTGAACGTGTACAATCCGCCAGCAGGTGGTGGTAAATTGATGACCATCATGCAGATTCACAAGGAAGATGCGGCCGACGAAGGAATTCAACGCCAAGCAGCGCTCCTAGCGTTTTCGGCCTTCAAGGAATTGAAGACGGTCATTTTAGTCGATGAAGACGTTGATATTTTTGATATGAACGATGTGATGTGGACCGTGAACACGCGCTTTCAGGCGGACCAAGACTTGCTGGTGCTGCCGGGGATGCGCAACCATCCGCTGGATCCGTCCGAGCGGCCAGCCTACGACCCTAAGTCGATTCGGACCCGGGGGATGTCGTCCAAATTGGTGATCGACGGCACCGTGCCGTTTGATATGAAAGACCAGTTCGTGCGGGCCAAGTTCATGGACGTGCCGGATTGGCAGAAGTATTTGCAGTAAAGGACTGGTAGAAAATGAAGAAGATTGTGATTGGCGTGACCGGGGCTTCCGGAACGATTTACGCGATTGATTTATTGCGTAAGCTCAAAGCTATGCCCGACGTGGAGACCCATCTGGTCATGAGTGCCTGGGCCAAGCAGAATTTGGCATTGGAAACGGATGCCACGTTGGCGGATATCAAGGAGCTAGCCGACGTGGTCTACAGCGACCGCGACCAGGGTGCCGCGATTGCCAGTGGGTCATTTCTCAATGACGGGATGGTCATCGTGCCGGCCAGCATGAAAACGGTGGCCAGCATCGCTTACGGCTTCGGCGAAAATTTGGTTGCTCGGGCCGCTGACGTGACCATCAAGGAGCAACGCAAATTGGTCATCGTCCCCCGAGAGACGCCGCTGAGCGTGATTCATTTGGAAAACCTGACCAAATTGGCCAAGCTGGGCGCCCAAATCATTCCGCCGATTCCTGCCTTTTACAATCATCCGCAAACCATTCAGGACCTGGTCGACCACCAAACGATGAAGGTGCTAGATGCCTTTGGGATTGCGGTGCCGCAAGCCAAACGTTGGGAGGGGGATTAAGCATGCCACAATTTCGGGTAACACAGGAAAATTATACGATTACCGCCGACTTGACGGTGATCGGCCGAGACCTGCTGATCGTGGTGACCGGCGGCAGCAATCCCCACATTGGCGATGTGACCACGCTGACCAAGGACACCCCGCTGCAAACCATCAAATACCCCAGTCATGACGGTCGTTTTCACAAAGATAATTTTGTGGGCGAACGGGTGGCCCGCGTGGTGCAGCCAGTCTTACCAGGCAGCTGTACCGTGACGGCCGGGATTCACGTCAACCAGATTACCAAGGCCCAAATCGCGGCGTCGGCACCGATGGGCGAGGAACTTGGTCGCCAAATCGTGGCTTGGCTGGCCCAACATCCCGTAGAAGCGCCAACGCCCGAGTATTACAGCGATACGGAACAGCCGCGTTGATGACCAGATTGGTTGTGAACTAAAGGTTGAAAGATGAAAATTAGCTAGAAGTATCGGCATCACGCAACTCATGGCATAAAGATTAGTCGTTTACAGCTTCGTAGTGTGTACTGGCCGCCTACCGTCCGCCAACTATGGGTTGGAACGCGGTGGGCGGACCGGACCGAGCCTGAGAAACGGTCTCGGCCTCGCTTTGAGCCGAAGGTCGCGTCTCAAAGACGCCAGTTATCTAAGCGGCATGAACCGCGCCGCTAAGATAACTCCCACGGCTGAACCCATAGTTGGCGGACTCTCGGCTACAAGTGTGCGTGCTAGTAACGGTTGACTTAGCCCCAGTTAGCAGTTGATTTAACACCTATTCTTTAAAACACCATCTTGCTGATAATCGCCAACCCCGCCGGAGGCAGCCAGAGGTGGAGCCAGCTGTGTCGAACCGGAAGACCGTTCCACAGACTGGAGGTGTTCCCCATAGCAGGCGGAATCTCTGGCTGACGCAGGCCCTGGTTTCACTAGTTTTAGTGAACAGGATACTGTCATTTCGGAAATTGCCACGTTAATGCCACTTTCAATCTTTGGTTGTGAATCTGTAACACTTTCTCCCGCCGACCAAGTGTATAATTGGAGGTAACAAATGGGCTGGACCCGTTTGGAATCGGGGAGGATTCACACATGAAAAAAATGTTAATGGGACTGGCCGTACTGGCCACCGTGGCCACGGTGGGTTCCGGCCAATTGCTGACACCAACTACGGCACAAGCGAAGGCGAAAACCACGCTGAAGACGCTGCCTAAACGTTACCGTCACACCTGGTATCATTACGCCAATGGCCAGCTATCGACGCTGACTTTTAGCAAACGAAAGATTGCCGGGCGAACTTATTATGAGCGGCACCAACCGGCGGTGAAATACTTGGCCCACATCCACGCGCACAAGTTGACGACGACCAAGTTTCGGCGCCACGTTACCTGGAGTGCGGCCACGTCGGTGCGAGCTCACCGCAGTCAGTGGCTCAACATTCGGGGCTGGAATCAGGGCATGGGCGACGGTGATTTTTACCGGGTCATGACCAAAACGGTGCACGGCAAACGGGTCCAGGTTTTGAGCCAAGCTGGCGGTGCCGGTGTTTGGACGGCCGCGCACTATTACCAGAGCAAACAAGTCGCTAAGCAGCGTGGTACCAAGCATTTCAGCGGGGAAGTCTACTACTAGTGGCGGTTGGAAATAACATGGTTCATTGAATCTTCAAAGTGATAGTACTCTGTCAACTGAAATTAGTGAAATCGGAGACTGCGTCGATCAGGGATTGGTATTCATCTGAGATCATGTGTTAACCCTAATTTGAAGGGCACTTAACTGCCACCAAGGGTTAGAGTTGTTTCACGGAGAAACGACTCTTGTAGCCGTTAGTTCGCCAAATATGGGTTCAGTCGTGGGAGTTGCCTTAGCGGCGCGGGTTCATGCCGCTTAGGCAACTGGCGTCTTTGAGACGTGAATTTCGGCTCAAAGCGAGGTGGCGAGACCGCTCCTTGGCTCGTCCCGTCCGCCCACAGCGACCCAATCCCATATTTGGCGAACGGTAGGCGGCCAGTATGAACTGTGTTATTGAATTGTGAATTAGGGAGGAATCAAACGTGCGGGTGAACGTGTTACAACAGACGCCTGACGAAGGTCCTGGCGCTATTCAGAGTTGGGCCAACGCCAATCGGCATGAACTTTACATTTACCATCCCGCCGAGTTCGGTCAACTACCGACCGCGGACCAGACGGATATGTTGGTGATTTTGGGTGGGCCGATGAGTCCCAATGATGAATTGCCGTGGATCAAAGCGGAACGGCAGCTGATTCAACAGCTCTTAACCGCGCACAAGCCCATCTTCGGCGTTTGTTTCGGGGCACAGCAGATTGTCAAACAACTGGGCGGAGCTGTGCATACGGCGCCGGCCAAGGAAGTGGGCTGGGCACCGGTCACGCGGCAAAGTACTGCGATTCCGGGCGTCCCTGCCGAAGTGACTGTGCTCCACTGGCACGAGGAAATGTTTGACCTGCCAGCATCAGCCCAGTTGCTCTTCTCCAGCGCGCATCTGCGTAATCAAGGTTTCTTGCTCGGCGACAACGTCATCGGCCTACAATTTCACCTGGAACCGTTACCGAATAACGTGCGGGAAATGGTGGTCAACGATGGTGACTACGCGACCGGGTCCGTCCTGGGCCAAACACCACAGCAGATCCTCGCCTACCCGGAATCGGTCGAAACGGAATCGTTAACGTTTCGGCTGTTGGACTTTATTACCAAACATCGCTCCGTGGCAGGTCAGGGTCAGTTGAGCTAAATGCGGTGTCTACTCTTACAAACGAAATTCAATCGCTGTTTGTGACCTCCTGGGCAACCGTCTTAAGAAATTTTTACGGTTTGCGGGCACGTCATTGCAAAAAATAAGCGAAAATACACCGGTAACGCGCGTCTATTTGACGACGGGTTACCGGTGCATTTTTAAATTTACTAGAGGTTGAAAGATGAGCATTGGCTAGAAACATTGTCACCACGCGACGCATGATTTAAAAATTAGTCGTTTACAGCTTCATAGTTCCTACCGTCCGCAAAATCTGGGTTAGAGCGCTGTGGGCAGACCGAACAGAACACTGTCGTTCCGGGAACTACCACTACCGCGTTAATGCTACTTTCTTTAGGGTTTAATTTACCCAAAATACCGAATAATCAACTGCGCAATCGTGCTGGCGTGAGTCTCTAAGGCGAAGTGGCCGCTGTCGAGCAGGTCGACTTCGGTGTTGGGGTCGTCTTGCTTGAAGGCCTCGGCACCGGGATAAATGAAGGAGGGGTCATTCTTGCCCCAGACCGCCAATAACTTTGGCTGGTGTTGCCGAAGGTAGGCTTGAAATTGGGGATACTGCTTAATATTATTTTGATAATCGAAAATCAAATCCAGTTGCCGTTCCGCGTAGCCGGGCGTTTGGGTGTAGGCGATGTCCAACGTGTAACCGTCGGGACTGACCGTGTGTGGCGCGGTTCCCGTGAGGTATTGGCCCCGAATCGTCGCGGGGGCAAAGGCTGTCCGGTAGCGGTCACGCTTAGCCGGGGTCGGGTGGTCCCAGAAATCTTGGCGGTCGGCCCATTTTGCGCCCAAGCCCGCCTGGTAAACGTTGCCGTTTTGACTGACGATACCGCGAATCCAGTCGGGGTGGGCGGCGGCGATGCGAAAGCCGATTGGCGCGCCGTAGTCAAAGACATAAATGTAGGCGGGTCCCAAGTCAAGCGCTTGCCAAAAAGCCGTCATGATGTCACTGAGGTGGTCAAAGGTGTAGGCAAACTGCGTGTGGTCGGGTGCACTAGATTGGCCGAAGCCAGGGTAGTCCGGCGCAATCACGTGGAAGTGGTCGGCCAAGGCCGGCATCAAGTCGCGGAACATGTGGCTGGCTGAAGGGAAGCCGTGAAATAAGAGCATGGTCGGTAGACTAGGATTGCCGGCCTCGCGGTAAAAAATCTCTAAGTCATTAACGTTAAGTGTGTGGTAGCTGATCATAAGGTATCCTCCCGTAATTTTTGATTGTTTTTCGTCAATAGAGCCGTCATCGGGGCCTTGGTGTCACCCAGTACGTGGTCAGTGGCGGCGCTAAAAGTGGCGAGGCAGTCGTTGGCCGTGCGCAGAAAGTCGGCACTAGTGGCGGTCAGATCAATGCTGGTGGCCCGTCCCTGCGCCGTGAGCGTGACTAACTGGCGATTGGCCAGCGTTTTGACCATCCGTGAAATGCTGGAACGCTCATACCCCAGCTGGGTGCTTAGTGTCTTGATGGTTTGGGGATGCTGATCTTCTAGGGCCAACATGATGTAGGCATAAGCCGGTTTCATCCCGGTCGGCGCATAAATTCGGTCAGCCAACTGCTCGACGCTGCGCATGTAGCGCGCTGCCGTGAAGTAAGCGCAGGTGGTGGTAAAGTGATGAGCCATAGGTATCGTCCTTTCTTTATCGTGTACATACACAGTACAACGTTTTTTAAGAAATTGCAAGGCCAACGTTGACCAAGAGATAATAACCTGTCGGCAAATTGTGAAAAAGATTGAAAACTGGCTGTAATCCAGTCATTAAGCGGCGTTGTTCCCGTCAAGCCCCCATCTTTTTAATTGTGGGCTAGCAAAATAGATAAGCAAACTGGTATAATTTCTACCCGTACCGACAAGAATTCCTTAAAAACGCAAAAAAACACCATTGGTAGTACAAAAAAGGATAATCTTAACAAGATATTGTGGACCTTCCGCAGTTAAAAATGATAAGATAGAAACCTGGAAAACGGTTTCAAGAAAGCGGGTGGATGGAGACCATGCGGGTCGGGATCTTTGATGAATTGACATTTTTTAGCCGAGTCCACCCCTTAGTGGCGGCAGGTTATTTTGTTGAGCTCTTCACATTACTGCTGATTTTCAACCACTTGCTGTTGACGCTGGCGCTCTTCGCCGGGCTAAGCGGCCTGTGCAGTTGGTACTTCAACCGCCAAAAGGTGCTGAGTACGCTCAAGGGTGTCGGTTCACTGATGGTCCTGATCTGGCTGTTCAATGTGGTGTTGAATCAGACCGGGGCTCACGCCTTGTGGGTCGGCCACCTAGGCAGCTTGACGTTTCGCGTGACTCAGACGGCGGTCCTCTACGGGCTGACCATGGCGCTGTCACTGGGAGGCATGATCCTCGCGTTCGTGCTGTTCAATGGCGTGATTACGACGCCCAAGCTCAGCTACCTGCTGTTTCCAGTAGTCCCGCGGTTGGCCATGTTACTGACGATTTCGTTGCGGATGGTCAATCTGTTTACGCAGAAATTTCGCCGGCTAGTCATGTTACAAAAGACCCGGGGAGTCGTGGTCAGTGAAGGGTCCTGGCGACTGCGGTTGCAAAAGACCGGACGTCTCTTACGCATCCTCCTGATCGATTCGGTCTCTTCGGCTATGGAAACGGCCGTGTTGATGGAGGCGCGTGGCTTTGGCAGTAAAAAACGAAGCCACTACCAAACGTACCGGTGGCAGGCAATGGATGGTGCCTTTGGTCTGGTGAGTTTGGTCATGTTCGGGTTAGTCATTGGCCTGCGCACGTTTGGCTGGGGCTGGACGGGGGATATCACCCAGTTCACCCTGATTAATGGCAGCGATGGGTGGTTGGCCGTCAGTGTGATTTTATTTACAAGTTTACCGTTGATGGGTGAGGTGGGGTACCGCGTATGCGAGAATTGATCAAAAGTGAGCACCTGACGTTTACCTATGCCGGTCAGACCACCCCGACGTTGACGGACATTTCCCTGCAGATCCACGCGGGAGATTTTGTCACGATCGTGGGGGCGACGGGCAGTGGCAAGACCACGTTGCTCAAACAATTGAAAAAAGAATTGAAGCCAGCGGGCACCCAACAGGGGCAGGTGACCTATCAAGGCACGCCGGTCGCGGATTTGACCAGTGACGTCAGTGCCCAACAGTTGGGTTACGTGGCGCAAGACCCGCAAGTCCAGCCCATCATGGCGACGGTGATTGAGGAGCTGGCGTTTCCCTTAGAAAATTTAGGCTACTCCGCCGCGGCGATGAATGGCCGCATCGCTGAGGTCGCTAATTTCTTGGGGTTGAATCAACTGCTCCATTTGCCCATCGAAGACTTGTCCGGGGGCCAACTGCAGCTGGTCAACTTAGCGTCGGTGCTGGCCCTCAAGCCGCAAGTCATCTTGTTGGATGAACCGACCGCCCAGTTGGACCCAACCACCGCCCAAAATTTTCTCAATATTTTACAGCAGGTGCATGACGAGTTGGCCATCACCATCGTGTTGACGGAGCACCGGTTGAGCCGCGTGTTGGCGTTGGCGAACCGGATGGTCCTATTGGAACACGGTCACCTGACCTACGATGGCCCTGTATCGGCAGGCTTGGTGCGGATGCAGGCGGATGCGGCATTGCGGCCGTTTGTGCCAGCGGTACCGGCGTTCTTCTTGGATCAGCAGTTGCCGGTCAGCGAGTTGCCGCTAACGGTGACGACGGGCCGCCGGGTGATTGCCCAACACGGGTGGCAGTTTACCGCGGTGTCGGCGCAACCATCGCGTCATAGCACGCCGCCCAGTGACTTCAGTTTGACGGCCGCTGGCGTTTCGCTGCGTTACCCAACGACCGGCGACATATTGCATCAGGTCGACCTCAACGTTGACCCGGGCAGTTGGCTAGCCATCATCGGCAAGAACGGCTCCGGTAAATCCACGCTCCTCAGTGTGCTGGCCGGCTTGCGGAAACCGCAGCACGGTAAGGTCAAGCTCGACCAACACGTGGTGTGGAAGATGAAAAATGGCGACCGCCTGCAGCGTCTGAGTTTCCTGTCCCAAAATCCCACGGAGCAATTCAGTGGTGATACGGTGACCGAGGAGCTCACGGCGCAGGCCCGGTTGGCGGGGGATGCGTCAGCTGAGCGGGTGACCGACTTGCTCACGACCTTTCAACTGACGGCGGTCGCTGAGCAAAATGCCTTTGACCTCAGTGGCGGTCAGCAACAGTTGCTGGGGATGGCCTTGGCGCTGATCACGCAGCCGGAAGTCTTGTTGCTAGATGAACCGACCAAGGGATTGGATCCGGCAACCAAACTGCTGGTGGGGCGCGTCTTGCAGCGGGCCCACGCTGCGGGATTGACCATCATCATGGCGAGTCACGACATGGACTTTTGCGCTGAGTTTGCCGACGCTTGCACCTTCATGTTCGACGGTCGGCTCAACCAGCCGCAACCGACGCGTCAGTTCTTCACGGAGAACTTCTTGTCAACGACGGCGGTCAACCGGCTGGTGCGCCAGCAAGTTCCGACGGCGTTGTTTAGCCAAGACGTGACCCGCAAAACCATTTAAGGAGGTGAGAATTATCGAACAGCGTGGTTGGTGGAAAAATAGTTGGAACCTCGTCGTGCCGGTAGTATTGATGCTGGTGGTGCTGAGCGGCATGTTGTTGGTGAAGGGCCATCACTTTATCATCTTCAGCTTTGCCTGCTTGGCTTGTAGCTTGTTGCCGGCTTACTGGCACTTTGAGAAGCGGCAAATGGGCACGCGCCTGCTGGTATTTTTGGCGGTCATCGTGGCGCTGGGCGTCATCGGCCGGGTACCGCTCGCGGCGATTCCCAACGTGCAGTTGACCAGTTTCGTGGTGATCGTCAGTGCCGTCAGCCTGGGACCGGAACTCGGCTTCGTTTCCGGGTCCATGATGGCGTTGGTCTCTAACCTGTTCTTGGGACAAGGACCGTGGACGCCATGGCAAATGTTGGCCTGGGGCCTGATGGGCCTGACCACCGGCTTGTTGGGCCGGACGTCGTTGAAAAATAACGTCTGGATCATGGTCGTCTGGGGCGCCATCTGGGGCTTTTGGTTCGGCTGGATCATGGATCTGTGGTACGCGTTGGCGTACGTGCGGCCGTTACGTCCGGCCAGTTTCTTCCTGTCGTTTGCGGCCAGTCTGATGTTTGACGCACTCCACGCCGCAACCAATGCCATTAGTGTGTTACTCCTGTACCATCCGTGGCGTAAGCTCATGGACCGTTTGATTACGAAATACAATATATTGTAAAAGGGGATATTTTTCATGTTGAACAATAAGTTAATCGCAGCTTCATTAACCGCCGTTATGGCTTTAGGGGCCGTTGTCCCAGTCATGGATGTCAACGCCGCTAGCGTCAAGGTTGCTTCCAAGAAATCACAAAAGAGCAAGCAAAAGGCGCTTTATACATACGCAAAGAAAATGATGAAACAAAATAAAGATGGTGTTAACGGCACAGCAAAGATCTTTAGCAAGTCCGCTTACAAGACGACTGGGGCCGCTTCAGGTTACGCAGACTTTCTGTTGGGCTTGAAGAAGCAAGGCTACAAGTTCAGCAAGGCCAATAAGAAGCTGGTCAAAAAGAATTTGATCATTAACAGTAAGAGTGATCCCGCTACTTTGGCTACGGCAATCATTGGGCTGCAAGCAATTGGCGTTAACCCGACTAAGTACAAGCCAGCCGGCGCTAAGAAGAACATGAACTTGGTCAACAAATTGTACAAGCAATCCATGGCTAAGCAAACGGTCAACGTTCAAAGCCAAGCCTTGGTTGCCGTTTCTTCCAACAAGAACTTTAAGAAGCCTAGCAAGGCGAAGTTCTCCAAGAACTCACTGAGCTTAAAGATTGCTAAGAACAAACAATCTAACAATGGCTGGGCATATAACAACACGGCTGCCAGCGTAGACAGTGATACCACGGCAACGGCGGTCAATGCCATGATGATGAGCAAGAGTAAGAACAAGACGGTCAAGAAGGCCGAAGTGGCTGGTCGCAACTACTTGAAGAAGAACATCTATAAGAGTGGGGCTTTTGGTTACACTTACAATGGCAAGGAAAATCCAAACGCCAACTCCACGGCCGAAGGGATCTTAGCCTTAGCTACGACCAAGACGTCTTACAAGTTCGTCAACAAGAAGGCTATCAAGAAGAGCCAAACGGCAACGCCATTGAAGGCGATGTTCAGCTACGTTAAAGCGGATGGCTCCATCAAGGATGCTTACAGCATGGTCTTGGCTTATGGTCAAGTTAGTGTTGCTGCTAGTGCCTACCACAATGGCAACTACAGCAAGAAGTTAGTTTACGCGTTCAAATAATCAATCATAGAGTTAAGGGGTAGTTGGCATGAAGAAGACCAGGTGGATCATTGCGGCGGTCGTCGCCACGATTTTAATCATCGGTGGTGCGCTGGCGTTTCAACAGAGTCGCCAAACGCAGGCGGCTGAGCCGGATACGGCGGCGGTGGCGACGAGTTCGTCATCATCGTCATCGTCCGCAGCCAGTGCGACGAGTAGCTCGGTAGCCAAGAAGAAACACCATAAGGCGTCGACGAAAAAGACGGCAACCAAGGCGAAGTCAACCTCGTCATCAACGGCGGCTACAAAACACGAAGCGGCCACGAGTAGTCATGCGGCAACGGCGGCTAGTGTCGCAACGCCAAGTCAGCACGCGACTAAGAAGTCAGCGACCAAGGCCCGTAAGACGACGCGTCACACTGCCACGGCGGCGAAACCAGCCGCCAAGAAGACCAAGTCAACGCCAGAGGCCCACTTGGTGGTCAGCGGCTACAAGAAGACGTTCTTCGACGGCAAGGTCAAGCTGACCAGTAAGTCTAACGCGTTCACGGTGCTTCAATCTTCTAAGCTCAAGATCCAAGCCCAACAAGGTGTGGTCGTCTATGTCAGCAGCGTCAACGGTCTCGCCCAAAACGATGTCAAAGTCGGTAGCGGCTGGAAGTACCGGGTCAATGGCAAATTTATCGACCAGGCGGCTAACAAGAAGGCTGTTAAGGATGGCGATAAGGTGCATTGGTACTTTACGACTGAAGGGTATTGATCGGGGCACACAGCAGGTAACTTCCTGTTGTATTCACTTGATGTAAGCGCTATACTATTTGTGAGAACTTGGCAAAGGCGCCAAATAAGTCACTCAGCGACGAGTGGTTTATTTGGTGCTTTTCTTTTTTGTAAAGGAGGAATCAGCATGCAATTATACACAGGTGTCGGCGACAAGGGGATGACCCGGTTGGTTGATGGCGCCAAGGTTAGTAAGGACTCGGACCGTGTCTGGGCTTATGGCACAATTGATGAGTTGAATACGTACTTAGGATTGGCGATTGCGGAGTTGGACGATAAAGAAACGGCTTTGAAATCTGAATTAACGCGACTCCAACATTGTCTATTTGACTTGGGAACTGATTTTGCTAATCCCAAATTAAATTGGGATAACATGCGCTTTGACCCACAATATGTTGAGTGGATTGAACATCGGATTGACGTTTACCAAGATGAGCCGCCAGAGATTTCCCGCTTTATTTTACCAGGGGGCAGTAAGGCTTCAGCACTGTTTCAGATTTGCCGGACGGTGACGCGCCGTGCTGAACGGCAAATCGTGACCCTTGCTTGGTCGACGACGTTACCGCCAGAATTATTGGTTTTTGTGAACCGTCTGTCAGACTATTTCTATGCGTTGGCCCGGGTAATTAATTACCGCACGGGAACGCCAGAAGTCTTCTACGAACACGGCAAAGAAGTTTTTCACTAAATGAAATAGTGGTAAAAATTTACTAGATGTGGTATTCTGAAGTTACCAATTGACAAGAAGTACTTAATTAGATGGAAATCGGTGTAAATCCGGTACGGTCCCGCCACTGTGATTAGCAGGGTGCTCCTGCTATTAGTCAGATCTTTCTATTAGGTTACTTGTGTGACATTTCATCCCGAGGAATGGGTGGAATGTTTTTAAGTTCAATTACAGGCACAATGGCGTGCTTTTCTGGACGTAGACAATGGCGTCTACGGGAGACTGCAATTTTTATTGCGGTCTTTTTTTTCGGAATTTTGTTGACAATCGAGCATGTAAGCGCTATATTAAGCGTGTAAATAAAATTGAAAAGTTCGTACAATGGCGTACATAAAAAAGCAATGGTGCTTAAGGACACTCCTTATTTGGGGTATCCTTAAGCACCTTTTTCGTTTTTATTTACAAGTATCTGTTGTAAAGGAGGTTGGGAGTTTGGAGAAAATACAGTTTAAAACTCAGATCTGGACTGGTGATGGCTCGCTGAAGGGCCTTGAAGATATCAGTGGACAACGGATCTTTGTGGTAACTGACCCGTTTATGGTGAAGTCAGGAAGTTTAGATAAGATTACGGTCCATTTGGAAAGTAAAAATGAACTGGAAGTCTTCTCAGACATTCAACCCGACCCACCCGTAACTAAGATTGTCACTGGGATTGAAGCCCTACAAAAGTTTAAGGCAACGTTATTGGTTGCTGTTGGTGGTGGTTCCGCAATCGATGCGACTAAGGCCATGAAATTCATCCTGAAGAGAATGACGAAGGGTGAAACGGACTTAGATTTGATTGCGATTCCCACAACCAGTGGAACTGGCTCAGAGGTCACGAACTTTGCAGTCATTACCAATGCTGATAAGGGCATCAAGTACCCACTGGTAACCGATGATATTTTACCAAAGGTAGCGTTATTAGACGCTGAACTAGTGGCCTCAGCACCACAGAACATTACCGTTGATACCGGGATGGACGTGCTGACCCATTGCTTGGAAGCCTATGTCTCAATCAATGCGAATGACTTCTCAGATGCATTGGCTGAAAAGGGATTCCAAATGGTCTTCACTTATCTGGAACGCGTCAGCAAGGACGGTTCGGACATGGAAGCTCGGCAAAAAATGCATGACGCATCCTGCATCGCGGGGATGGCCTTCAACATGGTTAATTTAGGCTTGAACCACGGTATCGCCCATGCTGCTGGTGCACAGTACCACATTCCACATGGTCGGTTGAACACCATCCTGATGCCACACATCATTGCTTACAACGCAGAGATGGATTCAGGCATTATGGAGAAGCCAAATCAAGCTGCTGTTAAATATGCTAACTTAGCACGGTTGATTGGCATTCACGTGGCTAATCCGAAGATTGCAGTTCGTAGTTTGATCAACACCATCATTCAGTTGCGTAAACGTCTGAAGATGCCGGCAACTTTCCAAGAATACGGCTTAGATTCAGAGCTTTTTCACACAACTGAAGACGAGATTTCAGTGGCAGCATTGAAAGACCGTACGACGTCAGCTAATCCACGGGTTCCTGAAGCAGCTGATGTTAAGCGGATTCTCGAAGACAGTTTTTCCTAGCATTGACACCCTCATGATACTCACCTTATAATACTACCACCAGGGATCTATCTTGAAAAATATTCAGCTTAATTGTTAATCATGACGAGTATAGTATGGCTAATAATTGCTGTAACTGTGATTATAACGATGAGGAGCGATTATCATGAAGGAACGTATTGTAATTGTGGATGACGAACCATTAACCAGAATGGACATTCGAGACATTGTTGAGCAAGCAGGGTACCAAGTTGTCGGTGAAGGCAGCGATGGTTTCGAGGCTATTGACGTTTGTCAGAAAGAAAAGCCTGATCTGGTGATTATGGATATCCGGATGCCTATCCTGGATGGCCTGAAAGCTGGTAAGAAGATTTTAGCAGATCATTTGACCCGGTCGATCGTCTACTTATCCGCCTACAGTGATGAAGAGGATACGGATACGGCTAGTAGAATTGGTGCGGTTGGCTATTTAGTGAAACCCCTTTCAGAACGATCATTGCTCACAACTATACAAGTAGGGCTGGCGAGTGGTAAACGTGATCAGCAATTGGCACAAAAGGTTGATGATCTGGATACCAAGTTAGCCCAACGGAAAGTGATTGAACGGGCTAAAGGGATTTTGATGGAACAGAACAATTTGACTGAGGATGCGGCTTACAAGATGCTTCGTAATTTAAGTATGAGTAAGCGGCAGTCGATGAATGAAATTGCTGAATTGATTGTGATGGATGCCTAATGAGTGAATTCGAAGAGTTGTGTCAACAATATACGAGCTTAGATCAAGCGGATATTGACGTCTTGTTAGACCAGACTCGGGTAATTGAACGAACGGCGGCCTATCGTAATTCAGATGTATTCATTGATGTCCGCAACGAGTATAACAATCAAGCGGTTGTGATCTATCACAAGTTGCCAGTTGATGTTCCGTCGCTGTATCATCGTAAGGTGACTGGTAAGGAAGCCTTACGGACCAACGAGCCAGGGGTGTTTCATACGTTAGAGACCCAGTTGTCATCCGTTGATTTGCTAGCGGAAACGCAAGAACAGCGCTTGATTCGCCAACGGATCTATCCAATTTTAAATGAGGATCGGACGATTGGTGTGACAATCGTTGAGTCGGATGCGTCGCACGATGTGTTGGATAACTTCCAAAGCGAAGACACGCAGTCACGGTATTCAGATGTGTCTGCGGCAATCAAGATGTTCGGGCGATTGGATGCGACAATCACAGATCAACTAGCCGATGCTATTCTGGGGTTTGATCACACTGGCCGATTAGTTTTAGCTAATCACACGGCAATGGCCTTGTATAAGAAAGTCGGGTATATCGGTAGCATTATTGGGCTGGATTACGAAAACTTATCTTTGGATGGGTCACGGTTCGCTACAGTACGTGAGCAATTACAACAAGTTGGTGATTCAGGCCAACCGTTAACCTACAGTTTCAATTACTTAAGTTACTTTTTCACTGAGCGTAAATTCTGGAATGAAAGTAACCAGCAGCTGGTGGTATTGATTCAAGACAAAACGGACGTCAAGGCTAAAGAAGCCGAAATCATTTCTAAGTCCGTGGCGATTCGCGAGGTCAACCATCGCGTTAAGAATAACCTACAGTCAGTTATCTCATTGCTCCGGATTCAACAACGCCGGTTGCAGGGGGATGAGGCCAAGAAGGCACTTAGCGAAAGCATCAGCCGAATCATGGCAATCTCGTCAACTTATGAGCTGATGTCTAAGCAGTTGGATGATCATACCAGCTTACAATCAGCGTTGCACTTACTGGTCACGCACTTCAAGCAGCTGAGCGATGAAAATCAACAGTTGGATGTGAAGTTGAAAATTGACCCACAAATTACTGTGGATAGTGAACAGATTGTGACGATTTCCATTATTATCAATGAGTTATTGCAAAACGTGATTTCTCACGCTTATCCAGAGGGCTGCGTTAAATGCGGTCACGTGGCAATCGTGGGGACCACTAATCAAGAAATTATTACGCTACGAGTCACGGATGACGGTGTGGGGTTTGACCTCGACCAAACTCGGGCAGGTAGCTTGGGTCTGACAATTATTCGAAGCTATGTGAAGGATAAATTGTTGGGCCGCTTGAAAATTGAATCGTCGGCACAAAAAGGTACCGATGTGTGTTTCTCATTTGATCAAAAAACACAACGCTGATGTTGTGCTAAAGCAATGGGGCTTAAGATCAAACTATTTTTCTTCGTGGAAGCAGTGGCTTTTGCGCGAGTAAAAATGGCTTGACCTTAAGCCCCATTTTTTTGGAAAGGAGGGAGGATATATGCAAGATGATCAAATTTTGAGTGTCGGGATTGACTTGGGAACATCGACTACGCAATTGATCTTATCACGCTTGACCGTGAAGAACTTTGCCGCGGCGTTCTCAGTTCCACGAATCAACATTTCAAAAAAAGAGGTCATCTTTCAAAGCGACATCATTTTTACACCACTAGCTTCACAGAACGAGATTGATGCAGATGCGATTACCAAATTCGTGGCGGATCAATACCGGGCTGCAGGCATTAACAAGAGTGATATTCAAATGGGTGCCGTAATCATCACTGGCGAAACGGCGCGAAAGGAAAATGCAAGCGCTGTTACGCAGGCTTTGAGTGGTTATGCGGGTGACTTCGTGGTGGCAACGGCCGGACCGGATCTTGAAAGTATCATTGCCGGAAAGGGTGCTGGTACCAATGTCACCGCAACGAAACGTCGCCGTAATGTTGTCAATATGGACATCGGTGGCGGGACCAGTAACCTGGGGCTGTTCAGTGATGAGGATATCCTTGATACAGCTTGTTTCGATATCGGGGGTCGTTTGATTAAGATTACCCCTAGTACCAAAGAGATCACGTATATTTCACCTAAAGTTAAGCAGTTGATTGAAAAGCTCAACCTCAGCATTCATGAGGGGATGACGATTACTACGCAGCAGTTACAGCCAATTATTGATGTGTTGGTCAACGTCCTGGAAAACAGCATTGGGGTGGGTGAGAAGAGCCCATACTTTGATTTGTTTATTACCAATCACGCGTTGCATCCAGAACACAAGATTGACGGTGTGACTTTCTCTGGCGGGGTGGCCGATTGTCTGAATGAAGAATTGCCAGCTGATGTCTTACGTTATGGTGATATTGGCCTATTGCTGGGATATGGCGTCCGACATTCGCGAATCTTTAAGGACAAGACCATCTACCCATCAGTCGAAACGATTCGGGCGACAGTGGTCGGCGCTGGTTCTCACACCACAGATGTGACGGGGAGCACGATTGCTTATACCGATGGCATTTTACCATTACGGAATCTGCCAATTCTCAAAATTACGAAGAGTGATGAGAATTTAGCAGAGGATGAATTAGCGCAAACAGTTGAAGAAAAAATCAACTGGTACAAGGTGCAAAACGAGCTAACCAACGTTGCATTGGCTTTCACTGGCAAGCACAGTCCTTCCTTCAGCGATATTCAGCGGTACGCCGCCGGAATCGTCAAAGGCGCACAGGTCTTGATTGATAAGCATGAACCCTTGATTATTATGGTTCATGAAGATATGGCTAAGGCCCTGGGACACAGTCTTTTCGCTAAGCTACCTGAACATTATCCGTTCGTTTGTATCGATAGTGTCAAGGTGGAAAACGGCGATTACATTGATCTGGGTGAGCCAGTCGCCGGTGGTGAAGTCTTACCGGTCATTGTGAAAACGCTTGTATTTGGTTAAGAACTTAAACGCAATTAATTTGCAAAGGAGGCAGCAGAATGATTTTACAAACAAGATTATCTGATCAGTTATACAGCTTTGGCTCAGTCAAAGAAGTGTTAGCCAAGGCCAACGAATTAAAGTCCGGTGACGAACTTGCTGGAGTTGCCGCTAGTGATGCTACAGAACGGGTGGCTGCGAAAGTTGTTTTGGCCCAATTGACCTTGAATGACATTTACAACAATCCAGTAGTGCCTTATGAGGATGATGAAGTTACCCGGATTATCATCGACGGTGTTAACAAGCGCATCTTTGACAGTATTAAGAACTGGACGGTCTCAGATCTGCGTGAATGGATCTTGTCAGATAGCACCACTGACCACGACATTAAGCGGGTTCGGCGTGGCTTGACTTCCGAAATGGCTGCGGCCGTGACGAAGTTGATGACCAACATGGACTTGGTGGTTGCTGCTAAGAAGATTCATGTTGAAAAGACAGCTAATACCACGATTGGTCGGCCAGGGACCTTCTCCTCACGGCTACAAACGAACCACCCAACGGATAACGTTGATGGGATCATGGCTGGGGTTATGGAAGGTTTGAGTTGGGGTGTTGGGGATGCCGTTATCGGTTTAAACCCTAATGATGACTCAGTTGACAGCGTCTCCAAGATTTTGAACAAGTTCGAAGAATTCCGTTCTCAATGGGATGTGCCAACCCAATGCTCTGTCTTGGCCCACGTGACGACTCAAATGGAAGCCATTCGTCGTGGCGCACCTGCTGGTTTGATTTTCCAATCCATCGCCGGCTCTGAAAAAGGGAACACGGCCTTTGGGATTAACGCTGATATGTTAAGCGAGGCTTATGACTTAGGCTTACATCAAGGGCAAGCTGCTGGACCTAACATCATGTACTTTGAAACTGGTGAAGGTTCAGAATTATCTGCTGATGCCAACTTCGGTGCTGATGAATTAACTATGGAAGCTCGGTGCTACGGATTTGCTAAGAAATATGATCCATACATCGTCAACACTGTGGTTGGGTTCATTGGACCAGAATACTTATACAACTCCAAGCAAGTTATCCGTGCCGGTCTTGAAGACCACTTCATGGGTAAGTTGCAAGGTATCTCCATGGGATGTGATGTCTGCTACACCAACCACATGAAGGCTGACCAAAATGATGGTGAAAACTTAGCCGTGCTCTTGGGCGCTGCGGGGTGCAACTACATCATGGGTGTGCCACATGCCGATGACGTTATGTTGAACTATCAATCAACTGGATTCCAAGAAACCGCCACGATTCGTGACATCTTCGGTTACCACCCAATTAAAGAATTTGAAGAATGGATGGAAAAGATGGGCATCGTTGAAAATGGTCAATTGACTGCCCGCGCTGGTGATGCTTCGATTTTCTTAAAATAAAAGGAAGTGATACGACATGGATGAAAAAGACTTAAAGTCAATGATTGAAAATATCTTGGCAGATATGACGGATGATAAGAAAGCTGCAGCAACGACGACTACTACTGATACGCGTTCTGCTGCAACGCCGGCTACCAACGATTCAACTGTTTCCGGTGACGTGCTAGATGATATCACCAAGATCGATTTGAAGAAGCAATTCTTACAAGATGATCCCCATGATCGCGAAGGCTATTTGAAGATCAAATCCTTTACGCCTGCACGGTTAGGAATGGGACGTGTCGGTACCCGTTACAAGACTGCTTCAGTGTTGCGCTTCCGGGCAGATCACGCGGCTGCGCAAGATGCTGTGTTCAGTGATGTTGATCCTCAATTGCCAAAAGATATGGGCTTCTTTGAAACTCAGACGACTTGTACCTCTAAAGATGAATTCCTGACGCGGCCTGATTATGGACGGAAATTCTCTGATGAAACGGTTGCTGCCATCAAGAAGAACGTCACCCCTAATCCTAAGATTCAAATGGTTGTTGGTGATGGGCTGAGTTCCGCGGCAATTGAAGCTAACGTGAAAGAAATTATTCCAGCTATCCAACAAGGGTTGAAGGTTTACGGCTTAGGCTTTGAAACCAAAGACGTCATCTTCGTTAAGTATGCCCGGGTGGGTGCAGAAGACCAAATCGGTGAAGTTACTGGTGCTGATGTTGTCTGCATGTTAGTCGGTGAACGGCCAGGATTAGTTACTGCCAAATCTATGAGTGCTTACATCGCTTACAAGCCAACCATTGGGATGCCTGAAGCCAACCGGACCGTTGTTTCCAACATTCATGATGGTGGGATGCCAGCCGTTGAAGCTGGTGCTTACATCGCTGAATTATTGGACAAGATGGTTCGTTTGAAGAAGTCTGGGATTGACTTAAAGGCTGCTGAAAACGCTGGTGCCTAAAGTTACAGCTCAGATCCGAGAGGAGGAATTATACAGTGAAAGATAGTGCAGTTAAAGCCAATGTCCTCAGTACGCGACTTATTCCGAATGTGGACAGTGAGTTAGCCAAATCCTTAGATCTCCCGAGCGATATTAAGAGTTTAGGATTGATCACTTCTGATTGTGATGATGTGACTTATGTGGCCTTGGATGAAGCAACAAAAACCGCCGACGTTGAAGTCGTTTACGGCAAGAGTATGTATGCTGGTGCCGGCAACGCGTCAACCAAATTAGCTGGTGAAGTTATTGGTATCTTGGGTGGTCCTAGTCCCGCTGAAGTTCGTAGTGGACTGGATGCCTGTGTACGGGTGATTGAAGAAGAAGCGCATTTCGTTAGTGCTAATGACGATGATAGTATCGTTTACTTCGCTCACACGATTTCACGGACGGGGAGCTACCTTTCTAAGGTGGCCAACACAACTGAAGGTGGCGCCATCGCCTACCTGATTGCGCCGCCGCTGGAATCCATTTACGGCGTCGATGCAGCAATGAAAGCCGCTGACGTTCAGATGGGTGTCCTCTATGGTCCGCCTTCGGAAACCAACTTTGGTGGTGCGCTGTTGACAGGTAGCCAATCTGCTTGCAAGGCGGCCTGTGATGCGTTTGCCACTGCAGTAAAAGAAATTGCCAATAATCCGCTAGTCGACTAAGGACGTGAACAAAAATGACAGTTGAAAGCCTAGGCATGATTGAAGTTAAAGGTTTTCTCGGTGCTGTCGTTGCCGCCGATGCCGCGCTGAAGGCCGCTGACGTTGAAATGCGCGACCTCAGAATTACACGGGGTGGTCTGGTAACGGTCCTACTTACAGGAGACGTTGCGGCAGTAAATGCTGGTGTTGATGCTGGCGTTGCTAGTATCGAACAATTTGACTGCCTCATCTCTGAGCATGTTATTGCTCGGATGGATGGTCAGACAAACACGATGGTCCAACCACCGTCGCCAGAACCGACACCAAACGAGTCGGATGAACCACAAGCACCAGAAGATAACGACGCAGCTACGAGTGATGACGTGGTAACGCCTAAGCCATCAGTTGAGACGCCTGCAAAGCCGGTTGAGCAACCAGCTGCACCGGCTGAGACAACCGCAAAGCTACCAAGCGATTGGGCAACTGATCGAACAACGTTAGAGAAAATGCGCGTCGTGGACTTACGGAAGCAAGCCTACCGAATGAACATTCAAACGCTAACGAAGAAGCAGATCAAGATGGGGAACAAGCGGACATTAGTTCAAGCAATCCTGGACGATCTGCAAAGGAGGAATAATTCTTGAGTCTAACAGATGCAGATTTACTATCAATTCAAGAGGTGCGGACGTTGCTCCATCAAGCAACGAAAGCCCAAAAGATTTTCAGCCAATTCTCCCAAGAAAAGGTCAACGAAATTTGCCAAGCGATTGCTGACGCAGGGGTTGCCAACGCTGAGCGATTAGCGAAGATGGCCCAAGAAGAAACTGGATTTGGGATTTGGCAAGATAAGGTTATTAAGAACGAATTTGCTTCTAAAACCGTTAATGATCGTTACCGTGATTTGAAAACGATTGGTATCTTAGGAGAAGATTCAGACCACAAGACCATTGACATGGCTGTGCCAGTTGGCGTTATCGCCGGCTTGATTCCATCGACTAATCCAACATCTTCAGTCTTTTATAAGGCGTTGATTGCGGTTAAAGCAGGGAATGCCATCGTCTTCTCACCACACCCGAACGCCAAAAATTGTATTTTGGAAGCCATTAAGGTGACGAGTGAAGCAGCTTACCAAGCTGGTGCACCAGCCGGATTAATCTCTGGTATGACGGCACCCACCTTGGAAGGTACCGACGAGCTGATGCACAACGAAGAGACCAAGTTGATCTTAGCCACTGGTGGGACGGCCATGGTTCACGCGGCTTACTCTTCAGGGACACCTGCCTTAGGGGTAGGTCCTGGTAACGGTTCAGCCTTCATCGAAAAGAGTGCGGATGCTGCGTTAGCTGTTAAGCGCATCATGGATTCAGAAACGTTTGATAACGGGACAATTTGTGCCTCAGAACAATCTGTCATCGTCGAAGATGCTAATAAAGATGAAGTTCGTCGGGAACTGGAAAAACAAGGCGGCTACTTCTTAAATGATGAAGAACGGGAACGAGTTTCTCACTTTATCTTGCGGGCTGACGGTACGATGAATCCACAAATCGTGGGTAAGTCCGTTCAAGTCATCGCTGACTTAGCCAAAATTGAAGTGCCACGTGACACGCGAGTTCTGATTGCCCGGGATTCTGAAGAAAATGTTGGGAAAAACGATCCGTTCTCTCGCGAAAAGCTAACGCCAATCATGGCTTACTTTGAAGTGAAAGATATGCAAGCGGCCGCTGACTTGACTAACAAGTTATTGATGAATGAAGGGGCTGGTCACACAGCCATCGTTCATTCAGAAAACCACAAGTTGGTTTGCGAATACGCTGCAATGGTTCCTGCCTCCCGGGTACTGGTCAACACACCAGGTTCCTTAGGTGGTATCGGTGCTACTACTGGGCTGAACCCAGCCTTGACCTTAGGCTGTGGCGCTATCGGTGGTAGTGCTAGTTCTGACAACATCAGTCCACTGAACTTGCTGAACCTGAAGCGCGTGGCCGTTGGTGTTCGTGAGATTGAAGATATTCGTGGTGCAGCAAGTAGCGTTGCTCAAGCAGCACCAACGTTGTCGAGTTCAAACCAGCAACAGTTGGTCGATGAATTGGTTCGTCAAGTTTTAGCAACAATCCAATAAGACTACACACAATTTAGGAGGAAATTATTATGTCAAACACAAACGCTTTAGGTATGATCGAAACAAAAGGTTTAGTTGGTGCAATTGAAGCTGCCGATGCCATGGTCAAGGCTGCTAACGTTACTTTAATCGGTAAGGAACAAATTGGTGCCGGGTTAGTAACTGTTATGGTTCGCGGTGACGTTGGTGCCGTTAAGGCCGCTACCGATGCCGGTGCTGCTGCTAGTGAAAAGGTTGGCGAATTAATTTCTGTTCACGTCATCCCTCGTCCACACAACGAAGTCGATGCTATCTTGCCTCACATGTTAGGCGACAACGCTAACCTCGACGAAGACTAATCATGGATGGTCTTTACTAGACTCGTGAAAGGAGGTGCCTCTTGGACAAATTACTAACTGAAAATTCGGTGCGACAGCTGATGCGTCAAAACAAGTTATCTAACCAAGATCAATTAACGTTACCAAGAGGTACTATTTTGACCCCAGCTGCTCGGAGCTTTTTGGGCGAGCACCAGATTAAAATCAATCAAACGAATGCAACATCGGTTGCGGTTCAAGCCAAAGAAGCGGTAAAACCTAATCAATGGCTCGGCACTGTGTCGCTAACGATTCCGACGGTTGACTTTAATCAGCTTTCCCGTTTTGGTACGCCGCTTATTCGCTTACAATCTACGTTGCGCAAGCAATTCCTATTGCTGTTGACTTTGCTAAGTGAACAATCAGAGGAGATTGACCAGGAAATTGTGACCGAGTTAGTCGAGTTCGTCAACTCCTTACTGACAAAGACATTTGATCAGATTTTGACCAATGCGGATTGCCCAACAGATAAGTTACAGCTGACAGCGTTAAAGCTCGGTCAGACCAATATGCTGGGGGTCCAGCAATTGCAAAGCAGTATTGGTGAGGTTGCCATTGATTTAGCGGATTACGTCCGCATGCAACCAGAGCTCCAACAGGCTAATTATTGCCAAGCAATCGTGCAGTGGCAAAACATGATTCAGACTTGGACACAGACAATTTTAGAGAGTAGGTGATGAAGACGGATAACTTAAACGATATTGTTGAAGCAATCGTTGCGGAACTGCGGAAGAAGACTTCATTTGAAATTGAGGCTTCGGCACGGCACATCCATCTTGATCAGCCCACCATTGATGCATTATTTGGTGCGGGACACCAGTTAACACCCAAGCGTCCCTTGTCACAACCAGGACAATTCGTTTCTGAAGAACGATTGACGCTGGTCGGACCTAACGGCAAAATTGCAAACGTTGCCGTATTAGGACCCGCTCGGAAGCAATCGCAGGTTGAATTGTCACTGACAGATGCGAGAACCTTAGGCGTGACGCCACCGTTGCGTGAGAGTGGTCATTTGGACCAAACGCCAGGGGTAACGCTAGTCAGTGCGTCCGGCAAGTCTGTCGGCATTGAATCTGGTGTCATCGTTGCCCAGCGTCACGTACACATGACGCCCAGCGATGCCAAATTATATGGTGTTAAGAATGGTGATGTCGTCGACGTTAAAATGACCGGCGACCGGGGCTTGATCTTTGGTAATGTTGTCATTCGCGTAAGTGATCGATTTGCGACTCGGATGCACGTCGACTTTGACGAAGCAAATGCTTGTGGACTCACGAAGGGCATGCGGGGAACAATCTATAAAAAGTAGGTTTTAGATATGCAGTCTGCTGATTTAGAAAAGCTGATTCAAGCGATTACTAATCGAGTCGTCGCACAGCTTGGAGAAGCAACCCAAAGTGACATTCTCTTTCCAGAGAAAATTGAAGCGTATCCTGCAGCTTATGTGCACAGACTTTCAGCTGACTTTCATTTCAAGTTTGAGACAAAGCAGGATAGCGATGCTATCCTGCTTTGTCTTAGTCAGATGACTTTACCGCAGCTGTTGGCAGTCGTCAAGTTAACGTCAATTGACGAAGTCACGGCGACAGTTATTGACTTCTTGCTAGCAGGAAAGCCAGTTTGGATCTTTGACAAAGCGCCGAAGCTGGCAACGTATCGTCAACGGACAAGGTACGGTGTTTGGCGACAGCTGCAAGCAGCTTTGCAGGCATTGGAAACACTGGATATTCACTTTATTAGTGAGGATCAAGGCTTTGAACAACAACTGGCCTCGCTCAAACGGCGCCAGGTAAAAACCGCGCCTAAGCGGCAGTTTGTGAGTCGATTAGCTTTAGAAAAGCGGTGGCAAGCCGGCAACCGTCAGCTTGCGCCTAACGAAGTGCTGACCGATGAAGCTGCAGAATGGGCACAACGACATCAACGCTAGTTAGACAAGTTGAAGGGAGGCTGACGAGATGGTCGTCGGTGAAGTAGTTGGTAATTTATGGTCAACCAAGAAAGTCGAGTCACTTTCGGGAGCTCGGTTTTTACTAGTCAATGTTACTGATAAGCGAACTGATAACCAGCCTTGGCAGACTCGGCAAATTGTCGCGCGTGACATGGTCGGTGCTGGTTTTGGTGAACAAGTTTTGGTGGTTGAGGGGTCAGGTGCTCGGGTCGTAGATCAGGGTACACCAGTTCCAATCGACGCCACCATTGTCGGTATTATTGATTCGATTGATGAACAGTAACGTTTTTCATTTAGAAGGGAGGCAGTTCAGTTATGGGAATTAATGAAATTATTATGTATATTATGGTGTTCTTTATGGCTTTAGGGGCACTGGATAAGATGATTGGCAATAAGTTTGGTTTAGGTGCCAAATTTGAAGAGGGGATTATGGCCATGGGATCCTTGGCCATGTCCATGGTCGGGATTATCATTCTGGCCCCCATCTTGGCAAAGATTTTATCGCCAGTGATTGTGCCATTGTATCGGGCCTTAGGTGCCGATCCATCCATGTTTGCTACGAGCTTGATTGCAATTGATATGGGTGGTTTCCAGTTAGCTAAGCAAATGGCGCTGGATCCTCAAGCAGGGTTATTTGCTGGGGTCATTCTTGGCTCAATGATGGGGCCAACTATCGTGTTCTCCATTCCAGTAGCCTTAGGAATTATCGACAAGAAAGATCACCGTTTCTTAGCCACCGGGGTACTTTCAGGAATGGTAACGATTCCAATCGGCTGTTTTGTTGGTGGATTAATGATGGGGATGCCAATCGTTTCCGTCTTGAAGAACATCGTGCCAATTATCTTATTTGCCGTTTTAATTGCTTTGGGGCTTTGGTTCAAGCCTGAAGGAATGATTAAAGGGTTCTCTGTGTTCGGTCAAGCCATTATTATCATTGGAACCTTTGGGTTAGCACTCGGGGCGATTCAATCGATGGTTGGTGTGACCTTGATTCCGGGTATCGCTAACGTTCGTGGTGGTATCCAAGTCGTTGGTAGTATCGCCATGACACTGGCTGGTGCCTTCACCCTGGTTTACGTGATTACAAAGGTCTTCCGCAAGCCACTGATGAAGTTAGGACAAGCAATGGGCATGAACGAGACGGCTGCTGCTGGATTAGTAGCAACGCTTGCCAATAATATTCCAATGTTCGAAATGATGAAGGACATGGACGACCGGGGCAAGATCATTAACGTGGCCTTCGCGGTATCCGCAGCCTTTGTCTTCGGAGACCATTTGGGCTTTACGGCCGGAGTGGCGAAGGAAATGATTTTCCCAATGATTGTCAGCAAATTAGTTGCCGGGATTACCGCTATCTTTGTGGCGATGTTCATGGCTAACCGGGTTTTGGGAAAGCAAAAGAAGACTGAAGAAAAACTAGAAGAAGGGAACGTGGCAGTAAATGAACATTGATCGCGCACAGATTGAAGAAATCGTTCGGAAAATTGTGACGGAAAAGCTGAGTGTTAAAAAGACGATTACTCCGGATGGGTTAGTTGCAATTGATTTACCAGCTTGGGATGTTTCCGAGGATGATCGAATGGACACGGGAAACCCCACGGATCAAGTTTATACCAAGGACTTCTTTGATTTGAAGGAAAGCCCACGGTTAGGGGCTGGTTTGATGGTCATGAAGAATAGTACGTTTGACTGGACCTTGAACTATGACGAAGTGGATTACGTTATTGATGGTACCCTGAGTGTTATCGGTAAGAATGGGACGGCAACAGCTAATGCTGGCCAAATCATTCTGATTCCTAAAGGAAGTAAGATCAAGTTCTCCGTACCTGATGCCGCCCGCTTCATCTACATTACTTATCCGGCCGATTGGGAAAATCAAGCTTAGGTCGTAACTTAATAGAAAGGAGGCTAATGCCATGAGTCTGACGAACACCAGTGAACACCGGACAGAACCAGAACGGATGATTCAAGAATACGTGCCTGGCAAGCAGATTACCTTGGCCCACGTTATCGCCAATCCTGACAAGGATGTTTTTAAAAAGTTGGGGTTAGACGACAACAACTCAGCCTTGGGTATCCTAACGATTACGCCCAGCGAGGCGTCGATTATTGCCAGTGATATTGCGACCAAGTCTGGGAGCGTTGATCTCGGTTTCATCGATCGATTTAGTGGATCGGTCGTACTGTGTGGGGAAGTGTCAGAGGTTGAGGCTTCCTTGGAACAAGTGGTCGGTCAGTTGAAGACAATCTTGGACTTCTCAGTCTGCAAGATCACTCGTACTTGATGAGGAGACTTGCTGGATGTATCCATGATAGCGAAAAACTTACGATAAAGTCGAGGAGAGAATATGGTGACAAAACAAGCATTAGATTTGGCCGTGGTCAATCAACAGCTACAACAATTTGCCGAGGTCGTGAACACTGATCACCCAACTCGCCCAGTAGAACCGCAAGAACGGTTACGAGTTGGTGTTGATCTCGGGACGTCATCGATTGTATTGACGGTCCTGGATGAAGACAATCAGCCCTTGTACGGCGCGTTTGAATATGATCACGCGGTTCGAGACGGCATCGTAGTGAACTTCATGGAGTCCGTACAGATTTTGAAACGGTTGAAAGCTAAGGCTGAAGCAGCACTCGGCACGATGCTAACGACTGCTTGTGGGGCAATCCCACCAGGAACTGGTGAGAGTGCTTCCAAAATCGTCAGCAATGTGATTGAAGCTGCTGAATTGGAATGTCGTCACGTGGTTGATGAGCCCACGGCAGCTGCCTCATTTCTGCAGATGAAGACGGGGACGGTGGTCGATATTGGTGGGGGAACCACTGGTATCAGTATCTTTAACCGTGGTAAGTTGGTGGAAGTGTTGGATGAAGCTACTGGTGGTTTTCACATGACGTTGGTTTTAGCTGGTTATCATCATATTCCGGCGGACGAGGCTGAGTTGATCAAACGAGATCCACAGCGGGAAAGTGAAGTGTTTTCAATCATTCGACCAGTTGTGGATAAGATGGCAACAATCGCTCGCGACACGGGGACAACACCTGTTAAGGAACCTGTGATTGTGGTTGGTGGGGCAATTAATTTCAAGGACTTTGTCAAAGCTTTCAGCAAAACGCTGAAGTTGCCAGCCTACAAACCGGCGTTTCCACAATATGTCACGCCACTAGGTATTGCGATGTATGATCACGACTAGCAAGCTGGAAAGGAGTGGAATCAAGATGAAGAAACCGATATTTATTGGCGCTGTCGCTTGTGGGAAGACCACTCTTTGTCAACGACTGTTGGGACAAGCCATCGCTTACAAGAAAACACAGGTAGTTGAGTTCTATAAGCATAATCGCATGATTGATACGCCAGGAGAATTCATGGAGCACCGGGAATATTACAGTGCACTGACCGTGACGGCTGTAGATGCGGATGTCATTGTTCTCGTCCAGAGTGTGACAGATCACCGGCAGACATTTTCGCCGGGATTTGGGAGCATGTTTCCCAAAGATAAGATTGGTATTGTGACCAAGATTGACCTGGCTGAAGATCCAGCAGATATTGACTGGGCAGTCGATCAGTTGAAGGCGGCGGGTGCCAGCCAGATATTCTGTGTGTCGGCGAAGACTAATACGGGGATGACGGCTATTACAGATTATCTGGAAATCACGGAAGCATAGTGGGACTGTTGTGAAGGAGGGAAAGAGATGGCACGGCAACGCGTGATTCCCGTCACGGGTGGTATGAATTTTCGCGACTTAGGTGGTTACACGACCGCGGATGGCCGTACCGTGAAATGGCAAAAGCTATTCCGAGCCGGTCATCTCTCAGCATTGACCCTTGCAGATCAGCAGTTACTCTTGAATCAAGGCGTGACCGTGGACATTGATTTTCGCTCAACAGCGGAATTGGCACAATTTCCGGACCGGTTACCCAATGGGATTTGCTTCAAGCATCTACCTGTGTTTGATGATGACGAAACGGAAAGTACGGGGACGGCGGTTACTCTTCAACAACAGTACGCCCGTAATGCTCAGGGTGGTTACCAACAAATGCGCCATGTTTATCGACGGTTAGCAACCATGGCTCAACCACAACAGGCTTACCGACAATTTTTCCAGTACTTATTGGCGCAAGGTGAGCAGGAAGGCATTTTGTTTCATTGTTCAGCTGGTAAGGATCGTACTGGCTTCGGGGCAGTCCTACTACTCTCAGCGTTAGGCGTGACGCCAGAACAAATTTTGGCGGATTATCTACTGACCAATGATTTGTCACAAGCGCGAGTGGCAGCCAGAATTCAGGCAGCTAAACGGGCAGATATGAATGCCAACTTTCTGCAGTCAATCCATGACTTGTCCATTGTCACCGAAGATTACCTGTACCAAGCGCTAACCCAGATTGTGCAGACGGCTGGCGGTATGTCAGCGTACCTGCATGATGTGATTGGCTTAACGGATGGTGAGATTCAACGGTTACGGGAGATTTATCTGACGTAAACAAAAGGTCCCGGCCAAATTATTGGCGGGACCTTTTGGCCTAGTGCGCATAGTTCATGTAGACCCATTGAACCACTGACTTATCTTGCACCCGGACCTCATCAACAGATTGTAAAAGTTGTTGGCCATCGACGGTGAATACCCAGCCACGGGTACCAGCCGAATCGGTTAGGTCACCAATCTGAGTGACGTAGGTCGTGCCGTCGTCAGTGTCTGAACGGTACGTGATTCCTCGGTGCTTGAAGTAGGCCCGCGTCACGTCATAGACGGAGTCGGTGGCCTGCCAGTCAAGATCTCGAGGAATCGTGTAGACCTTTTGAATGGCGTGGTTATGCTGCCGGAATTCTGATGGGGTCAAATGCGTTTTTCGTTTGAATATTTTCGTGAAGTAACTAGTTTGAGCGAATCCCAATTGTGTTGAGATTTGGTTGATGGGGATAAAAGTAAGGGCTAGCCGCTCCTGCGCTAACGCAATCTTTTGGTTGTTAACGTATTCAACAAAACTGACATGTAGGTACTTTTTGAATAGCCGGCTCAAATAAGAGGGCGACAGGTAAGCTGCCTCTGCCACCTCATGTAGAGACAATGATTGTTGCACGTGTTGACGAATGTAGGCGACGGCTAGTTTGATACTTTGGTAAGCATCATCACTGCTGATTGGTTGGCCGTTGATCATGGTAGTTGCCAGGTCATCGGTTGCTAAGGACTCTGATGGGCCATTGTGGGGGAACATCAGGCTGTTGAAGTAGTTCAATTGCTTGATTTGATTAGGCTTGAGTGGTTCCCAGACCTGAATAGGCACGTCCGCCTGGGGGAAAGTCTGATGAAGCACATCCGTGAGGTAGGTTCGAGCCAATTCCAAACGCTTTTGCGACACACTATTCGCGTCACACAGCATCAATCCCCAGAGTTGATTTCCCCAACTGATGGGGAATAGCGCGAAGCTAGTTAGGTCCTCGTTGGCCAAGTTACTTTGGATGGCGGAGTCGTTTAGAAAAACCAGGTTGTTCTTAAGTAAAATTCCATTGAAGCCATAGCACAAAGTTTTAATTTGGGTAAGACTGGTGAACTTGGCTAGAGCTTGCGCCAAGTCATGGTAATTTTCTTGAGTTGGTGAAAAACTAGACATAAAAGACCCTCCTCGAAAAAGTGGATGAGTCCCCATTGACTCAATGATGTATCCGTTAACATCTAACCAAATTGTAACGAAAAAGTAGCATTATTTCAAGATTCAACAAAATAGCACTGGTATTTTCTTGCAGTTGCTGGCAAAAAAATACTAATTAATGAGATTGGTTTCAATGAGCGCTAGATTCTGAAAACGGTTTACACTGCGGTATAATAGGGAATCGTGACTGTTGATAGCAAAAATAAGTGAGGATTGATGACTTGTGTATATGGCAAAAGTAGTGGGTAGCGTAGTGGCTACAGCAAAGGATCCCTCTTTGGTGGGGCGCAAATTAATGATTGTTCAACCCATTGATTCCAATGGTGAAGCAGTGCGGCACGAGGAAGTCGCTGCTGACGCAATTGGTGCGGGAATTGGGGAGTACGTCTTGCTAGTACGAGGGGCGGGCGCTCGCCAGGTTCATCAAGATCCCGGTATTCGAGATGTAAATGATTGCGCAATTGTAGGAATTATTGACCGGTTTGATAACTAAGTTTTAGGAAGGTTGAGGGATGTCATGGGTGAATTTCAGTATGAGCGACCGTATACGTTTGCCAATGGGCTTCGCCTGCGCAATGGGTTTTGTCTGGCACCGTTAGATTTACGGACCTCGTTGTTTGATGGCGCTGTGAGTCAAAATGATTGCACATTTTATCAGCAACATACAGGCCAAGTCGGTTTGAGTATTGTGGGCTCGTTGTACGTTGCGCCAGCGGGGAGCACCGTGACTGGTTCGATGAGTATCGCGGATGATCAGCAGATTGCCGGACTGAAGCAGTTAGCTGCGGCCATTCATCAGCAAGGATCACGAGCCGTCGTCCAGTTGGTTCATGCCGGACGAATGACGAATCACTTTGCTACGAATGGTGCGCCAGTCGTTGGTCCGAGTGCAATTCGCGGGACCCATGGCCAAGTCGACCAACCCCAAGCCCTGACCACAGCCCAAATCGATACAATCGTTGCCGACTTTGGTGCGGCAACTCAGCGGGCAATTGCGGCGGGGTTTGATGGTGTCGAGATTCATGGTGCCAATAGCTTTTTGCTTCAACAATTTATGTCGCCATTATCCAATCAGCGTCAAGATGATTATGGTGGTAGTTTGGTCAATCGCATGTATTTTCCAATGCGAGTCGCACAACGGGTGTTAACTGTCGCTACCCGAGCACAGCGGCCCTTCGTGGTGGGCTACCGCATCTCTCCCGAAGAAATTGAAGCGGGAGGCCTGAGCTTGGCGGACAATCTCGTGTTAATCCGCGCATTATCGCACCTGCCATTGAGCTACCTAAGCTTGTCGTTACGCGATTATGCCCAACCCGCGGTGACGCTAGCAACGCAACGACCAGTGGCTGAATTGGTGAAACGGTTCGCGCCACAACTCCCATTAATGATTGCCGGAGGAATCCGAACGCATGCGGATGTTGCCCGAGTAGCTGATCTCGGCGCCGACTTAGCCGCTGTGGGTCAGCAAATGATCGTTGATCCTGCGTGGCCGAAAAAGTTCCGCCAGCCTGAAACTTTGAAAGGAAAGGCGGATTGGACAGCCACAACTCTAGGAATTCCCGAAAGTATTTACCGTTATTTGTAAGCGAAGAAAGCAGGGGTCTGGGACAAAACATCCCAGACCCCCTTTTATGCCAACTTTAAATGGCCGAAACGTGCGCCAAAAGGCAGCCGGTTCCGCTTGAAACTGATAACTGAAGGTTGAAAGATGAAAATCAGCTAGAAGTATTGTCACCACGCGACTCGTGACGTAAAAAATAGTCGTTTACAGCTTCGTAGTTTGAGCTGGCCACCTACCGTCCGCCAACTATGGGTTGGAACGCGGTGGGCGGACCGCAATTACGGGTCACTAGAATTTGTTAAGCACACTAACTTTCAAGCGATACTCTTAAATTTGACAAAAATGGTGTTTTTTAGCCGTTTCTTCTTGCTCAAAAGTTAACAGCACAAAATTTTGCAGTTATTTCTTGCTAAGATGAAATTACCAATGAGAATTGGTAATACTTAGAAAAGGCGGGTGTCGATTTTGAATGGATTTATAGGCGAGTTTTTTGGAACCATGATCCTGATTCTCCTCGGTGCTGGGACTGGTGCGGGGCTGAACTTGAATAAGTCTTACGCAAAAGGATCCAGTTGGCTGTTCGTATGTACTTCCTGGGGTTTGGCGGTTACCATGGGGGTCTACGTTGCCGGTGCGCTAGGTTCAGATGGTCATTTGAACCCAGCCGTAACGATTCCGTTTGCCCTGTTTGGTCTTTTTCCTTGGTCACAGGTTTTGCCATATTTACTGGGCCAATTCCTTGGAGCATTCGTAGGGGCAGCAATTGTGATTCTGCAATTTGCACCACACTTCAAAGCCAGCAAGGGTGAAGCGGAAGGCAATACCGTGGGGATCTTTGCAACGCGGCCAGCTATCAAATCACCATTCTATAACTTTATCTCTGAAACCGTAGCCACCTTTGGGTTTGTCTTTATTCTCTTGAACCTAGGTGACTTTACCCAAGGCTTGAAGCCATTTATCGTGGGGACTTTGATCTTAGTCATTGGTACTGGATTAGGGACGACCACCGGGTTCGCCATCAACCCAGCTCGTGACTGGGGTCCACGGTTGGCGTACACGATTTTACCAGTACCAAATGGCGGTAGTGGTGAATGGTGGTATGCTTGGGTACCAATGTGCGGTCCATTACTGGGCGGTATTATCGCGGCAGCTATCAAAGTAGCGCTGTGACCGGTCCTATCCGTTAAATGAAAAGAGGAACCAGCTTTTCGTGAAACAACCACAAACGAAATCCCATACCAGTTGACGAGCATGCGTCACTGATATGGGATTTTTTATTGATTTAAAATCTGGTGGTGTAGAGCCATTGAATCACTGCAGTATCGGTGTCAATGACAGCATCGGCCGGATGGGTAGACTGTTGGCAGTCAACGGTAAAGACCCAGCCGCGTGACCCAGAATCAGTCAGATTACCGATTTGGTTGACGTAAGGAGCACCGTCAGCGGATTGGATAGCAAAGTCGGCTTTTATTTTTTTAAAGTAACGCCGAGAAATATCGAAAATGGTATCATCTTCTCGCCAGCTCAGGTCTCGCGGGATAGTATGTACTTTTTGTACGACGTAGTGATTGCGTCGGTAGGCCAACGGCGACATGCCCGTCGCTTTCTTGAAGGCCTTGGAGAAGTAGCTATTGCGTGAATACCCTACTTGCCGGGAGATCACGCTGACCTTGTTGCGGGTCGTCATTAAGTATTTACAGGCCAGTGCGACCTTCTGGTAATTCACATAATCAATAAAATTGATGTGCATATATTTTTTAAAGATACGGCTTAGGTAAGAGGGGGAGAGGAAAACGTTTTGTGACAAGGATTCCAGTGAGATTGGTGTCCGAATGTTATTTTGAACATATGTCAGAATCTTGTCGATGTTGGAGGGCCCGCCGGCGGACCGTTGTGGCTGTTTGATGGCCACCGACGGGGTGATTCGGGCGAGGGTTGGTTTGAACAACATGGCGAATTGACGCATTTGTGAAATGTTTTGGGCACTCAACGGGTTCAAAATTTCAATGTGGGCATTAATCAATTCCCCCAACGTACTGTTGGCAATGCTTTCAATATAAGTCTTCGACAGGTTAACGCGCTCCTGGGAAGCACTGGTCGCATCGCAAATAACGAAACCGATAATATTATCTTTCGCAATTACGGGGAAAAGCGTAATGGTGGCAGAATCTTTTAGGTCCAAATTGTGTTGAATGTCACTTAAACCGTGGTAAATGTTACCATCTTTCAATAAAGTGTCACTAAAATCATAAAATGACGTGTCAATTTGACTGATTTTCGAGAACACTTGGATTGATTCTGATAACTCGGTGTAGTCAATTTTGTCGGGAACACTAATGGGCATAGTGATTTTCCTTCCTGTCAGCAAATAAAAATATAGATGCCGTTAATAGATTCTCATTTATTGTTAATTTTAAAGGTGTCGACAAGAAAAATCAAGAGAGCGCTTACATTTTTGCGCAATTCTTGTCATTTTTGAAAAAATTGCGGTTAAGGTCTCAATTTTTGCTCTGCTTGTGATTTATCCCTCAAAATAATAAACTCGAACTTCTTTATAATGAAAGTGTTTTCAAAGACAACAAGCCACGTCCGTTAAGCTGAGGTGGCTTGATTCTATATTTTTGGGAGGTATCACCTTATGGAACAAGAAGCATTAGGAATGATTGAAACACAAGGTTTAGTGGCTTCAATCGAAGCGGCCGATGCCATGGTCAAGGCGGCCAATGTATCCTTGGTTGGCCAAGAAAAGATTGGTCATGGATTAGTAACGGTGATGGTTCGTGGTGATGTTGGAGCGGTTAAGGCTTCTGTTGATGCTGGAGTTTCCGCTGCAGAAAATATTGGCGACGTAGTTTCTAACTATGTCATTCCTCGTCCACATACGGATGTCGAAAAGCTCTTGCCAAAAACTGCAGCTGACTCTGCCAAATAAGATTAGTGGTTGATAGAGATGACAGAAAATAAAGATGTGATTCAAAAAGTTGTCCAAGAACTATTGAAACGTGGAATCAATATTGATCCTAAGGAAGCTATGAGTTCGTTGGGAGGAAAGAAAATGGAAACCAAGGACCTTTTAAACTCAACGAGTGTGGTTCCTGAATTTGTGGGCACTCGGGAGATTGGTGACACCATTGGTATGGTTATTCCAAGTGTTGATCCGCTATTGCTTGACCAGTTACACGTATCCAAGAAATACCCAGTCTTAGGCATTTTGAGTGCACGTTCAGGTGCGGGTCCACATATCATGGCCATTGATGAAGCCGTTAAGCAAACGAATACTGAAGTCGTAGACATTGAATTACCACGGGATACTAAGGGTGGCGCTGGCCACGGTTCCTTGATCATCGTGGGTGGCGAAGATCCATCAGATGCTCGCCAAGCCATCAACGTGGCCTTGGATAATTTGAGCAGAACGTTCGGCGACGTTTACAACTCAGCTGCCGGACACTTGGAATTCCAGTTCACGGCTCGGGCATCAGGTGCTTGCAACTTTGCCTTCGGTGCGCCTGAAGGTAAAGCATACGGCCTGATTTGTGGTGCGCCAGCTGGTATTGGTGTCGTTATGGCAGATACCGCTGTCAAAACAGCATCAGTCAATGTCTTATCATTCGCATCGCCAAAGCACGGAACGAGCTTCTCAAACGAAGGTATGGTTCACATCAGTGGTGAATCCGGTGCCGTTCGGCAAGCTGTTATGGCCGGCCGTGAAGTTGGGTTGAAGCTGTTATCCGAATTGGGCGACAAGCCTGTTAACGATTTTCCATCTTACATTAAGTAGTTGGGAGGAGGATTTTAATTGAAACGGCAAAAACGATTTGAAAAACTTGAAAAGCGTCCAGTACATTTGGACGGATTTGTTAAGGAATGGGACGATGAAGGTCTTGTTGCGATGCACAGCAAGAATGACCCGGCCCCAAGTCTCAAAGTTGAAAACGGTGTGATTACTGAATTAGATGGTAAGAAGCGCGAAGACTTTGATTTGATTGATCAATACATTGCGGAATATGGGATTAACATCAAGAACGCTGAAAAGGCGAACGCGATGTCTTCTAAGTCCATTGCCAAGATGCTGATTGATCCAAACGTTTCTCGTTCCGAAGTCATCAAAGTTACGACGGCCTTAACGCCAGCCAAGGCTTCAGATGTCATCAATCAATTAAACTTTGCGGAAATGATCATGGCGGTTCAAAAGATGCGGCCACGGCGGACACCATTTACGCAAGCTCACATTACCAACACGTTGGACAACCCAGCAGAAATTGCTGCTGATGGTGCCGAAGCTGCTTTGCGGGGCTTCCCAGAACTTGAAACCACCACGGCGGTTGCCCGTTATGCCCCACTGAACGCGATCTCCTTAATGGTTGGTGCACAAGCCGGTCGTCCTGGGGTTATCACGCAATGTTCCGTTGAAGAAGCGGTTGAATTAGGATTAGGGATGCGGGGCTTCACTGCGTATGCCGAAACGATTTCCGTTTACGGGACCGATAAAGTCTTTACCGATGGTGATGATACGCCATGGTCTAAAGGATTCTTAGCATCTTGCTACGCTTCACGTGGTTTGAAGATGCGGTTCAGTTCCGGTTCTGGTTCTGAAGTACTTATGGGGTACACGGAAGGCAAGTCCATGTTATACCTGGAATCTCGTTGCATTTACATCACCAAGGCGTCAGGTGTTCAAGGCCTGCAAAATGGTAGTGTTAGTTGTATCGGTATTCCTAGTGCGGTACCAAGTGGGTTACGTGAAGTGCTTGGTGAAAACTTGATGTGCATGATGATGGATCTTGAATGTGCTTCCAGTAACGACCAAACCTTCTCTCACTCCGATATTCGTCGGACTGAACGGATGTTGGGTCAATTCATTGCTGGGACTGACTACATTTCTTCCGGTTATGCCGGTGAGGAAAACTCTGATAACACCTTCGCTGGATCTAACATGGATGTCTTGGATTACGATGATTACGAATCTATGGAACGTGACTTGGCTGTCAATGGTGGGATTTTACCAATCACTGAACAACAATCAATCAAGATTCGGAATAAGGCTGCTAAGGCCATTCAAGCTGTCTTTGATGGCTTAGGTTTGCCAGAAATCACCGATGAAGAAGTCGAAGCGGCTACTTATGGTAGTACTTCAGATGATATGCCAAAGCGTGATATGACTCAGGATATCAAGGCTGCACAAGACTTGATGGATCGTGGCGTCACGGTATCTGACATTATCAAGGCCTTGGATGACCATGACTTAGACGACACTGCCCAAGCGGTCTTCAAGTTAGCCCAACAAAAGATTTGTGGGGACTACCTGCAGACGTCTGCTATCTTTGACAAGGATTGGAATTGCATTTCCGCTGTTAATGATAACAACGATTACATGGGTCCTGGAACTGGTTACCGTGTCTGGGAAGATGAAGATCAATGGAACAAGATCAAGAATATCCCATGGGCATTGGATCCACAAAAAGTTGACTTCTAGCATCAGGTAAGGAGGTAAGTTCAGTGAGTCAGGAAATTGATGAGACGTTACTCAAGAATATCATTCGTGATGTTTTGGGTGAAATGAAGAGCGCTGATACCCCGATTTCGTTTAAAGGCGGGGCAGTTGCAACGGACGGTCCAAGTCAAGAGAACAGTGTTGATTGGTTCAAATCAACTGGTGTTGCTAAACCAGGACGGTCCAAGGATGAAGTTGTTATTGCGGTGGGACCAGCATTTGCCACAGTGATGACACAAACGATTATCAAGCAATCACACAAGGATGTCTTGCGGCAATTGATTGCCGGCATCGAAGAAGAAGGATTGAAAGCCCGGGTCATTAAGGTTTACCGGACGTCAGATGTTTCCTTCATCTCGGCTGAAGCGGATAAATTATCTGGTTCTGGGATCGCGATTGCCGTTCAATCTAAAGGGACGACCATTATTCACCAAAAGGATCAAGATCCACTGAATAACTTGGAACTCTTCCCACAAGCACCAGTATTGACCTTAGATACGTTCCGGGCCATCGGGAAGAACGCGGCGCAATACGCCAAGGGCATGTCCCCAAGTCCTGTACCAACGGTCAACGACCAAATGGCACGGCCACGGTACCAGGCGCTGGCAGCCTTAATGCACATTAAAGAAACGAAGCAGGTTGTTGTTGGTAAGCCTGCCGAAGAGATCGACGTAAACTTTAATTAACAAGTAAGTGATTGGAGGCATTATTGATGAGTAGTGAAGTAGACGATTTAGTTGCCAAAATTATGTCGGAATTAAACGGCAACGGTGGGACGGCGACACAAGCGCCATCTACAGACTCAGGCAAGGATGATCCAGACCTGACGGCGCAAGACTTCCCACTATTCAAGAAGCACCCAGACTTGGTTAAGTCACCATCTGGCAAACCGTTGAAGGAAATTTCTTTCCAAGACATCGTTGATGGCAAGGTGGATTCCAAGGAATTGCGGATTGCGCCTTCAACATTGAGAATGCAAGGGAAGATTGCTTCTGAAGCTGGACGTTCACAAATCCAAAACAACTTCCAACGGGCCGCTGAATTAACGGTCGTTCCTGATGATCGGTTACTGGAAATGTACGGGGCTTTGCGGCCATACCGTTCTTCCAAGCAGGATCTGTTGGATATCGCGGATGAACTGGAGAACAAGTACCACGCACCAATCTGTTCCAACTGGTTCAAGGAAGCTGCAACCAACTACGAGAAGCACAAGAAGCTGAAGGGCGACAATTAAAATAAGTTAGGGGTTTTAGCATGACACGTGTGATTGGTGTAGACATTGGTAATTCCTCGACTGAAGTCGCTTTAGCAGATGTATCAACGGATGGAAATGTTAAGTTCTTGGGTTCGGGGATTGCCGCAACGACCGGAATCAAAGGAACCAAGAAAAACTTGATTGGTGTTAAGGATGCCATCAACCGCGTAATTGAAAGTACGCAAACTGACTTGCAGGATGTTGATTTGATTCGAATCAACGAAGCTACCCCGGTAATTGGCGATGTGGCCATGGAAACCATTACGGAAACGGTTATTACCGAATCAACGATGATTGGGCATAACCCGGGAACTCCGGGTGGCGTGGGGACTGGCTCCGGCTATACAGTAGACTTACTTCATCTCCGTGAACAAACTGATAAGCAAAAGTCCTACATTGTCATTGTTGCTAAAGAACTGGATTTCGCGGATGTGGCGCAACTCATTAATGCTTATACAGCTAGTGGTTATCACATTACGGCGGCCATTCTTCAAAGTGATGATGGTGTGTTAGTTGATAACCGACTGAACACTAGGATTCCAATCGTTGATGAGGTTGCCCGGATCGACAAAGTACCGCGCAACATGCTAGCAGCTGTTGAAGTGGCCCCACAAGGTCAGGTTATTTCACAATTGTCTAACCCATACGGGATTGCTACACTGTTTAATTTGAGTTCCGACGAGACGAAGAACATTGTGCCAGTCTCTCGAGCACTCATTGGTAATCGTTCTGCTGTTGTCATTAAGACACCTAAGGGAGATGTTAAGGCCCGTGTGATTCCAGCTGGGTCAATTATAATCGAAGGCAATAAGGGTCATCAGCAAGTTAACGTGGCTGCTGGTGCGCAAAGCATCATGGATAAGATCAACGTCTTCGATCAGATCAACGATATTACTGGAGAATCAGGCACCAACGTTGGTGGGATGCTCGAAAAGGTCCGCCAAACGATGGCTGATCTCACTGGGAAGTCCAATCGCGACATTGCGATTCAAGATTTGCTGGCCGTCAATACCTCCGTGCCCGTTAAGGTACGAGGGGGCTTGGCTGGTGAATTCTCGATGGAACAAGCCGTTGGTATCGCCGCCATGGTTAAGTCCGATCATTTGCAAATGCAGGTAATCGCGGACTTGATTGAAAAGGAGCTGGGCATTCCAGTTGAAATTGGTGGTGCTGAAGCTGAATCAGCAATCTTAGGTGCTTTAACGACGCCTGGTACCACTAAGCCAATTGCCATTTTGGACTTGGGTGCTGGTTCTACAGATGCCTCCATTGTCAATAAGCAGAATAAAAAAGTTGCAATTCATCTAGCAGGTGCTGGTGATATGGTGACGATGATCATTAACTCTGAATTAGGGTTAGATGACATTTACTTAGCAGAGGATATCAAACGGTATCCTCTTGCTAAGGTTGAGAACCTATTTCAGTTACGGCACGAGGATGGCTCTGTCCAGTTCTTCGAAAAGCCGTTACCCGCTAACTTGTTTGCACGTGTAGTAGTCCTCAAACCAGATGGGTATGAACCAGTCCCTGGTAACTTGAGCATTGAAAAGATTAAGTTGATTCGGCAGACCGCTAAGAAGCGGGTCTTCGTGACGAACGCCTTACGGGCATTGCACCACGTGAGTCCAACGGGGAACATCCGTGATATTCCATTCGTGGTTATCGTGGGTGGTTCAGCACTGGACTTTGAAATTCCAGGCTTGGTCACGGACGAGTTGTCGCACTACAACTTGGTTGCTGGTCGCGGGAACATCCGGGGGATCGAAGGCCCACGGAATGCCGTTGCGACTGGATTGATTCTTTCCTATGCTGACGAAAGTAGGCGACAGTAATGGCTATAGATAAGGATCGTCCTTCTATTCTCATTGCGTTGCTGCCAGAGGATGGATCAACATTGCCGGCACGTTTACAACCAATGTTGTTAGGCATTGAAGAAGAACAGATTCCATATCAGTTGGTATCCAGTTCAGATTCGACGGCTAAATCAGCGGTTGAGCGGGCTTACGATGCGGCAATTGCGTCAAGATTGTCTGTTGGGGTCGCGTATGACCAACAACAGATTGTGGTTCACTACAAGAATTTAGCACCAGAGGCGCCCCTCTTTACGGAACCGATTACCACAGCGCGGGAAACGAGAATCGTCGGTGCCAACGCTGCGCGATTAGTCAAAGGTGTGCCATTCAAGTTACAAGGGCAGGTGAGCTAAGTGGAATCAATTGGATACGTTGAGGTGATTGGTCTTTCTAACGCGGTTATTGTGGCTGACCATATGCTAAAGGCGGCCTCGGTATCAATCAAGCACATTGAAAATGCTTATGGTGGTTACATTACCGTGTCTGTTACGGGGGATGTGGCTGCCGTAGAAGCTGCGATCGAAGCCGGAGTCGCGGATAGTCGGGTCAACGTGGTCAGCACGAATGTCTTGGCTAATCCAGCTGAAGGCGTTCCTGAACTGGGCGAGACGGATGTCTTTACCCAGCCGGCAACACCAAAGCCGCAGCCTAAGCCAAAGCAACCAGTCAAGTCAGCTAAGTCAACGACGACTCAGGCTGCTAAGACTAGTCAGCCAGCAGCCAAGGCAACGCAGGTTCCGGCAGTCAAGGCTAAGACGACGCCGGCAACCACCAAGCCTAAGCCAACGGCCAAGAAACCAACCAGTCGTCGCAAGACTAGTCGCCGGCCAGCCAACAAGCGGTCAACGACGAAGCCGACGCAACCGAAGGATAAACCAGAAAGTTAGCCTCTCTAAGAGTTAGAGACTATGAGTCAGAAAATTAGGAGGAATTTATCATGAATAACGCACTTGGAATGATTGAAACCAAAGGCTTAGTTGCCTCTATTGAAGCGGCCGATGCCATGGTCAAAGCGGCAAATGTTTCCATGATTGGGCAAGAAAAGATTGGGAGCGGGCTGGTTACGGTAATGGTTCGCGGTGATGTTGGTGCCGTTAAAGCTGCTGTCGATGCTGGCGTTCAAGCCGGTGAAAATGTTGGGGAAGTTGTGACCTCTTACGTCATTCCTCGTCCACATTCCGAAGTTGAGGAAATTTTACCAAGCGGCAAGTAATGTTAGAAGATTGGATGATTACTTATGGAATTGACTGAAGAAAATTTACGGTCTTTGATTCGGCAGATTGTGACGGAATGCGCTGACACTAACGCAGATCCGAATGCTATTCCGATTGGCATTTCAAATCATCATATCCATTTGTCTCAAGCAGACTTTGACCAACTCTTTCCTGGCCAGCAGATGGAAAAGTTCAAGCAATTGAAACAGCCTGGTGAGTTCGCTTCAAAGCAAACTTGCGATATTATCGGGCCTAAGGGCACCATCAAACACGTGCGGGTCTTAGGGCCTTGCCGGTCACACTCACAAGTTGAAATCGCAAATTCTGAGACGTTTACGTTAGGGGTTCCAGCACCGATTAGATTGTCGGGACACTTGGATGGGACACCATCAGTGAAGTTGCGGACTAAAGACGGTGAGGTCACGGTCCAAGGTGTGATCGTGGCTAAGCGGCACATTCACATGAGCTTAGAGGACGCCAAGCGTTTTGGGGTCAAACTGGGTGACACGATGATGGTTGAAATCAACTCGGACGGTCGTCATACGATTTACGATGATGTCATTGCCCGGCCGCGGAAGGACTTTACCCTTGAAATGCATCTGGATACGGATGAAGCCAGTGCGGCTAATGTCAAACCAACGACAGTGGCCCACATCATTCCGAGAGTCCAGTCGACATTTTAATCATGAAAGTTGGTGACGACGAATGGACCGTGTGATTGCAGAAGTTCTCAAGCGAATCGCGGAACGAAAAACCAAAATGAAAGCGATTCCCTACTCCGAACGGGGCCCATTACCAAGTGAACGAACATTGATTGATTTTGGGCAGATTACTTTGCAGGGCATGACGATTGCGTTGTTGTTGGATTTGTATCAGGTCAAAAAACAAGAGCCGTGGGTGGCTTGGTTACTGAAGGGCATTAGTTACGATGTGCATTTTACCTTTCAAATCAATGCCAACATGGTGAACTTCATTCCGCTAAAAATGTTGCGTGACTGGCCAGTAACGTTTGAGATCGGGTCGACGCAGTTAGTGAAAGCATTTTACCAGCGTAGCATTGGTCGCGCAGAGATTGCGGCCTTACCTGACCACACGCTGTTAGTGGTCTCACCAACGCAACGCTTAACGGTAGAGGCATTGACCGTAATGGCACAAAAGCACATCACTAAACAGGTTAGGACTGATGAAGATTGTATATGGCAAAAGTAATTGGTAGCGTCGTTGCAACGCAAAAAGATCCTTCATTAGTCGGCCGCAAGTTGATGATCGTTCAGCCGATTAATGCCGACGAGCAGCCGACGCGTTCGCAAGAAGTGGCGGCTGATATGGTTGGCGCTGGGATCGGTGAACGGGTATTACTCGTCCGTGGTGCCGGTGCACGGCACGCCACGGTCAATGATGTGCAAAAGGATGTCAACGATTGTTCAATTGTCGGCATTATTGATAGTATCGATGTCTGATTGAAGGAGATGATGGCAATGCCAATTTATACTAAAGGTGGCGACAAGGGATCCACGAGTCTGTATGACGGTCAACGGGTCTCCAAGAATTCGCTCCGAGTGGATGTGTATGGGACGTTTGATGAACTGAACGCTAATGTCAGTTTGGCTGACAAGTTCTGTCAGATACCGCGGAACGTTGAGCTCCTTCAGTGGGTTGAGTACCATATGTTCTTCCTTCAAGGAGAAATTGCAACGCGCCATGCAACCACCTTTCAGCAGAATAGCCGCATGATCACAGTAGAAGATGTTCAGTTCTTAGAGCACGCTATTGATGAATACACCGCTAGCTTGCCTAAGGTGGACAGCTTCATTTTACCGGGGTCCAGTACCGCTGGGGCACAACTTCACGTTTGCCGGACAGTCTGCCGGCGGGCGGAACGTTTGCTGGTGGCTTTTATGCAAGATAACTTTGTGCGACCAGAGATTGAGCAGTACGTCAATCGGCTGTCAGATTTCTTCTACATCATTGCGCGTTCAGAAGATCATGAACAGCAGTTGCAGAAGATTGAAGATCAAGTTATTAAGCGTTACCGACAAGCGGTGAAGGAGAGATCATGATGGATGCGCAACAACTCAGTCAAATTGTTAAAAAGACTTTGGCCAAGCAAACGACCGCGCAATTGTTTGATCTGAAAAAGATGGAACGGGTCGTTGATGCTGCCGTGGCGAAGGCCAATTCATTGGATGTCGGCGTCACGATTTGCTTGATGGACATCACGACGACTGTGCAACTACAGTATCACATGCCCAATGGTATTTTAGCAGGCGCATTACTGGCACCCAAGAAGGCCTGGTCCGCAATTGCCATGCAAGAACCGACGAAGGATATCAGTCAAGATATTCAGCCGGGCGGACCGTTGTATCAAATGGAAACCATGCTTGACGGTAAGCTGGTTTCCTTTCCGGGAGGCATTCCGCTCCGTGTTGATGGTAAATTGATCGGGGCGATTGGCGTTAGCGGTGGCCGGGTTGAACAAGACCAGGCGATTTGCGAAGCAGCCGTCCAGGAATTTTTAAAGGAAGTGTGACGGAGATATGCAGACGAGTGATTTAGAGCAAACAATTCGGAAAATTTTGAAAGAAGAGTTGGCTAAGCAATCGACGACGGATGCCGAACCAGCTACCGAGTCAGCACAACCTGAAGGACTTGGTAACGGAATCTTTAAGACGGTGGACGATGCGGTTGCTGCTGCCAAGCAAGCACAAGAAATTTATGCCGATAAGCCATTGGTTTTCCGGCGTAAAGTCATTCAAGCAATTAAAGATGGTTTCGGTCCTCACTTGAAAGAAATTGCGCAGGCCATTAAAGATGAGACTGGCATGGGAACTGTTTCCGCCAAGGAGTCCAAGCTGAAGAACGCCCTGTTCAATACACCCGGCGTTGAGCTGTTGGATCCCGAAGTCAAGACCGGTGACGGTGGGATGACGATGTATGAATACACGCCATTCGGTGTCATTGGGGTCGTGGGACCAAGCACGAACCCTGGTGAAACGGTCATCAACAATTCCATCATGATGCTTTCTGGTGGGAATACCCTGTTCTTCGGAGCCCATCCAGGCGCTAAGAACATTACGCGTTGGATGATCGAACACCTCAACAAGTATGTTGAAAAGGCAACTGGGATGAAGAACATGGTCGTTTCTCTGGAAGTGCCATCAATTGAATCTGTTCAGGAAATGATGCACCATCCAGATATCGCCATGCTCGCGGTTACTGGCGGTCCAGCAGTGGTTCACCAAGCCTTGATCAGTGGGAAGAAAGCTATTGGTGCTGGCGCTGGGAACCCACCAGCAATGGTTGATCAAACGGCCAACATTGATTTGGCAGCGCATGATCTGGTGACCTCCTGTGCCTTTGACAACAACATTCTGTGCACGGCTGAAAAAGAAGTCGTTGTCGAATCAAGTGTCAAAGACGAACTGATTCAAAAGATGCAAGCCGACGGGGCCTTCTTAGTCACGGACCAAGACCAAATTGCCACGTTAGCTAAGATGACCATTCAAGATAATGGGACGCCGAGCCGGAAGTACATCGGGAAGGATGCCACGTTTATCTTGGACGCCGCTAAGATTTCTTACACCGGCGATCCGAAAGTGATCATCTTTGAAGCGGCTAAGGACCATCCATTGGTTACGACAGAAATGTTGATGCCAATCTTGCCAATCGTTAGTTGCCCTGACTTTAAGGCTGTCTTACAAACGGCGGTTGAGGTTGAAGGTGGCCATCACCACACGGCTTCCATTCACTCCGAAAACATGCCACACATTAACCAAGCGGCTCATCGAATGAACACCTCGATCTTCGTTGCCAACGGACCAACCTTTGCCGCAACGGGGGTTGGCGATGATGGTTACTTTACTGGCGCCGCAGCATTTACGATTGCGACACCAACCGGTGAAGGGACGACAACGACCAAGACCTTTACCCGTCGCCGCCGCTTCACTAGTCCAGAAGGATTTTCGTTGAGAAACTGGGAGGCTTAGATTATGGAAGAATTTCAAATTCCAACTAAGGTATTCTCCGGGGTCGACAGTCTTGACTGGTTGAAACGATTACGCAATAAGCATATTCTGATGGTGTGCGACTCATTTCTACCGGGTACTCCCACGTTAAAGGGCATTCGGCAACGCATTGATCAGTCTAATCAGGTGAGTGTCTTCTCAGACGTGAAGCCTGATCCGCCATTGGATAGCATTATGGCGGGGGTATCACAGTTCAATGAGGTTAAGCCAGACGTCATGATCGGTATCGGTGGCGGCTCAGCGATTGATACTGGGAAAGCCATTCGCTTCTTCGGTGAAAAGATCAATCACAGTCATTTGGAAAACTTCGTGGCCATTCCAACCACTAGTGGAACTGGTTCTGAAGTCACTAACATTGCCGTGGTCTCAGATACCAAGAACAAGACCAAGGTGCCATTGAGTGAACAATATCTGACGCCAGACGTTGCCTTGCTGGATCCACAGCTGGTCATGACGGCACCAAAGAGTGTGACTGCTTACTCTGGGCTGGATGTATTGACTCATTCGCTGGAAGCGCTGGTCTCTAAGGGGGCTAACACGATCACTGATGCCTTAGCCGAAAAGGGCATTGACGTGATTACCCATGATTTGGTAGACTGCTATAAACATGGGGATGACGTTGAGAAACGCAAGACGATCCACGAGATTTCTTGTGGTGCCGGGATGGCATTTACCAACGCCGGCTTAGGATTCTGCCACGCGATGGCCCATCAATTGGGGGCCAACTTCCACGTGCCTCATGGCTTAGCTTGTGCAATGCTTTTGCCACACGTTGTGGCTTACAATGCCAAACACTCTGACCTGGCATTGCATAAGTATGCTGCAGCAATTCGCAAAGCCGGGTTGGCTTCCCACGGCTTGAGTGATCGGTTGACGATTCAACGGTTGCTCTCACGGATCCGTCAGATGATGATTCAAATGGATTGTCCGCAAACGTTACGGGCCTTTGGTGTCGATGTCAAAGACGCTGAAGCTAAGACGCAAGTTGTCATTGAGGACGCTAAGTTGGACGCGACGTTCCCTGGCAATCCAGTCATCCCATCTGATGATGATCTGAAGGCCATTTACCGGAAAGTGATTCGGTAAATATTCTGGAGATAGAAGGAAAGATGACGTATGCCAAAAATCTTATCTGTTAATGCGGGGAGCTCCTCGTTGAAATTCAAATTGTACGCCATGCCGGCAGAAGACGTTGTGATCAGTGGCTTGGTTGACCGAATCGGCCATTCCGATTGTATTTTTACTTATGAATATCAGGGCACAAAACATAAATCGGTTCAAGCTGTCCAGAATCATACGGAAGCGGTCCAACTGGTCACGGACGCACTGCTAGACAGTGGTGCGATTCGAGACAAGTCAGAAATCGTTGGGATTGGCCATCGGGTTGCCCATGGTGGCCGCGACTATACACAATCAACCGAGATCACACCGGTGGTCCAACAGAAGATTGATGAACTCTCGGACATGTCACCTTTACACAATCCGGTTAACCTGTTGGGAATCGAAGCGTTCGAAAAGCTTCTGCCAGACGCGCGTGAAGTGGCGGTCTTCGATACCTCATTTCATAGCACGATTCCGTCAAAGGCATATATGTATGCGCTGCCATTTGAATACTACGAAAAATATGGTATTCGGCGGTACGGATTTCACGGGCAGTCTCACCAGTACATTTACAGTGAGGTCAATCGGCGCTACGATCGTGACTTTTCTCGGAAGATTATTTCCTGTCACTTGGGCAATGGTGCCAGTGTTTGTGCCATCAAGGACGGCAAGTCGGTGAACACGTCGATGGGCTTTACGCCCCTGGCCGGTCTGGTCATGGGGACACGTTCAGGAGATGTTGACCCTAACATTTTGCCGTTCCTGGCAGAAAAGGAAGATCTTAGTGCGGCGGATGTTCGTCAGATCTTAAATCATAAATCTGGTCTGCTGGGCCTCTCGGGCGTTTCCAATGACGTTCGAGATGTGCTTAAAGCAGAAGCGGATGGCAATAAGCGTGCCGAGTTAGCCTTGCAAGTGTACGTACACCAGATTCAAACCTATATTGCGGCGTACACGGCTGACCTGGGTGGCTTGCAGACGCTGGTCTTCACGGCGGGTGTCGGCGAACATTCAGCACCGATTCGTGAACGGGTCTGCGCGGCTTTGGGGTACTTGGGCGTGAAGATCGATGCAGACGCGAACCAGGATAATGATCTCGATATTTCTGCGGCTGATAGTCGTGTGAAGGTCTTGGTCATCCCAACGAACGAAGAATTAGTTATTGCCCGGGAAACAGAGAAAGTCTTAGACAGTTAGGAGAAGGTGGACGGATTGGCTCGAGATATTGCGCGTTCAATTCAAGAGTATGTTCCTGGTAAACAGGTCACGCTAGCCCACATCATTGCTAACCCGACACCGGATATTTTTGAAAAACTGGGTATCCAGACGGACAAAAATGCTTTAGGTATTTTAACGATTACGCCTAGCGAAACGTCGATCATTGCCGGCGATATCGCCACAAAAGCCAGTAGCGTCGAATTGGGATTTATCGACCGCTTTAGTGGCTCGGTCGTGATCGTTGGCGAGGTTTCCGAAGTGGACGCCGCCTTACGCAAAGTGGTCACCACCTTGCGAGATCTGCTAGGCTTTGATGTGACTGACATTACGCGGACTTAATGGAGTGGTGTAAATGCTGACACAACGAGTAATACCCTTAGCAAGTGCTCTCAATGTCCGTGAGTTGGGGGGCTATTCGGTGGGTCATCTGCGGGTGCGTGATCATCGACTCCTACGGTCAGGTAGTCTGGCTCACCTAACGCCGGCAGATCAACAACGGCTAGTCGATTATGGCGTGTCTACAGTCATTGACACGCGGTCGCGAGCAGAATGGCAGCCAGCGCCTGATCAATTGCCGAGCACGATTCGCGTCTGTCATTTGCCACTCTTTGACGATGACGAGACAGAGAGTACTCAAACCATTCAGCAGCTAAATGCCTACTATTCAGCCGATGCCAACAACGGGCGGCGGCGAATGTTACGTGTTTACCGGCGACTGGTCTTACAGCAACAACCTCGTCGCGCTTATCGACGGTTCTTTGAACTGTTGGCAACTGTTGGCGCGGACAACACGGTCCTGTTCCACTGTACGTCTGGTAAGGATCGAACTGGGCTGTGCGCCTTGTTGTTGCTAGGTGCGTTGGGTGTCTCGACGCAGCAGTTGAAGCAGGACTACTTGTTGACCAACCAGTTCTGTCTGCCGCGAATCGTGCAACGTGTCCGCGAGTCCCAACGCCAAGGGATGAACGCTAACTTTCAGTCATCGATTATTGATTTATCAACGGTATCGCTGGATTATTTTGATCAAGCGATGACATTGATCAACGGTGAATTCGGTGGCATCAAACCATACCTAGTTGACTTCGTTGGGTTGTCGCCCTCGGTGATCCAACGATTGCAACGAATCTACTTAACATCAGATTTGGCATGAAAAATTCCCGATGACTAGGTATTTTTGCGCCTAGGTCGTTGGGATTTTTTATCAGACAAGAGGAACGTTGAAGAAGGTGTGAGAAATTTGAAACGAATTGGATTATTAGCTGGTAGTCTACGAGCAGAATCTTATGCGCGTAAGGTCGCTCGCAATCTGGGATTGTTGGTACCCAATACGGTACTGGCCGAGCCTATTTCGATTGCCCATCTGCCGTTGCTTCATGACCATTTGAGTCGTCGCGAACAGGACGCTTGTCAGGCATTCAAGGATCAGATTCAACGGATGGATGCCTTTTGCATCGTCACGCCAGAGATTAACCGCGGGATCCCCGGATGCTTGAAAAACGCCTTGGACATTGCCTCGGTATCGTATCAGGGGAGCTTGTGGGAACACAAACCAGTGTTGATTGCGTCAGTATCTACGGGTAAGTTGGGTGGCCTGAGTGCCAGTCAACAACTCAAACAGTTGGCGCTAGTCTTGGGCATGCAACCAGTTCAGCCCACTGAAATCTATATTAGTGATGTCCGTCGGCTGTTTGCGGATCATGAGATATTGACGGACGATTCGGTCTTACCGTTCTTGAAAATGGCAATCGACAATTTGATTGCAGCGATGCCAGGAGAAACGGTAGCAACGTCTCGACTGACCTTTCAAATTGGAACAGATAAAATTCGGCTGTTACAACAGGATAAGCAGGTCGGTCAAGCGACGTTCCAATGGAGCACAGGCTTATTGGTCATCTCAGGTGTCACCATTGAACCGGGATTTGAGCGCCAGGGCTTGGCCAGTCAATTGATGTTGAAATTGGTGATGATTGCCCGGTTATTTGGCTTAAGTATTGTTGCGGGATGCCCTTATTCACAAGCATTCTTTAAGCAACATCCGGCCTTGGGCAAGGCGCTGTGTCTACAGTAACTTAGTGAAATCTTGATAGTGAGGTGACAGATGTGCTAACGAAAAAACCGAACTTATTAGAAACGGCCAATCAACAGTTGAGCCAATTTGCAGAAATCGTCAACGGTGATCACGCGACCCGGGATGTAACGGCGGAAGATACGTTACGCGTGGGAATTGACTTGGGGACTTCTTCCATTGTGATGGTGGTGTTGGACCAAGACAACGAGGTCATCTATGGGAACTTTGAATACGATCACGCTGTCCGCGACGGCTTGGTCGTGAACTTCATGGATTCCGTGCGCATCTTGATGCGGCTCAAGCAACAAGCAGAAGACATTCTCGGCCAACCACTGACCACGGCCTGTGGGGCAATTCCACCTGGAACTGGGGATGGCAGTGCTAAAATCGTGTCTAACGTCATTGAATCCGCCGGCTTTGAGTGCCGAGCAGTCGTCGACGAACCAACCGCTGCGGCCAAATTCTTACACCTGAAGGATGGTACCGTCGTTGATATCGGTGGTGGGACCACTGGCATCAGTATTTTTAAGCGTAAACGACTGGTCTATGTGACGGATGAGGCCACCGGTGGGTCGCATATGACCTTGGTATTGGCGGGACACAATCACTGGTCTATGGATGAGGCTGAAAAGGTCAAACGAGATGTGTCCCGTGAAACTGAGGTATTTGCCACGATTCGACCAGTCGTTGAAAAAATGGCGGCGATTACCAGCTCGGCTACTGACGGTCGACCGCAACAACCAGTCATTGTTGTGGGTGGGGCTATTAACTTTAAAGACTTCATCAAGACATTTAGTAAGGCATTGGGAACCACGGCTGTGAAGCCCAAGTTCCCGCAGTTCGTCACGCCGATTGGTATCGCCATGTATGATCAGGATAACTGAAGGTGAAGGGACGCTGAGTGCAATGAGAAAGGCAATGTTTGTAGGCGCCATTGGGTGTGGTAAAACCACGCTGGTTCAACGACTACATCATGAAACAATTAGTTATGACAAGACACAAGCGGTTGAATTCCGGGGTAGTATCATTGATACCCCAGGTGAATTCGTGGAACATCGCTATCTATATCCCTCACTGATGACGCTGTCGGTAGGGGCCAAGGTCATTGTCGCCATTCAAAGTGCACTTGATCAGCGCGCCGTCTTCCCGCCAGCTTTTACGACGATGTTTCCAGTTAAAACGATTGGTGTGGTCTCCAAGATCGACGCTGCCAGTCCTGAACAAATTACATATGCCGAAGAGCGGCTGAAAAATGCCGGCGTTCAACAAATCTTTCAGTTGTCTTCGGTGGCTGGGACTGGTATTACGGAATTTGAAGAGGCGCTGAATCAATTAACGGTTGGCGTCGAGGCGTAAATTGAATGACAATTAACGGACATTTTGCTGAGAAATTTGGGCAAAATGTTTTTTTCTGACCATTTTGACTGAAAAATAAGGTACGCTAGAAGGAATCAAGTAAAAATGAGACGGAGGTTCATCCATGACAAAATACCGGTGGCAAGCCAGTGCCTTAGTTCTAGTGGCGTTTATGTTGGGTTGTAATGAATTTATGGTCGTCGGCGTGATTTCTGACATCGCGCGGTCCTTGCGGGTGACGGTAGCGACGGCGGGATATTTGGTGACGATTTTTGCCATCGTTTATGCAATTAGTACGCCGCTGATTACGGTGCTCGCGAACCGATTTAGCCGGTACAAAACGCTGATGGTGTTATTACTCATCTTTTTGATTGGCAATACTTGGAGTGGATTTGCCACGAGCTATGGCTGGTTTTTGGTCTCACGGATGTTGACGGCCGCGGTTGCTGGGGCAATCGAGTCGCTGATTATTTTATTTGCCAATGACATTGCGCCGCGACACAAACGGGCGATGTTGATCTCGTGGCTGGCTGCCGGCTTCAGTATCGCTTCAGTCGTGGGGGTGCCGATCGGAACCGCGATTAGCACGGCGACCAGCTGGCACGTTGCTTTTCATTTGATTTCCATACTTAGTCTAGTGACCTGCCTCGTGATGGCGTTCCTCTTGCCACGGCATTTACCGCAGACGCCGGGTGGTATCAAAGAGCAATTAGTTTTACTGACAGACAAACGGATCTATTTGGGAGCCATGCTGATTCTTTTCTCGGCGGCCGCGCTATACGCTTATTACACGTACATTCGTCCGTTGTTGACCACTGGGCTGGGATTCAGTACCACCGCATTAAATTGGTTATTGTTCGTCCTGGGGATCATGAGCATCTTGGGTAACCGACTGTCCGGAACGGTGGCGGAACGGAGTGGGTTGAAAACCATGCCCCGCTTCTACGTGATCGACATTGGGTTGTTACTGCTCTTGCCGTTAGCGATGACCAATCAAGTCACTGGCTTTGGGTTGTTTTTGATTTTGACGCTGATCATTTCCGTGGTCAATTCACCAATTCAGATTCACTTCTTAGATGTGGCTGAAGCCGATTACCCGCAGGCCACCTTACTGGCGTCGTCGTTAAATGCCATCTTCTTTAATATTGGTATTTCCGTGGGGTCGGCCACCGCGTCGATCGTTCTAACGCATGGCGGCCTCAATCGACTGGGATTGGGTGGCGCCGCGTTTGCCGGGTTATCTCTGATTGTCGCCATCATCTTGAATCGCGTGATTGCTCGGCATCAGTCGATTGACAGTCCACAGACGACGGCGTCACGAAATCAATGAGTCGTTTGGCTAAATATTTAGCCGCCAATAGTGTAATCTGGTAATTAGAAATCTATGAAAAACAGAGGAAAACGTTTATGAACAAGTATCGTTGGCAAGCCATTGTGTTTGTCTTAGTCGCGTTTATGTTGGGGTGCAATGAGTTTATCGTGGTCGGGGTCCTATCCGACATCGCCCAGGAGTTTCGGGTCCCCGTGGCGACGGTCGGTTATTTGGTGACGATTTTTGCCACCGTCTATGCCGTGAGCACGCCGTTTATTACGATTTTGACCAACCGTTTCAGTCGTTATAAAACGCTGATGACCTTGATGGGTATTTTCTTGGTCGGCAACACGCTCAGTGGGTTGGCCATGAGTTTTCCGATTTTATTGGTGTCGCGAATCATCACGGCCGTGGTGGCCGGCGCCATCATCTCTTTGATCATGACCTTTGCCAGCACCATTGCGCCGCGCGAGAAACGGGCAGGTTTGGTCTCGTGGATCTTCGCTGGATTTAGCATTGCCTCCGTCTTTGGGGTACCCATTGGCACGGCGATTAGTACCAGTTACAGCTGGCATGATGCCTTCTATCTGATTTCGATCATTAGTGCCATCACGTGTGTCTTGCTGGGCTGGTTATTGCCGCGTCAGGTGGAACAGGTTCAAGGGAGTGTGAAGAACCAACTGGTCTTGCTAAAGGATCGCCGCGTAATCGTGGGCATCGCGTTAGTGCTGTTTACGGCCGCCACCATGTATGCATACTACACCTACATTCGACCATTATTGACAACGGCCTTGGGCTTCAGTACGACTAGTTTAAACTGGCTACTGTTCTTGATCGGTATCATGAGTATCCTCAGCAATCGCTTCTCGGGGATGCTGGCCGAACGCAACGGCTTACGGGTCATGCCACGGTTTTACATTGCCGACGTGATTTTATTGGCACTATTGCCATGGGGGTTATCCAGCAAGTTTCTGGGGCTTGGCATGCTGTTAGTACTGAGCCTGATCGTCACCATTTTAAATTCCCCGATTCAGATTCATTTTCTGAATATTGCGGAACAAGATTACCCGCAATCCACCGTCTTAGCCTCGTCTTTAAACTCCATCTTCTTTAATTTTGGGATTTCCTTGGGGTCCGCCACGGCTTCGGGGATGCTAGGCACCGTGGGCCTCAACCATATCAGCTGGGGTGCCGCTGGATACGCCGCGATTTCCTTGGTCCTGGCAGTGGTGTTGAACCGAGTGATCAAACGCCATCGGCAGACGGCATAGTTCACATCTGGAAATAGTTGCGGTAAGCTAAACCTATTGGTAATTACTCTACAGGAGGCTTTCTAATGACGACAATTCCCAATGTAACGTTAAACGACGGCTATCAAATGCCCGCGATTGGTCTGGGCACCTTCCAAATTCGGGGTGGCCAAGGTGTCAACCAAATTTTAGCGGCCATTCACGATGGCTACCGCAGTTTAGACACGGCAACCAACTACGACAACGAAGGTGCGGTCGGAGAAGCGATTCGACGGTCCGGGATTCCCCGGGCGAACTTCTTTGTGACGTCCAAATTGCCAGGCAAGTATCATCAGTATGCGGATGCCACGATGGCGATCCAGGAATCCCTGTACCGGCTGGGGCTGGACTATTTTGACCTCTACTTGATTCATTGGCCACTGCCCAAGCGCGACCATTACGTTGAAGCTTGGCAGGCAATGATTGATGCGCAACAGCGCGGGCTGATTCGCTCCATCGGCGTTTCTAACTTTGAACCGGAACATTTGGATCGGCTCATCACCGAAACCGGTGTGACGCCGGCGGTCAATCAAATTGAGATTCATCCCTACTGGGTACAAGAAAAAATGCTGGCCGCTGATCAGCAACGAGGTATCGTGACCGAAGCTTGGAGCCCCTTGGGCCGTGGCAGTGCCGCCTTGCAGGAACCAGTGATTCAACAACTGGCACAAAAATACGGGAAAAACGTGGGCCAAATCATTTTACGGTGGCACACGCAACGGGGCATCGTGCCCATTCCCAAGTCCCGCAACCTGACTCATCAACGGACCAATTTGGACCTCTTTGACTTCGAATTGACGCCAGGTGAAGTGCGGGCCATCAACGGACTCAATCGGCCGGATGGGCGCCTCGAAGGCCAGGATCCCAACACCTACGAAGAATTTGACTAAATCGTCCCGTTAGTAAATGACCAACTGGATAATTTGCACGCACGCGTAATCATGATGATTGCGCGTTTTTTGTTGGCTAAATGGCGTTATACCGGCATTAGTGGACAACTTAGCGCTGCCGCCGTCAATCAAATAACGATTAAATCTGTCAGTTGGGTGGGGCGTTGACAAAAACAGTTGTTAGCAAATTGAATCACTAACCCCTTCAGTCCTAACCCGGCTATAGTGACTACAGGGTGTGGGATTGTCAGGAACATTTAGTTAGAATTTTGATGGATTGGAGGAGGATTACAGATGCGAAGGAAGATTTATCGGACCCTGGTCGGTCTGGTCGTGACTGTGGCCGTCTTCCTGGTTGGGGGATTACTGTTGAACAACGTCACGGCTCACGCGGCGGAGGTCTTGACCTCTGGTCTTCAGTCAGGCGACGCCACCATTACAGATATTGAAGGTAATCCAGTGACGAATGGCAGCCAACTGGATAAGTGGACGAGTTATTCAGTCCAATACAATTGGGCGATTCCCGATGGGCAGGCCATTGCGACCGGTGATACGGCCACCGTTCATTTACCAACTGGCGCTGTCGCGGAACATGATACCACGGTATCGATTCTAGACGATACGGGTCACGAGGTTGGCATCTTTACGATCAAGGCCGGTGAAACGACTGGCAGTATCATGTTTAACGATGTGTTTGCTTCGGTCGGCACTAACCGTCGCGGGACGTTACAATTCTATGTTAAAGGCACGACGGTCACGAATGCTGATGGCAACGACTGGGGATTGAACAAGATTGGCTGGATCAGCGAGAAAAATCCAGATGGTTCGCCAGCCAAGTTGACTTGGAACATTGCGTTTAATCCGACTGGTAAAAACGTGGGCCACGCGGTTGTGACGGACACGCTGGGGGCCAATCAAGAATTTATTCCCGGCTCCGTGGTAGCGGAAACTGGGGAGTATGTCACGAAGAGTACGTTTGTGTCTAGCGGGACGACGACGCCGACCGTGAGCCAAGATGGCAATCGGTTAACGTTTACCTTTGATAACGTCACCACCGCCATCAACATGACCTATCAAACGCGGCCAACAACGCTGGATAATGGCGGCAGTTGGACCAATCAAGCCGCTTGGGACGGTAAGACTGTTGGGTCGCAAATTGCTTGGGGCGGCAGCGGCAGCGGATCTGGTGAAGTCGGCACTGGCGAAGTCGTCTTGAACAAGCAAGCAACTGGCACAGAAGAAATGTTGACTGGCGCGGTTTATCGGTTGCAAAAGGCTGATGGGACCGTGGTTGCCAGTGATCTGGTCACCAATGCAGATGGCCAAATTGTCTACAAGAACTTACCGGTTGGTGATTACGCCTTCGTTGAAACGACACCGCCAGCAGGCTTTGCCCTCAATGATACGCCGTTACCATTTACGATAACGGCTGGTCAGACGACACCAGTCGAAGTCTTTGCAACTGACCAACGGGAAAATAGTGAAGGTCCCGGTGAAGGCGGTAATCCGGAGAATCCTGGGCAACCAGGTCCTGGTCCGACGACGCCAGTTGAACCAGAAAATCCGGAGAATCCTGGGCAACCAGGCCCTGGTCCAACCACGCCAGTTGAACCAGAAAATCCAGAAAATCCTGGACAGCCAGGCCCTGGTACGCCCACGCCAGGTGAGCCGCAAAACCCTGAGGCGCCTCAAGAACCACAAAAGCCTGAGGTACCACAAGAACCGCAGAAGCCTGAAGTGCCACAAAAGCCTGAAGTGCCACAGAAGCCACAGAAGCCACAGAAGCCAACGGTGACGCAACCGCAAAAGCCACAAAAGCCACAAAAGCCACAAAAGCCAACGGTTACGCAGCCAACGACGCCACAGAAGCCGAGTCATTCAGGCGCGGCCACCACGCCGGCGGGCAGTACGACTGGCTCGTCTGTAACTCCAAGTGGCCCGGTAACTGGCAACGTTACTGGTAGTCAATCGGCGACTACTGGTGCGGCTGGTCAACAGAATGGTCATGCCACGGCGAACGGGACTAGTCCAGCATACAGTGGGAACACGTTGCCACAAACCGGCGAACAGCAGCACCCCGCTATTCTCTGGATTGGTTTAGGATTACTCGCGTTTAGTAGTTTAGGCGTGATTGTTTATCGGCGTCATGAATAGTTAGGAAAGGCGTCATCTGGTATCGCCAGGTGGCGTCTTTTTTATAAATATATTTGTAACGGGATTAACTATCCTTGCTGATGATTATATGCTATGATGGTCGCTGAAGCAAGTAAAATCTTTCCCGAATTTATCGGTATGCTGTGGGTCGGTAGTCGTCACCGTTGGCCAGTTTATTTCGCCGGCCGTTCACGGTATAATAACCTCAAGATGTTAGAGGGGGAGAACAATAATGGTAAAACGACGGACATTATCGCGAGAACAAGTCTTGGATCAGGCCAACGACATCATTGCCAGTGAGGGGCTGAGTCACCTGACGATTCGCGCGTTGGCGGGGCGACTCGACGTGCGGCCCCAGTCTGTTTATAACTATGTTGACAGTTTAAATGATTTGCTGGACCAAGTAGGGGTCACCTTTGTCAATGAGATTGCGGATCGCTTGATGCGGCGGTTAGTCGGGGTTGCTGGAAAGGAAGCACTCTGGGTCTTTGCCCAGGAATTCCGGGCAGGCTGCAAGCAGCAACAGCATTTAGCACCATTGTTACTGAATCCCAATGACTTGCAGCAATTGACCGCTACGCACCAGGCGCTGGTCGACCTGTATCAACAGATGTTCAAGAGCCTACATTTAGATGAAGCCGGCAACACGGCCTTGGTGGAGTCCACGCTGTATCGGTCGGCGCTATTTGGCTTCATCGTTCAAGAAATTGGCGGCTTTTTGCGGTTGCCAGCTCGGAAGGTCGATCAGCGGTTTGACCAAACCATGCAGTTGGCCATCGACCAATTTACCACCATTGAATAAGTCATTCGCCAATAATCAAATTTTTTAGTCATTTTCGCTTGCCTTAGAGTGCACTTGAAGGTGTTTACTAGTCTTGTTAGCAAGTAGAGGAGGGTCAGCAATGGCAGAGCAGCATTATCGTATTGGGGAGTTCGCCAAGTTGGTGGGCTTGTCTTCGTACACGTTACGGTATTATGAAGATCAGGGCTTGATTCGGCCCCAACGAGATGGCAACGGCGTGCGTTACTACACGACGCAAGACATCCGGTGGGTCGGGTTCATCTTACATCTCAAAGGGACCGGCATGCGACTAAACGAGCTGAAACGATACGTGCGCTTGCGGGCCGCCGGTGACAGCACCATCGCGGAACGCCGGGCAATGCTCCAGCAGGTCAAGGTGGATGCCGAGGCCGATATTGCTGAATTGCAGATGCATTTACAAGTCTTAGGACACAAGATCGACTGGTACGATGGTAAAATTGATCACTCGATTCCAGATGCTGAGAGCTTCCACGACTACTTGCAAAAATTTCAAGACTAAAGAGGCTAAAAAATATGGCAAGGAATGAAAATGTGAAAAATGGCGTCATCTTCCCAGTTGGCGAAAAAAACGTGGCTTACCAAGATGTCTTCACGGGTCAAAGCTACTTACAGGGCCTGGTCAATGACCCCGATGTCAGTGTTGGTGTGGGTAATGTGACCTTTGAACCGGGGTGCCGGAACAACTGGCACATTCACCACAATGGGTTCCAAATCCTGCTGGTCACGGGTGGCGAAGGCTGGTATCAAGAAGCTAGTCAACCCGCACGCCGGCTTCATCCTGGCGATGTGGTCGTGACTAAGGACGGCGTTAAGCATTGGCACGGTGCCACCAAGGATAGTTGGTTTAGCCACGTCGCCATTACGGCGGGTACTCCAGAATGGTTGGAACCAGTGGATGACGCCCATTACGACGCGTTGGATTAGGAGGTTAGCACGATGGCGAAAAAACAAACTGCTGGTCGGGACAACTTAGGTGATTTTGCGCCCAAGTTTGCTGAACTCAATGACGATGTCTTATTCGGTCAAGTCTGGTCACGCGAGGATAAATTATCCGCGCACCAACGAAGTTTGATTACGATTTCTGCATTGATTTCTGCGGGCAACTTTGAACAACTTCCAGCACATCTGAAGATTGGCAAGGGCAACGGCATCACCAAGGACGAGATTGCCGAAGTTATTACCCACTTATCCTTCTACGTGGGTTGGCCTAAAGCGTGGTCTGCCTTCAATATTGCCAAGGAAATCTTCACGGATGAGGCAAAAACTAAATAGCAACGTTATTCCAGGATTGTGGCGGTGGTCACAGTCCTTTTTATTTCAGTGCGCGGTATAATGAACGTATGAATAGCGAAAGGAGTTACCAGTATGCATTTACATAAATTAATCGTTGGTATGGCGGTGTTGTGTGGCTTGACGGTTGGCGGCTTAGCGCTGTCCCAACCGATGTCGGCGCACGCGGCGTCTGCCACCACGCTGTATAAGCAGTGGCGGAAGGCTTATGTGGGCGGCAAGACCCAAAAGTATGTCAAGTCCAACAACGGCCAAGGAGCCACGACCGCTTTATCTGAGGGCCAGGGTTACGGCATGTTAGCGGCCGTATTGGCGGCTAAGAAGGGCGTCAATACGCGGAGCACGTTTAACCAGTTCTACAAATACTACCGTGCTCACCGGGTATCCAGCAAGGTCCCGTTGATGCAGTGGCAACAGACCAAGCGTGGCGGCAAGCTGACCAGTACCGGCCAGCAGCGAAATTCGGCGACCGATGGAGATTTGGACATTGCCTATGCGTTGATTTTAGCCGACAAGAAGTGGGGTAGTAAAAAGGTCAATTACAAGGCGGCCGCCAAGAAGCTTTTGAAGGCCATCAAGCAAAAGGAAATCAACCCGACGACCTTACTGCCAACTATGGGTAATTGGGCCACGAGTGCTTATGACCGCAGTAAGTTGCGGACGGCGGATTTGATGACGGGGTACTTCAAGACGTTTGCGAAATACACCCACGATAGCTTCTGGAACAAGGTGGCTAAACGCAGTCAAACCGCAGTTAAGAAGCTGAGTGCGCGGCACAAGACGGGCTTGTTTCCAGACTTCATTTTCGTGACAGGTAAGAGCCTGAAGCTCAAGGCCGTGCAGCCGTATGCCATTGAATCGGGCACGGATAATCAAGTTGGCTACAATGCTTGCCGGGTGCCGTGGCGGTTAGCCCAGACTTATAAGATCAAACATGACAGCGTGACCAAAAAAGCGCTGCTCAAGCAACTGACCTTCTACAACCGGAAGGCCAAGATCAAGGCGGTCTACACGCTCGGCGGCAAAGCGGTCAACACCTACGAGAACACCGCGTTTACCGCGCCGGTCAACTACGCGGCGCGCGTGATGAAGCGCACGTCCCTGAAAAAGAAGACGGCTAAGCAACTGCCAAAATCGATTGAAAAGAAGAATTATTTCTCAGCGACTTTGCAAGTGGTCACAGCGTTGGGATAGACGCAACCGGCTACCCGTTTCACTGAGTTAAAATGCCATATAAAAGCGCGTTTGGACAAATGGCCCAGACGCGCTTTTGTATGGCATTTTAAGAAAAAACAGAGAGTAATAATTGCAGGTTAAACACGGTGATCACCGCCGTCAAGCCGTACCCGATGACTGCGATTGCGCGGCGGTTGACGTGGTTGCCCATTAGCGGCGACTGGTCCGTCAAATGAATCAGTGGGAAAAGGGTGAATGGCAACGCAATGCTCAAGACCACCTGAGCGTAGACGATGAGGCTTTCAAAGGTGTGGTCGTTAAAGCCGACCGCCCAGCCAATCAAGATGATGGGCACTAGCGTTACGAAACGTGTCAGCAGGCGCCGTTGCCACAAGGGTAAGCGAATGTGGATGTAGCCTTCCATCACGATTTGTCCGGACAGGGTGCTGGTGATGGACGAAATCAGCCCGGTGATCAAGAGGGCCAACGCGAACAACCAACTCATGAGCGGACTAGCCAACGTGCCGACGATGGCGCTATTTTTCAGGCCCTGGTAGACGGCCTGCAGACTGGAAAGTTGGCCCGTTTTGCCAAAGAATAGCGTGCCGCCGAGAATCAAGAGTAAGGCGTTAATGATCAGAGCCGCAATCAAATGGACGGTAGAATCCCAGCGGGCGAACCGCAACGCCTCGGTGACTTGCGCCGGGTCGTGCTCGTCGTAGCGCCGACTTTGGGCGAGGGCCGAATGTAAGTAAAGGTTGTGGGGCATGATGGTCGCGCCGATAATGCCGACGCTGAGAATCAATTTTTCATGATTGGTCAGGAGGCTGAGCGAAGGGACCAAACCGCGAGCAATCGCACTCGGCACGGGTTGGGCGCGCCAGACCTCGATGGCAAAGATCAGCCCCACGGTGAGAATCGCCACCAACACGATGAATTCGATGCGCCGAATGCCGAAGTGCAAAAACAACAGGACAATCAGCACGTCGGCCACTGTCAGTAGGATGCCGTAGACCAGCGGCAAGCCAAAGAGTAATTTCAAGGCGATGGCCGTGCCCACGACCCCGGTCAGATCGGTCGCCATCATCGCCACCTCATTGAGCAGCCACAGCGTGATACGCACGGGTGTGGGAACCTGGGCCGCGATTGCTTGAGCCAAATCTTGACGGGCCACGACGCCGAGCTTGATGGCCAAATCCTGCATGAACATCGCGACTAAAATCGCCATGACCAGGACTGCCAACAGTTGATAGCGATACTGGCTGCCCCCCGCCAGCGACGTCAACCAATTGCCGGGGTCCATATAGCCAATAGCCACCAACGCACCGGGCCCGCTATAAGCGAGAAATTTCTGGAAAAATGACGTCTCATAGACGCTAGGTACCGGCACGCTACGATTGACTTCATCCAAACTGGGCCGCGTGGGTTCAGGCATGGGCATCACCCACTTGAGTGAGTCGCTGTTGCGCTAAATCAGCGAGAAACCGGCTGAACCGCGGGTCGTCATTCATCGGCGGAACCAGCTGGAAATTGTCGCCGCCACTGGCCTTAAACGTTTGGTAGTTTTGAACGTAATCTTCTTCTAAGGTTTCCAGACAGTCGGCCACGAAAGACGGTGTCGCAATTAAGACGTTGCGTTTGCCTAGCTCGACTAGCTGCATCAGCGTGTTCTTCAAGTAAGGCTTCTGCCACGGCATCGGGCCGAACTTAGATTGATAGACCGTCTGGACCTTGTCGGCGGGCAAGTCGGGCAGACGGTCCAAAACGCCTTGTGTGGTGGCCTGACACTCCGTCGGGTAGGGGTCACCGTGACGAACCATGGCGCTAGGGATGCTGTGGTAACTGAATAAGACGGCATCGTAATCGGCCTGTTGATAGGCGTGCCAGACTTGATCCGCCAAGAGGTCGAGGTAGGCTGGCTGGTCGTAGAAATGGTGAACCGTGGTGACGGGTACACCAGTAGCTTGAGCCTGCTGAAAAATACCGCCATGCGTGCTTTGCGTGTACTGTGGGAAAAGCGGCAGTAAGACGATGTGATCGCAGGTTTGTGCTAACTGGGTTAACGCCGGTCCAATCGCGGGTTGGCCGTACGTCATGGCGTAGGCGACCTGCCAGTCTGGCAACAGTCGTTGAACTTGTTGCGCCATTCGTTGGGTGTACACAATCAGAGGTGAGCCTTCCTGGGTCCAAATATGTTGATAGAAGGTCGCCGAGCGCCAGGAACGAGTGGGCAAAATGATGCCGCGCAACAGTGGTTGCCATAGGGCAGGCGACATTTCAATCACGTTGCGGTCGCTGAGAAATTGGCGTAAGTATTGGCGCACGTCCGCCGTGGTGGGCGAAGCGGGTGAGCCTAAATTGACTAAGAGTAAACCGTTCATGAGAATTCCCCCAAGGGTTATGATTAAATTAATCTTAGCATAAATTAACCGCTTACAGAGTCACTCACTAAAGATTCTTTTGCGGAGATGGTGATACCTAAAGACAAGAAAGATAAGAATCAGCTAGAAGCATAGTCACCACGCGACTGATGGCGAAAAAATCAATCGTTTACAGCTTCGTAGTGAGGACTGGTCGCCTACCGTCCACCAACTATGGGTTGGAACGCAGTGGGCGGACCGGACCGAGCCTGAAAAACGGTCTCGGCCTCGTTTTGAGCCGAAGGTCGCGTCTCAAAGACGCCAGTTGTCTAAGCGGCATGAATCACGCCGCTAAAACAACTCCCACGGCTGAACCCATAGTTGGCGGACTCTCGGCTGCAGAAGTGCTTGCCAGTAAAAGTCGGCTTAGCCCTAGACGGCAGCTATTCTAGCGGTTGATTCCTAACACAGTGTTATTGATAATCACCAACCCGCCGGAGACAGCCAGAGATGGAGCCAGCTGTGTCGACGGTGTTGGCTGAGGTCTTTTCTCAGCCTACAGCGTGGGGCGACTTTGGAGACTGACTGATTTTGTCAGGCTTCAAAGCGAACTGGAAGCCCGCCCTTTGGCTGGAGGTGTCCCTCATAGCAGGCGGAATTTCTGGCTGACGCAGGCTCCTGGTTTGACTAAGTTTATATGGACAGGATACTGTCGTTTCGGGTGTTAACGCGTAAATGTTACTTTCAATCTTTAGGTGATACGAAAAAAGGACCGCAACCGAAGTCGCTGTCCTTAAAACAGTTAAATTTAATTTTAGTAAGTCGTCACGAATGCCTTGTTAGCAGTCACGTACTTGCCGTTGTTCAATTGGAAACGGTAAGCGTTCTTGCTGTTCTTGGTGATGGCTTTGACCGCAACCTTCTTACCGGCAGTCAATTTGGTGCTTCGCTTGTTCTTTGTGAACAACGTGCTGTTGTATTCATAAACGTTCTTGTCGATCTTGATGCCAGTCACGTTTTTCACACTACTGTAGTAGCTAGGCGTAGTATGGGCGGCACCGGCGAACCAGCTCTTGACCACGGAATTGTTTTGAATCTTGTTCAAGTCAACGTTACCGCTGATACCGGAGACCCGTCCCGTACTGGTGTATTGCCACAAGTCGATGGACGTACCAGAAACCTTAGGCTTAGTGGAACTGTACTTGGCGATCCAAGAACCGTCAAATTTAGAGAAGTCCAAGTTATGTGAGTTGGCGTAATATTCACCAGCATACATGATCAAAGGCTTATCCGTTAAGCTCCGCATGGTCTTCAACCAGGCATTAACGTAAGTTTGTTCGGACTTAGTGGCACTTGGCATCCGCTTTTCTTCATCCAAAGCGAAGAACTTCGTGTGCGCGTTACTCCGCTTGTAGAAGTCCTTGGCTTCTTGCTTGGCATCCTTCACACTCGTGAATTCGGCAAACATGTATTGGCCGAATGGCACGCCCGCCTTGTAGGCACCGTTGGCGTTGACGTTACGCTTGCTGTCGACCATGTAGCCAGCGTCGCCCTTGCTCCCGTGTTGTACACGAATGATGGCGTACTTTAAGTCCTTGGACGCCTTGTTCCAGTTGATATTTCCTTGGTATTGAGAAACATCCGCAACTTTGTTACCGGCTGCTTGTGCGCTAGTTGTGCTCAAACCGATACCCACGGCCAAAACAGCAGCTGCAGCGGCCAAACCGGCCCCTAATTTATGAAACTTAATTTGCATGAATGATATCCTCCTCAGTCTTTGGGTCCATTGTACACGGTCTGACTTGCGAGGAGGTTACGGACAATTTACAATTGATTACAGTTCGATTGCAGAAAAAAAGTTGCCAACGAGAAAACGATTGGCAACTTTTTACGGAGTTGATCAGTGAACAGCCACATAAATTTTAAGCGCGAGTTTGGCGCGATTCTTATCGGTCTTGGTCACTGGTGTGTATTTGGACAGACCAGCTTTGACTTTCTTGTAGCTGTAAACGTTGCTACTACCGCTTTCAAAGTACATTAAATCTTTCTTATTCGGTGAATGATTAAGTCCCATCACGTGCCCCAGTTCATGGGCGATCGTGCTGGCGTATTCGTACATGCGGCCTTCGTTGGCGAGCTTATTCTTCACCAGAGTCACGTCTTTTTTCAAAACGGCGTATTCTGGTAAACTCGTCTCGACCTTACCGGCTTCCTGATTGAACAGTGTCTGGTACTCGTTGTCGTCGGCAGAGATACCTTCAGCCATCAGGTTAGCCTTGGCCTTCGCTTCAATCTTCCCAGCGTATTGCTTGTAAAAGGCGTCGTTGAGCTGATTGGTCATGGCCACGCCGATATTTTGCTTTTCGGCGGTGTAAAATGATTGCCGAATCTGTAACTGCTTCTTAGCAGGCGTCCACCACGCGTCACTTTGATCACTCTTGGTAGGGGTGGTCTTGGAGACGGAGAACGTCAGATTGTGCTTTTTCTTGGTGCCGACAGTAAATTCTTTCTTGCCCAGCTTCTTGTTCCAGTAAGCCATCGCGGTGGTAACACTCTTCTTGAGCGTCTTATCCTTGGTGTTCACGTACACCGTGGTCTTGCCGTTTTTCTTCAAGGCGGTCTGTGCATCATAAGCTAACTTGTATTTCTTGCCCAGCGTCTTGGCGTGCTTTTGATAGTAGCCCTTGGATTTTTTGAGCAATGCACTAGACGGGGTCACACTGGCAGCTGAAGCCGTGATGGTGCTAGTGGTGATGGCGGGTGCCACGATTAAGGCTGCCGCAACGGCCGTAATCAGTGAGCGCGCCTTGAGATGGTGTGTTCTACGCATGATGATAACCTCCTCTATTCCCCAAAACATGTCATGTTTACAATAGCATAGGCCATTAGTTGCGTAGGGTCAAGCAAAATTAATTGAGGAAATATCAGATGAATAAACCACTGATTGCGGCATTGGTGTCGCTTTCATAAAATAATAAATCGAACGTTTGTTTGGTCTTTGAATTGGAATCTGGTATAGTAGATTTAACAGAAAATGGGAGGAATCGTCATGGTTAAACGATGTGATTGGGCAACGGGTTCACCGGTGATGGAACGGTATCACGATGAAGAATGGTGTCGGCCGCAACACGATTTACAGAAGATCTTTGAGCTACTCTGCCTAGAGACCTATCAGGCTGGGTTGAGCTGGCAAACGGTACTGAATAAGCGCGCTGCTTTTCGCCGGGACTTTTACGATTTTGATATCGCCAAAGTCGCGGCCATGACCCCCGCAGACATTGCACGCTTGTTGACTGACCCTGAGATCATTCGTAATCGGCGGAAGCTCGAAGCCACGGTCAACAACGCCCAGGTCATTTTAAATTGGCCGGCTGGTCCTGACTTTGCGACGTGGCTGTGGGCCTTTGTCGGTGGGCAACCAATCCGCCACGCCATTCAGTCGGCTGATCAGATGCCGGCAACGACGGATCTGGCACAGCATATTTCCCGAGAAATGAAGAAACGCGGCTTCAAGTTCGTGGGGCCCACCACCGTTTATTCCTTTCTGCAAGCGGTGGGTATGGTGAATGACCATTTGGTGAGTTGTGATTGGGCGCCAGAGAATAAGTAGAGAGAGGGCAGGACGATGCGATTTTTACATACAGCGGATTGGCATATTGGCAAAAAGCTTCACGGCTATGATTTGATTCCAGAACAAGAGGAGGCCTATCGGCAGATCAAGGCGATCGCGGTGGCCGAGCACGTGGATGCCATCGTGATTGCGGGCGACCTCTATGACCGCGCACTCCCCAGCGAACCGACCGTGACGGCATTGACGAAGATGCTGGTGGACTTGAACCGCCACGAGAAATTTCCGCTGCTGGCTATCAGTGGTAATCATGATTCCGGCGTGCGGTTGGGTTACGGGGCCGAGTGGTTTTCGAGCACCGACTTTTTCTTACGGACCAAATTAGCAGACGTCTTAAAACCAGTGACACTGGGCGATACGCAGTTCTTTTTACTGCCGTATTTTGAACCAATCGCTGCTCGAAAGTTCTTTGATGACGATAAGATTCGCACCGTCAATCAAGCGATGGAACGGTTAGTGGCGGCAATGCAGGAAAAATTTGCGCCAGACAAAAGACACGTCTTGATCGCCCATTTCTTTGCGGCCGGTAGTCAACATACAGATTCAGAAACGCAGGTTCAAGTAGGGGGCTTGAATGCCGTCCCCGTGGACTTACTGGCCCCATTTGACTACGTGGCGTTGGGACATTTACATCGTAAAGAGGCCTTGCAAAATGAACCGACTGTCAAATACAGTGGCTCACCGCTGAAATTTTCGACCAGTGAGGCTGCGGATACCAAAGGGGTGTGGATTGTGGATACCGACACGACACCGGTAACCGTGACCTTTAAGCCGTTGAAACCGTGGCATGACTTGGTCGTATTGGAAGATAGTTTTGATCACTTAATGGACCCCAATCACATTTACCCAGTGACGCCGGAGGACTTTATCGCCGTGAACCTGACGGACACCACGCCGATTACCAACGTGATGCAACGACTGAAGACCCGGTTTCCGCGGGTGATTGAGTTAAATCGGGTCAACCAATTGCTGGTGACACCAGAAACTTTGGACGTGCACCAGGTCCAACAAGACCCCGTGACGCTTCTGAGTGATTTCTTTGCCCAGGTCACGCAGCACGACTTGAGTGACCAGCAGTTGACTTGGGCCAAGCAGGCCTTACAGCGTGCGGAAAAGGAGGAGGAACAACAATGAGCCCAGTAACCTTACATCTGGAATATTTTGGTCCTTATCGGGATGCGACCATCGACTTCACCAAATTTGCCGCGACACCGTTGTTTTTGATTAGTGGCAAGACCGGGAGTGGCAAGACCACCATCTTTGACGGGATGTGCTATGCCCTGTTCAATCAGACCTCAGGCGTCGACCGCGAGGCCAAATCCATGCGTTCAGACTTTGCCACGATGACGGACACCACGCGGGTCACGTTTACCTTCACGCACCGCGAGCGGCGCTACGAAATTGTGCGCGAGCCTAGCCAAACGTTGGCCAAAAAGCGGGGAACTGGGGTCCACGAAGCCGCGGCTAGCGTGACGCTCACGGTTTTTGCTGGAGAAGATGAAGTGACCCAGCTGACCAAGGAAGGCCAGGTCCGCGATTACCTGCAAAATCTCTTGCAGATGGACGGCAAACAGTTTGCCCAAATCGTGTTGCTGCCTCAAGGCCAATTCCGGCGCTTTTTGATTGCGCCTAGCGAAGACAAGGCAGCGGTGTTGGAGCAACTGTTCAACACGACTATTTTTGCCCGGTGGACGGACCAACTAAAGCGCCAACTCAAGCAAAATGAGGCCGCCAATCGCCAGACTGCGGCGACCCAAGACCGGTTGCTCGGTGAATTGAAATGGACGCCAGCCAACCAGGCACACGCTCAAGATCTCCTGGCTAATCGACAAACGACTGAGATTCTGACCTTAATGGCTAGCCAACAGGCGACTACTAAACAAGAAGTTGCCACCGTGCAAAAGAAGCTACAAGCCGCTGATCAGGCCCACAGTGATTTGGTCCGCCAAGATGAACAAGAACGGCTATTCTTGCAAGACCAGCAGCAATTGGCTCAGCAGCGTACTGAACAACAGACGCTGGCCACGCAGGAACCGGCGATGGCGCAACTCAAGCAGCGAATCGCCGAGTTGGAGTGGACCCAACAACTCCAGCCGCAATGGCAGCAACGCCAACGGGCAACTCAAACCGTGGCCCAGCGGCAGACCCAGCAACAAACTGCCAAAGATCAGTTGAGTCAAGCCCAGGTCCAACTGGCGGCTGCCCAACAGGAGCAGACCCGTCAACAACCACTGGTGGCCAAGCTCAAGCAAGCCAATACCCAATTGGCCCAACAGCAGGCTTTGGTTCCGGTCTATCAACGTGTAGCTGACTTAAAACAGCAGCGTGAGCAAGCTCAGGTGGCGGTCCAACGGGCTACGGCGGAGGTGACGACTAGTCAAACCGCAGTCACAGAGAATCAAACGGCCCAAGTCCGGCGACAACAGGTCGTGGACCAACAGGCAACGATTTATGCCACCCAAAATACCTTGGCGCAGCAAAAAGCGACACTGGATCAACAGCAACAGCAGTTGACGACATTACAGGAGTTGACGAAAAATCAGGCGCAATTGACGACCCAGCAACAGGCGTTGACGATGCAGGCCAATGCGGCCGCTGCAACAGCGAAGCAACAACGCGCACTAGCTGAAGCGAAGAACCAAGAATTCTTGCGGAACCAAATCGTATTGTTAAGTGCGCAACTGACTGAGGGGAGTCCGTGTCCGGTCTGCGGGTCGGAACATCATCCCCATCCAGCGCCAACGACGGCGGCCGCAGACATTTCTGAAGATGAGGTCAAGCAACTAGCAGCGACGGCCCAGCAGCGCGAACAACAGGCGACTCAACTGGCAACTGAATGCAAAAATCAGCAAGAACGGGTCGCTGAGCAGCAAGCGACCATTCAGACTGGGTTGCGTGACCTCCAACAGGCGCTGGCCCAACCCGCAACGGCTACGCTAGCGCAACTGGCTAGTGTGCAGCAGGCGGCTGTGACAGCTTATCAACAAGCCATCGCTGAAAATAATCAGCAACTAGCGGACCTGCAGGCGGCGCAAACGGCCCTGGCCCAATTGAAAGCCGATGCGCAGTCTCTGGCGACACAGTTGACGCAGGCCACTGAAACGGCCAAGCAGCGGCAATCTGCGGCAGACCAGCTGACAACGGAACTTGCGACCGAGACCAAGCGGTTGCCGGCCGATGCCCCCACGGTCACGGATTTTGATCGGCAATTGGCGGCATTGCAACAACAAATCACCCAAGATCAGCAGACCTTAGACATGGCTAACCAAGCAGTTCAACAAGCACAACAGACCGTGGAAATCCGGCAGACACAGGTCACACAAGCCCAGCAGGAACTGGTAACGAGCCAACAGGAACTGGCCACGGCCCAAGCAGCGGTCCATCAACAGCTCTTGACCCAATTTCAAGCAGCCGGCGATGAGCAAGAACAACTGGTAACGACGGCTATCGCGGAATTGCCCACATTGGGCGCTAACCGTCAAACGCTACAAGACTTTCAACAGCACCAGGCCCAGTTGGCGACGTCAATCGCCACGCTGGTCAAGCGGACGCAAGGGCAGGCCGCGCCGCAACGTGAACAAACGCAGGCTAAATTGACGGCGGCTAAAGAACAAGTCACGGCACTGCAAGAACAGCAACGACAACGGCAGAACTTGGCTGAATACAACACGGAACGCGTCACCCAACTGGATCAGCTGGTGGCGGACCAAGCGGCTACCTTGAAGAAAACGCAAGAGCTTACGGAATTGAGTGGGGTCGTCAACGGGGATGGCCCGAACAGTAAACTGGGGTTGGAGCGCTACGTGTTGCAAACATATCTCCGCCAGATCTTGACCGTCGGCAATCACCGGCTGAAGCAGTTGACCAACGGCCGCTATCAGTTTGTGATCGACGAGGCGCAAGCTAATTCAAAGAAACGCTCTGGTTTGGAAATCAATGTCTATGATGACCACGTTGGCGAGCAACGCAGCGTGCACACGCTCTCTGGCGGGGAAAGTTTCATTGCCTCGTTAGCCCTGGCCTTGGCGTTAGGGGAAGTCATTCAGCAGACCACGGGGAGTGTCGACGTGGATGCACTCTTCATTGACGAAGGCTTTGGCTCACTGGATGAGGATGCTTTAATGACGGCCCTGGAATCACTAGAAACAATCGAGGGACAACACCGGATGATCGGAATCATTAGCCACGTGAGCGAGCTGCGTGATCAGGTCGAAAACCAGTTGCAAGTCATCGCCAACGGGAATGGCGAGAGTACGATTCGCTACCATGCTGCGGAGTGATGTTATTCCAGGCCAAAATAAAGAGACTGGAATGGTCGGTTCCAGTCCCTATTCCGGAAGGACGGCGGTCACCTGACACACGGCTAGCTAAAAGGCCTTGTGACTTGCCTTTTAGATTGGGGGTCTCATTGACATGATGCTGTCGTTTAACTGCGCCAGTGGAAAAGCTAACCCGCAACCGTCATTACCACGAGAAGCGACCTTCCTACCCGTAAGCATACCCGACCACTAGCAAAATAGATACCGGAAAAGCGTGAGATAGCACCAAAAGTGATGATTAAGTTGCTCAACTTAAAACGGTGAGTTAATTTTGCCCCACAATGGTCTTGCACACGCAAAATTAATGATGGTAATCGTTAAAATAACCCCTAAAACGGTTTATCGTAGGACTGAATTAACTGGTTATAGTTTCAATGATTATCCGTGCAAAATTGATTTTGAAGGGTTAGAATAATGAGTAACTAAATTAGAAACGGGATGATTTTCAATGTGTACGAGTTTAACTTACGAAAATAGTCAGGGCGACCATTTTCTGGCACGCACGATGGACTTTGCTTTTGAACTAGGTGGGCAACCAGTCTTCATGCCCCGCCACCAAAAGATTCAAGGAGATGCCGGCGACTTTACCACGAAGTACGGCTTTATCGGGGCTGGTCGGAATCTGAGCCACTACATGTTTGTGGATGGCGTGAATGAATTTGGCCTGGGAGTCGCTGCACTTTACTTCCCCCAATATGCGCAATACCAAAAGACGGCACCCGCCGATAAATTAGGTCTAGCGCCCCATGACGTGACGGCCTGGGCCCTGGGCAATGCCAAAAGCGTGGCCGACTTGCGGGAGTTGGTTAAACACATTCAGATCTTAGACGTACCGGTAGCGTTATTAGGGTTGACCACGCCGTTGCACTTTATTTTCAGTGACCCGACCGGGGATACCGCGGTACTGGAAGCTACCAGTGAAGACCTGCATTTGATCGACGACCCAGTGGGGGTCATGACGAACGCACCACAGCTGAGCTGGCATCTGCAAAACCTTAGCACGTATGGTACGATGCAAGCGGCGGAACGGCCGTTGCATGACTACATGGGCTTCTCACTGAAGACGCAAGGTCCGGGAACTGGGGCACTGGGACTACCCGGCGACTACACCTCACCATCACGCTTTGTCCGGACCGTTTACAACAAGCATTATAGCTTACCAACTACGGGGACGCCCAATACGTTGAACCTCTTACAACACCTTCTGGACAGCGTCACGATTCCTAAGGGCGTCAAACTAAAGGCCGATGGCACGAGTGACTACACCCAATACCGGGGCTACGCGAACTTGGACGAACGCTCTTACTTCATGGAACCGTATGATAATCAGGAGTTACAGGGCGTGCGATTGACTGATGAAATGCTGAACGATTGGGATACGCCCGTGGAATACCCCTTGGATCATCAGCCTCACGTCAAGTACGTGAACTAGCGAGAAACGTATGAGCGAATTTATCCAAAAATCATTTTCTGAGGTGACCACGACGGAGTTGCTCGAAATCTATCGGCTGCGGGTGGCAGTATTCGTGGTGGAGCAAGACTGTGCCTATCAGGAAGTAGACGATGCTGACCAGGTTGCCCAACACCTATTTCGGCAGGATGCAGCTGGACATGTGTTGGCCTATGCCCGGTTGATTCCAGAACCTCAGCAGGTTCGCATCGGGCGGGTCGTCGTGGCCCCGTCAGCGCGTCGGCATGGCGCGGGTCGCGAGTTGGTCATGACGGCGATTCAGGCGGCCCAGACGACTTATCCAGCAGCCCGGCGGATTGTGATTCAAGCGCAAGCCTATCTACAGCAGTTTTACGCCTCGCTGGGATTTCAACCGGTGAGTGACGTTTACCTGGAGACCGGGATTCCGCATTTAGATATGGTGTTGCCGCTAACGCAGTAAGACAAAAGCAGGCGCGACTACCAAGTAGCAAAATACTTGATGGTCACGCCTGCTTTTTAAGTAAATCTATTTCGTACGGTCGTTGGCAGCGGCAATAAAGTCAGCAATCAACGGTGCAGGACCGCCGAGCGCAATGACTGCGCGCAACGGCATGTTCAGAAACATTTGATCTTGAAGTAAGGCTAGATTACCTTTTTCGTCAGTGGCGGCTAAGAAGTTATTCGACCCCGCATACTTCGGTGCCAGGACGGTTGCTTGGAAGAGTGCCCGCAACCGCGGATCTTGGACAATCGTGGTCAAGTAGGTCTCCATGGTGACGGGGGCTGGTGAGTTCTTGAAGTCCATCGTCAGCTTGGTCTGGAGGCGAATGTCTCTTGAGGAATCGCCAATCATGATTTCGTAGTCGCCGGTATCGGCTTGCCAACGAGCCTTGCCCTCACACCACCAGCTGAAGTCGCGGCGGCTGAGCTTGAGAGTGACGGGCTGGGTTTCGCCTGGCGCCACGGCCACCTTGGTGAAGGCGCGCAGTTCCTTAGTCGGCATTGGTACGTGAGAGGCGTGGTTGGCCACATAGAGTTGCGGCACTGCTTGGCCCGGGCGGTCGCCGGTATTGGTTACCTCAAAGCTTACCGTGGCACCGTGCTCGTTTTCAGTGATGGCCAGGTTGGTGTATTCAAACGTGGTGTAGCTCAAGCCGTGGCCGAACGGGAACAGCACGTGCATTTCGTGGGTGTCGTAATACCGGTAGCCCATGAAGACGCCTTCAGTATAGCGTTCGTGATGTGGGTCTTGGCCAAAGGTCGGTGCCATCGGCGTATCGGTCAACCGCCGGGGGAAGGTCTCGGCCAAGTGACCGGAGGGATTGACAGCCCCGGTGATGATATCCCAAGTGGCTTCGCCGACCGCTTCACCAGCTAGGTAAGTTTCCACGACCGCGTCCACATTGTTGATCCAAGGCATTTCAACGGCAGAACCGTTTTGTAAAACGACAGTGACGTGTTCATTGACTTTGGCGAGGCTACCAATCAGTTCCCCTTGATTTTCAGGGAGCATCAGTGAGGTCTTGTCGAAGCCTTCTGACTCGGCGTTTTCGGGATAGCCAGCAAAAATGATGACGTGATCCGCTGACTTAGCGGCTTCCAGTGCGGCTTGCGCCAAGCTGTCGTCCGTTTCGCTTTGGTCTAAACGATACCCGGGGTAGTAGTTAGCCGTCAGTTCGCTGTCTTGCAGCGCCATCAGTGGGGTGACCAGGTTGGTCGGATTGACGTGCGAGCTACCGGAACCCTGATAGCGTGGTTGGTCGGCGAGTTCGCCAATCACGACGATATTGCCAGCGTCCTTGGCTGTCAGTGGTAATTCGTGATGTCGGTTCTTTAACAACACAATGCTGTCGTCAGCTAATTGCCGGGCAAATTTGTGGTGGGCGGCGTGGTCGTAAGTGCCGGGTTTGGCGGCTGGCAGCCAGTTTTCAATGATGTGCAGCAGGTGCCGAACGGCCTTGTTCAGCGTGCCTTCGTCCAGCTCGCCAGTTTCCACGGCCCGGATGATGCTGTCGACGGAAGCCTGACCTTGACCAGGCATTTCCAAATCAAGACCGGCGCGTAAGGCTTGGACGTTGTTGGCGACGGCCCCCCAGTCAGACATCACTGCGCCGTGGAAGCCCCATTCGTCACGTAAAATGCTGCGCAACAAGCGGCGATTCTGCGAGTTCAACGTGCCATTGATTTTGTTATAAGAGGTCATAACGGTTGCCGGCAGAGCGGACTTGACGATGATTTCAAAGGTCCGCAGATACAATTCACGCAAGGTCCGTTGGGACATATCGCTGGAAGCCGTGAAGCGTTGATTTTCCCGGTTGTTGGCGGCAAAATGTTTAACGGCGACCCCTACATGTTTGGATTGAACGCCTTGAACGTAGGCGCTGCCGAGCTCACCGGCCACTAGGGGGTCTTCAGACAGGTACTCGAAGTTGCGGCCGCCCAGTGGGGAGCGTTTCAAATTGACACCGGGACCTAACAACAGACTGATTTGTTCGGCGCGAGCCTCGTCTCCCAGGTGCTCGCCCAATTGGTGAAGTAGATCTTTATTCCACGAGCTGGCACTTAGCGCCGCCGCGGGATAGGTGATGGCTTGGACCGAGTCGTTGATGTTGGTGGTCCCTGAATCGGCGGTCTGTTTCCGTAAGCCGGAAGGGCCGTCCGTCATCATGAGAGCGGGGATGTCTAAGCGGTCAATGGCCGCGGTGTACCAACTCTTTTTTCCTGAAACCAAAGCGGCCTTCTCGGGTAACGTGAGTGCAGCTAGCGTTCGTTCGATGTCCATACGTTCAAATCCTTTCTACTAGTTAAACTTGTTTCCAGTATACCGTTTTCATCCCCGTTATGTTACCCTCTGTTGAGAATTTTGTGCCAGCAAAACTTATTCTTTGACAAATGGCTGGGTTTAGGTTAACTTTAATCTTGTGCAATTCACTTAATAACAAAAAATAAGTAAAGGAGGAAGATCACGATGATGACGAACGCTAGCCAAACTCAAGGACAACTGGCCGCATGTTGCGAATGTAACGTGTCTTTTTGCGTTACCTCAATTCGTGATCTTCCGGCTAAACCGTAGCAGTACATAGCGCCAATCTAGATTGGCAGTGTCTAACGGGTTACCCCTTTCACGAATGTCGTGAGGGCGGTAACCCGTTTTTTGGCTTCAAAATAAAAATTTTTGTGGATTGCACACCAAAAATTGAGGAAAAAGGAGCAGTTATCTGATGAAAAAATGGACTGGAATTGGGTTAGTCGCCGCAGTTATCGCACTAGGCATGGGGTTAGCTGCTTGTGGACAAACGTCATCAACGGCCAAGCCGCAGCAGGTCTTGCGGCTGCCAGCGACCGCGGCACTTGATACGATCGACCTGGCTAAGGCCACCGGTTATGGCCAGACGGGGAATGTGTTTGAAGGTTTTTATCGCTTAGGCAAGAACGGTAAGGTGGCGCCTGGGTTGGCGGACAAGGTCAGCGTTTCCAAGGATAAGAAGACCTGGACCTTCCACGTTCGTGACAACGCGAAGTGGAGTAACGGCGATAAGATTACTGCGCAGGACTTCGTTTATTCTTGGCGGCGAACGCTGACGCCATCGACCAAGTCGTCTTACATGACCATGTTTTCTGGTATCAAGAACGGTGACAAGATCATCGCGGGCAAGGCTAAGCCAAGTACCATTGGGATTCACGCCAAGAACCAACAGACGGTCGTGGTCCAACTGGACAAGCCAATCGCTTACTTTAAAATTTTAATGGCGTACCCGCTGTTTGCCCCGCAAAATCAAAAGGTGGTCGACAAGTACGGGAAGAAATACGCGACCAAGTCCGAGTACATGGTCTACAGTGGGCCATTTAAGATTCAGGGCTGGAACGGGACTGGCAACACCTGGTCCTTCGTCAAGAACAACCAGTACTGGGATCACAAAGTGGTGAAGCTGCACAAGATCAATTACCAAGTCGTCACTAATCCACAGACGGGGTTGAGCCTGTATCAAAACAAGAAGCTGGACTTTGCCCAACTGTCCAACGAGCAGGTGAAGAACTACAAGAATGACAAAGAGTTCCAGCAATATCCGTACTCCATCGTGATTCATTTGAAATACAATTTCCAAGACGCCGACAAGGCTAAACGGCGGATCATGAGCAACCAAAACATTCGCCAGGCCATTGCGTTGTCCATCAACCGTAGCCAGCTGACCAAGAAAGTCTTGGGGGATGGCTCCGTGACGCCGACGGGGTTCGTAGCCAGTGGTTTGGCGAACGACCCGAAGACGGGTGAGGACTTCGCCAAGCAACAGGCGGTCAAGAATACCACGACGTACAATCCTAAGTTAGCCAAGCAGAAATGGGCGGCTGGCTTGAAGCAACTGGGCGTCAAGGAAGTTAACCTAAGCATCATGGCCGGCAACGATGACGTCGCGGCCAGCACCGTGACCCAGTACCTGAAGGGCGCGCTGGAAAAGAACCTGAAGGGCTTTAACCTGAAGATTCAAAACGTCCCGGCTTCCGTGGCCCAGTCCCGTTCGACTAGCGGCGACTTTGACTTGTACCTGTCCCACTGGGGAGCCGACTTCAACGACCCGATTTCCTTCCTCCAGATTCCGGTCAGCTCGAACTCACTGAACTACGGGAAATGGTCGAACAAGCGCTATGATGCATTGATCGACAAGGCGCAAAACCAGGATGCCGGCAACGATGAAGCCCGCTGGCAAGACATGGTCCAAGCAGCCAAGTTGTTAAACAAGACGCAAAGCTTCACCCCGTTGTATCAGGCTAACTACGCCTACCTGACGCGTTCTGACGTTCACGGCATTATCCACAACACAGCGGGAACGCAGTGGAGTTATAAGTATGCTTATCTCAAGTAATGAGGCGGTGTGCGGACCGGACCAAGCCTGAGAGACGGTCTCGGCCTCGCTCTCGCTTTGAGTCGATGGCGCACGTCTCTGGCCTCATAGCCGAAACGTGCGCCAACAGGCAACTGGTTCCGCTTAACACCGCTAGACAAATAATCCAGAATCAGGATTATCCGCCGAGCGCCGTTAATGCTCGCCAGTTAACCGCCTGTTGTCACACTCTTGATCATATCGCTTTCCCCAGTTTTTCTGGTATCATGGATGAAAGAGAGGGGATGGCAACATGGCGATTGGACCCGACGACGGCCAGGTTTGGGACAGCAACGGTACGCAGGAATACTCAGCTTACTTTGGAACGCCAACGCATGATGATCACGTCTTGTTCGAGCTCCTGACGGTCGGCGTGTTTCAAGTGGGGCTCAGCTGGCAGGCGGCTGCGAGCAAATTGCCGGTGTACCGGCGGTTATTTGCGGGAATGGATCCGCAGCGCGTGGCCGGTTTTGAAGACGAGCTCGACGGTGAGCGCATCGCGCGTGACCCGGCGATGATCAGCAATGGTCGCAAGATTCGCGCGACGATTCACAATGCCCGGGCGCTGGTGCAGGTGCAGCGCGAATTTGGCAGTTTCAGCCAGTACCTCTGGCAGTTCGTTCAGGGGACGCCACTGTTATTGCCGGCCGTGACCCGCGATGAGCTGACCAACCAGTCGACCATCGGGACCGCCGTGGCAAAAGACCTCAAACGCCGGGGCTTCAGCTTTGTCGGTCCGGTCGTCACCCACATGTTTCTCTTAGCCGCGGGCTTGTTACGCGAGCAAATCATCGACGACTAAGTGAAATTTAGGTGAGAAAGTTATTTCGCCCACCAATGGTTTCTGGGGGACATGGGTAAGGGAATGCCGGTATTACGCGATTCATTATGAATAAATTTATCGCAACTTTGTCTTGACACCCGATTAAAGTTGCATTAGACTTACAGATAAATTAAACGATTGAAAAAACAATGTGATCAGGAGAGTAACCACCGTCAATGGTTTGAAGAGAGCCCGTGTTTTGCTGCAAGCGGGTAACCCACGGCGGGGCGAAGATGGCCTGAAATGAATTGGTATCGCTGAGTCTTTCGAGATGAGGCGGTAATGTCCGGCACTCATTATCGTGCACGCACTTCAAGGCGCAAGCTGGCGAGTGTTAATGAGGAGCTGGGTATTCGTACCTGACTTGAATTTAGAATGGTACCACGACGAAGTTCGTTTCTATTAATTTAGGAGCGGACTTTTTCTTTTGGTCACAGTGTCAATCGCGGCATTTAGCTTAAAACTTAGAATTTAATCGATAAAGGGGATTATTGGGTATGAAGAAATCATTTAAGCATTTTAGTTGGTTATTATTGTTATTGATTCCACTGTTGATTGTTTCTGGCTGCGGCAAATCCAGCAGTTCAAAGACGGTAAAGGTCGGCATCATGGGGTCCGATGAAAAGATTTGGAAACCAATTCAAAAGCGGCTGAAGAAGCAAGGCGTCAACATCAAGCTGGTGACGTTTACGGATTACAACCAGCCTAACGCCGCGTTGACCAACCACGAAGTTGACATCAACTCGTTCCAACACACCTACTTCATGCAACAATGGAACAAGGCACACAAGACCAACATCGTGTCTATCGGGAAGACCATGCGCGCGCCACTGCGGTTGTACTCCAAGAAGGTCAAGAGCGTTGCTGACATCAAGAAGGGCGACCAAATCACGATTCCTAATGACTCCACCAACGAAGGTCGGGCCTTACACTTACTGCAATCGGCTGGGCTGATCAAGATCAACAACAAGCTGGCATTGCCAACACCGAAGAACATTACGCAAAACAAGTTGAACTTGAAGATTACGCCAGTTGACGCTGCGCAAACACCACGTTCTCTGAGTGATGCTGCCGGGGCCGTTATCAACAATGAATTTGCGGCTGAAGCCAAGCTGCCCAACAGCGAAACCATTTACAAGGAAAAGCTGAACAAGGCGTCGATTCCGTACATCAACATCATTGCTACGAACAAGGCGGACAAGAACAACAAGACCTACAAGAAGATCGTGAAGGCTTACCAGTCTGAACAAACGAAGAAATTAATCAAGAAGTACTACAACGGGTTGTCTGTACCAGCTTGGTAAACAGTACGTCCGTGAACACTGAAACTGCCGGCATTGGCGAGTAAGGAGAATGAGTCTGTGACTAATGAAGCGATTATTCAATTAAAAGATATCGACGTGACCTTCCACAACAAGGGCCAAACCGTTACGGCCGTGAAAAACGTGTCACTCACCGTAGAACGGGGGGACATTTACGGGGTCGTCGGGTATTCCGGCGCCGGGAAGAGTACGCTGGTTCGGGTCATTAACCGCCTTCAACGGCCAACTGCCGGTACGGTGGAAGTTAATGGTCAAGATATTTTGGGCCTCAAGCCTAAGGAACTCCGGGTGGCACGCACCAAGATTGGGATGATCTTCCAGCACTTTAACCTGATGGCGTCACGCACGATTGCGGACAACGTGGGCTATCCCTTAAAGGGCGGCGACTTGTCCCATGAGGAACGCCAAGAAAAAGTGGCCCATTTACTGGACTTAGTTGGCTTAACGGAAAAGGCGGCGGACTATCCCGCTCAGCTTTCCGGGGGGCAAAAGCAACGAGTCGCCATTGCCCGGGCCTTGGCCAATGACCCAGAGATTCTGATCAGTGACGAAGCGACCAGCGCGCTGGATCCCAAGACCACGTCATCCATTTTGGAACTGTTGAAACGCTTGAACCGCGAACTCGGCTTGACCGTGGTCCTCATCACCCATGAAATGGAAGCCGTTAAGGAAATCTGCAACAAGGTGGCTGTCATGGACGCCGGCGAAATCATCGAACGCGGTGATTTGGTCACCATCTTCAGTCGCCCGGAAAAGCCATTGACCCAAGACTTTATCAACACGGCGACGCAAGTGGATCAAGCCCGCGAGAAGATTTTCAAACAAGCGCGGACGTTGGGCCTCGACGATCATCACCGGCTGGTCCAACTCCAGTACGTGGGTGCCAGCACCGACGCACCGTTGATTACCGAATTGTACAAACGCTACGGCGTGGTGTCTAACATTTTATACGGGAACGTCGAAATCCTGCAAGACACGCCGCTGGGTAACCTAATCGTCGTCATGACTGGGGAACCCGACAAGCTGTCCGCCGCTTGGCAATATTGCCAGGACGCGGGAATTTCCGTGACGCAGTTACAACCCACAGATCCGGAGGTGGCCTAATTGAATTTTATTGCGAAATATTTTCCTAATGCAGTAACCATGAAAGACGAGTTCGTGCAGGCCACGGGCGAGACGCTGTACATGACGTTTATCACGGCGGTTGTAGCGGGCATCATCGGGATGGCCATCGGGGTCGGGTTGATTGTGACCCAACCAGGCGGCATCTTGGAGAACCGCGTTGTTTATAACATTCTTGATAAAATCGTCAACCTGTGCCGGTCGATTCCATTCGTTATCTTACTGGCCGTGATTGCGCCACTGACCCGGCTGATTGTCGGCACGGCAATTGGGACGACCGCGGCTATCGTCCCACTGGTTATTGGTTCCGCACCCTTCTACGCGCGGCAGATTCAAAATGCCTTGTCAGAAGTGGACCGTGGCGTGATTGAAGCGGCTGAGTCAGTCGGCTCTGGCCCAATTGCCATCATCTTCCGCGTCTACCTGCGTGAAGGCTTACCAGACATCATTCGCTCGTCAGTCCTCACGTTGATCAGTCTGATCGACCTGACCGCCATGGCCGGAGCTATCGGTGGTGGTGGCCTCGGGAACTTGGCCATCAACGTTGGGTACAGTCGGTTTGAAAACGACGTGACGATTGCGGCCATGCTGATCATCTTGGTCCTGGTCTTCGCCATTCAGCTGATTGGCGACCTCTGGGCCCGCAAAGTGGACCACACAGCTTAAAGCGAATTTCAACAATGGTGAGTTGACCTGATTGCCTTACCGTTACGTGAAAGTCTAGGCTGGAACGCTGGGGAAGACCGGTCCGAGCCAAAGAGCGGTCGCGGACCTTGCTTTAAGCCGGAAGAACGCCGTCTTAAAGTCACCAATTTATCAGCAAAATTCGCCGATAAATTCCCCGGCTGAGCCTAGATTTCACTTCACTCACGGCTAACGGAGTGTTGCTGTGTTGCAATACGTTTTTGCCCGTGATGTCAGCTATATGGCTCAAGAGTCAACAAAAGTGAACACGCAAAATCACCGTGAGGTCAGGGCAATTGCCCTGGCCTCATTGTGGTTTTCCGAGAAACTGACTAATCTGAACTATTTTTCGACAAATTAGGTTATCTGACTAAGCTTATCCGCAATGATTCACTGGGATAATTAGGTGTAGCGGGGATGCTGTTGAGTTTACGCGAAGCTCGCGTGTAAGGACATCAGCAGGGCCCCGCCGCAGTGTTGAAAATATTTTTTAAGCAACGCCCATTTTGCCGCCGAATTCTAATGATATTCCGGTAAAATAGGAAAATTATGATGCATATCGTTACGGGTATGAGAGAGAAAGGATTTATCGGGTTTGAAGAATTTAGGTGCGCCGGCTGAAAATGTCATGAAGGGAATTTTCTGGGCAACCGTGGCTTCGGCCATGTTTGGGATTTCCGGAACCGTCCTGCAGTTCATTTCACAAGGCCAGTCAATTCCGACCAGTTGGTTCTTATCTGCACGAACCATGGGTGCCGGCATTATTTTGTTGTTGATTAGTTTGGTATTGTATGGAAAAAAGACGTTTACGATTTTTAAGAGTTGGCAAGAAATTGGGTGGATCGTCGCCTATGCTTTGATTGGGTTGGGGGCGAACCTGCTGACGTTCTACATTGCCGTACAGACAGGAAATGCTGCGGCAGCCACGATTCTGCAGTACCTCAGTCCACTATTTATCGTGCTGGGCAGCCTGTTGTTCAAACACGAGCGGCCATTGCGCAGCGACTTGATTGCCTTTGTGGTCGCCTTAGTCGGGGTCTTTTTAGCCATTACGCGCGGAGACATCACCCAGCTGGCGATTCCCGTTGACTCCCTGTTGTGGGGCATTGGTTCTGGGATCACGGCGGCTTGTTACGTCGTTTTACCCCGGCCGTTGGTCCGTGACTATGGTCATGCGCCGATTACTGTGTTAGGCTGGGGAACGTTTATTGCGGGCGTGGTTTTTAATTTATACCATCCCGTCTTCATGAACATGCCACCGATTACCGGCACGCTAATTGGGTCCATGGCCACGGTGATTATCGTGGGAACCATTTTACCGTTCTCCTTGATCCTCTACAGCACGCATTTTGCGCCGTCCGACGTTATCAGTATCGTCGACGCCACGCAACCGGTGGTGACCTTTGTCTTGTCGATTTTATTCTTGAGCTTAAAGATTACGATTGCCGAGATCATCGGCTCCGTTCTGGTCATTGTGGCGATTTACCTGTTACAACAGGGCCGACGGAAAATTGAAACGCAATTTGAACGTGTAAATTAGGAAGTGAGCAAATGACGACCTTTGATTGGGTGCGTCATGGTCAAACGCAAGCCAACGTTGACCAAGTTGTGCAAGGACAATTGGATAGTGCGGTCACGCATTTAACAGTCAACGGCTTGCAGCAAGCCGAACGCCTGGCACAATGGCTTCAAAACAGCCACTACGACCAGTTGGTCAGCAGTCCCTTACACCGGACCCGGCAAACGACGGCGGCCTTAACGGCGACGCTAGACGTCTTGCCGCAGTTCGATGGTCGGCTGATGGAAGCCGATTACGGGCAATGGACCGGAGCAAATTTTCAAGGGCTACGGGCCCAGCGCCCTGGTGATTTTGACGCAGTGACGGGGGAAGCCTTGCCGGACGTTTTAGCGACCGTTGGCGGAGAGACCTTTTTGGACGTGCAACGGCGAGTGGGCCAGTGGTTGGCCGAGGAGGTCGTGGACCATCCCGACGACCACATCCTCGTGGTCAGTCACGGCCTAACCATCAAGGCGACCGCGCTGTTGATGTTGGCAGCGCCGGCCACGACCGCGTTGCCCGAGCCCGGCAATACCAGTCTGACCAGGATGGTGATCGATCCGGTGACGGGGCAGCGGTACTTGCAGTCCTATGCGGTTAGCGGGCAGTTTCACTAGAAAATAGAGTAGGATGCAAGGCGGTTAGCCGGCCATCTGCAATTGGCGAATAAAATAACGAGAATCAGAACTGTTTTGAAAAATAGCATTAAAAAAAGTTGCGTAACCAAATTTTGGCGCGCAACTTTTTAATTTGCTTTTTTATTGTGCCGTCACACCGCCGTCAACCGGAATCTCGACCCCGGTGATGAAGGAGGCATCATCAGAAGCTAAGAAAGCCACGGTTGCGGCAACTTCGGTAGCTTTCCCCAAACGGCCCAGTGGGTGCATCTTTCCCAGGTCAGTCTTAGGTGCTTCGTAAATATCTGAGGCGTAATCTGCCATTTCCGTTTCAATCAAGCCGGGGTGGACTGAGTTGACCCGGACTTGAGCAGGAGCATATTCGATAGCGGCGTCTTTGGTCATCAGGCGAACGGCTCCTTTGCTAGCACCGTACAGGGTAGCTTGCGGGGAACCAGCCAGTCCAGCAATTGACGATGTGTTGATGACGGAGCCACTCTTCTTGGCTGCCATGATGGGGATGACGTGTTTCATGCCAAAGAAGACACCCTTAACATTGATATTCATGAGCTGATCCCATTGTTTTTCTGTGATGTCTGGCAGGTTGATCAGCCGGAAGATACCGGCATTGTTGAAGAGGATGTCGATGGTCCCAAATTTATCAAGGGTTGCCTTGACGACCGTTTCCCAGTCGGCCTCCTGACTGACGTCTTGGGGCATGAAGATTGCCTTAGGTGAATCGAGGTCAGCTTCAACCTTCTCGCCAGCTTTAACGTTAATATCCGTGAAAACCACGGTTGCGCCCTCTGCTAAGAAGCGTTTGACCGTTGCCAAACCAATTCCTGCGGCGCCACCGGTTACCAGAGCAATTTTACCATCAAGTCGTTCAGTCATTCTGAAAACCTCCAGTATGTAAGATTATTGTACATGTTCACCATATCACAAAACAAACTGAGTGACGTCACTTGACAGCTAAAGACTCTTTGCCAGGTTAATTGCTACCACGGGCTAAGCCGTTGTTATGGGGTAGCACGTTTGTAGCCGAGAGGCCGCCAGCTTGCACCACCATAGACGACAATTATTTAGGCCAAAGAAAAATAACCCCACCGCTAGGGCAGGGTTATTTTTTGGTTGAGACAGCCGGTTTACTTCTTGAGGTTATCTTCTACGTAAGAACGAACTTCATCGTCGGACTTAGCGTCGATTTCCTTCATCGAAGCTTCAGTTTCATCGGTGTTGTGACCATTGGATTCCATAAAGTGGTTCCAAAGAGCATCCCGAACTGGTTGCTTTGAATCTGACCAGTCGAATACTTCACTCATTTTTTCATCCAATAAAGCAGTCTTTTCTACAACAGCCATAACCAATTACCTCCAAAATGAATATTGGGGTCAGCGGTTCTGTTACTGGCATACGCCACCGGCTTCATCTTCATAGTAGTCCAAAAAATTGGAAATGGTAAATATTTTGTTTAACTCAGCCAAGTTTCCCAGTAATTAGGCCCTAAACCAGCGGCTAAAAGCGGTGACGGGTGAAATGAGTTGACACGGTTCCCGTGAATTGGCTGGGATTTCAACGCATCGGCCACTAAGTTACGGCGGCGTTAGTGCGGTCGGGTTGGTAACTTGACTGACTAACGGCTTAAACCACTTGCAGGTCCAGCACCCAGTTGTCCGCTTGCTTATTCTTGTTGATCTTCGCTGGGTCACTGACCAAGTCTTCATTGACCTTGACCACGGTACCCGCGTACGGCGTTTTGAAATTTTCCACGGCCTTGTCGCTCTCGACTTCTAAAATGTCGTCGCCGGCGGCCAGAACGTCTTCACTTAAGATAGGCAGATCGGCGAAGCTAATGTCGCCGATCTGTTCGAGTGCGTCGCTGGATAAGCCCAGCCGGTAGTGGCCTTGGTCACGTTGTTCCAGCCAGACACCGTCCTTCACCGTGATTTCTGGTGCGGCAGGGGCTTTGTTGCCGCGGAACCAGTTGATGAGGCGTTGCCAAAATGATTGTTGTGCAGCCATGATAGAATTCCTCCCTAGTATGTCGTGTTTAACATCTAGTATACCCTTTACGTGTAACCGCTGACAATAACTTGCTCACGGGCACGGAGAGTTGTTGCTGTGAGAGGCTTATGCTACACTGAAAATAATTTCATTCGGCGGCTAACTGGTAGCGCCGATGGTTAAGCGTGAAGGGAGCGTTACCCAAAATGTTTTTAATTGATACGAGCCGTAATGGCCAAGTGGTCACTGATGCCATCGTCAATCAGTCGATCGATAACTACCTCGTGAACGACTTAAAATTACCCGGCCACGGCCTGATGATGTACGTCAATCAGCCCGCTGTCATCGTCGGCATCAACCAAACCGTGGGCGCCGAGGTGGATTTACACTACCTCGAACAGCATCAGGTTCAGTTAGTGCGGCGGACGTCCGGTGGCGGCGCCGTTTACCATGACGAACGCAACTTGATTTTCGAGCACATCATCAATGGTGACCCGCAAGATGGGTCGAAATTTGGCGACTACACGGTCTTTGCCGAACCCGTTTTGCGGGCGCTCAAGGCCATGGGCGTGGCTGACCTGGGCATCAGTAACAAGAGTGCCTTGACGGTAGCTGGCAAGAAATTTTCTGGCATGACCATGTTCAAAAATGGGGATGGCTATGCGGCTGGCGGGACCATCATGTACGATTTAAACGTCGATGCGGCCCACGCGGCACTCTTGCCGGCTAGTGAACGACCACACCGGGGCGTCGATTCCAACCGGGTGCCCATCACCAATCTGCGGCAATACCTGGCACCGGAATACCAAGATCTCGACATCCAGGCCTTCAAGGAAGCCTTGTTGTGCCACATCTTTGAAGTCGACCGGCTGGACCAAATTGAAACGTATCATCTGACCGATCACGACTGGGCGGTCATTGATCAGCGGTTGGCGGAGAAGTACAACACTGATGCCTGGAACTACGGCGCCAATCCGGGATTTCGGGCATACGAAAAGCTCGCCGTCGCTAAGGGTCAGCTGCACGTGAACTTTACGCGTCACGCGGGTAAGTTACGGGCAGCCATGCTCTTTGGCGCGGTCGGCACGCCAGCAGAACTCCACGCCATTTCGGAACAGCTGACTGGCATCGCTGCCACGGCCGACGCGATTGGTGCTGTGCTGAAACAACCCGAGACGGTCGCTATTCTGGGTGAAGATGCTATTGCCCCAGTCACGGCGATTTTAGCGGGGGAGGCGCAGCAATGAAGGCCAAGTACGACGTCAACGTCTACAGTGGCGTGCCGGTCGAGACCAACGCCTCCGGTCAGTACGAAATCAAACGCGACCCGGACGGCAGTTTCAAGCTTCACGACTGGCGCACCGGTCGTCATAGCAAGGGTAAGTTCAAGGGCGTCGGCCAGATTTTCTTAACGGAAAACAACCTCCGTGTCGCCGTCATCGTGGCTCACCCGCTGGACTACAAGCAACGCCACGACTACACGCCCATGCAGCGTCTAACCAGCGAATTCGTCAGTGAAGACCTGGTCCAAACGGTCCGGCAAACGTTGGCGATTGACGATTAACTGGCATTGCTGTGGACAAATCTGTTGATAACTCAAGATGAAATTCTGTTAGAAACATTGTCATCACACGACGCATGGCGCAAAAATTAGTCGTTTACAGTTTCGTAGTGAGAGCTGGCCGCCTACCGTCCGCCAACTATGGGTTGGAACGCGGTGGGCGGACCGGACCGAGCCTGAGAAACGGTCTCGGCCTCGCTTTGAGCCGAAAGCCCGCGTCTCAAAGACGCCAGTTGTCTAAGTGGCATGAACCGCGCCACTAAGGCAACTCCCACGGCTGAACCCATAGTTGGCGGACTCTCGGCTACGAGGGCGCATACCAATAACAAGCGGCTTAGCCCCAGGTGGTAGCTAGTCTCTACCACAGTGTTACTGATAATCACTAACCCGCCGGAGGCAACCAGAGGTGGAGCCAGCTGTGTCGACGGCGTTGGCTGAGTTTTTTTCTCAGCCTACAGCGTGGGACGACTTTGGAGACTGGCGGATTTTGCCAGGCTTCAAAGCGAACCGGAAGCCCGCTTCTTAGGCTGGAGGTGTTCCCCAGAGCAGGCGGAATCTCTGGCTGACGTAGGCTCCTGGTTTCACTAATTTTAGTGGCCAGAACGCTGTCGTTCCGGTAGTCAACGTATTAATTTTGACTGTTAGCCGATAACTAATCTTTAGAGTAAATGAAAAGGCAGCGTCACACCAGAAATTTCGGTGGCCGCTGTCTTTTTTTGTTTGATGAACGGTAAGGCAGCCAGGATGGACCGCTGTTGCCAGGTTATTTCACAAAGTAAGCACCCTTGAAGTTCGACTGCGTGCCGACCGTGTTGTACTGCACGCCATTGAGTTTGGGATTGATCAGGTAGGTGCTGGCCGGTTGGAACAGGGGCGTGACGCCTTGATCTTTCATCAGCTCGCCTTCAGCCTTGAGGAGCGTCTTCCACCGTTGACTGTTGAAGGACGGCGCATTGCTGGCCTGAGCAATCAGCTCGTCGTAGCGCTCACTGAACCAGTAGCCGGTATTGGCGGCGTTGTCACTGGTAAAGAGGGCCAGCATGGCCAGCGGGTCGGCATACTGTGCGTGTTGCGTGGTCAACGCCAGGTCCGCATTGGCCGGGCCGTCCGCACGGTTAATGGTCCATTCACGGGTCTTGAGTTTGATCTGGAGCCCGGGGAGTGCGCGTTGCAATTGACTGCGCAACAAGGTCGCAATTTTCTTATTATAGGGCGCATCCAAATAGCTGAGCGTCAGCGTCACGTGGTCGAGACCGGCGCGTTTCCGGGCGGTCGCCCATTGTTGTTTGGCCAGTTTGGGTTGATAGGCCAAGGTATCTTGGGCAGGCTGAGCCGCCGCAAAGTCCGCCGTGCCTCTTTGACCACGACTCAATCCCGCCGGTACGACCCCTTGGGCCACTAGCGAGGTGTTGCCATACGAGTCCTGGCCCAATTGTTTGCGATTGATGGCGTGGGAAATCGCCAGCCGCGCCAATCGTTGACTCAAGAGGTGGTCGATGGTTGGGTTTCGCCCGAGTTGCCGGTAATTAAGCAACACCATTTTCGAATAAGGCCGCGCGGTGTAGGCCGCTTGTTTTTCGTACGACTTGATATTGGTGATGCCAACCAGCCGCATTTCATCCAGCGTGCCGCGACGATAAGCCCGCCACATTTGGCGCGTGGTCCGGTAAACGTCGACGTTGATGCGCTGCAAGTAGACGTGCTCGCGGTCCCAATAGTGGGGATTGGGGACCATGTGCCAGTGCTGGCGCGTGTTACCCTTGGCTGCGACCATGAACGGCCCCGCGTAGACTTGATATTGCGGCTTGGTGGCGTAGCGCTTACCGTATTTGCGGGCCACGCGTTGATTCTGCGGGCCGAACAGCGGAAATGTCAGCCGTTGTGGCAGCTCAGCCATGGGATGATCCAGATGGACCACCAGGGTAAATTTGGTTGGCGCACTGACGCCCAACTGGGTGGCGGGCAACTTACCATCTAAAATTTTACGGGCGTTCTTGATGCCGACAAACAAGTCGGCGTTGGGAGCCTTGGTCGTCGGTGCCAGCGCTCGTTGCCAGGAGTAAACGAAGTCCTGAGCCGTGATGACGTCACCGTTGCTCCAATAAGAATCTTTATAAAGGGTGAACGTATAGGTCGTCTTGGCGGCGTTGACGTGGACCTTCTTGGCGAGTGCCAGTTGGGCTTGGCCTTCGCCAGTCGCGGAATACAGCCCCTCAATCGTGTTGTTCAGCCGTCCAAACTGGGTCAGCTTGTCAGTGTCCAAGGTGGTCAGCGGCTGTGATGTGGCCAACGTGACGACTTGGCGCTTGGTCATGACCCCCTGGCTGTCGCTAGGTGATTCGGTCTCTGACTGCATCTGGCACCCGGTGGTCAGGCCCAAGCCCAGTAGCAAAATCAGTATAAAACCCCAATGTTTCACGGTTACCACTCCTGTATCTGAATAGTCTTCTTTGAATTTGTTTGATGATTGAATATTGGCGTTGTTGATAATCGCCAACTCGCCGGAGGCAGCCAGAGGTGGCGCCAGCTGTGTCGAACCGGAAGCCCGCTCCTCAGGCCCCCATAGCAGGTGGAATCTCTGGCTGACGCAGGCTTCTGGTTTCGCTAATTTTAGTGGATAAAACACTGTTGTTCCGGGAGCTGCCGCGTTAATGCTATTTTCAACATTTAGTGCCTACCTAATTGAAACGAGTGATTCGTCCACCGTGATAGTCCTAACGGAAATTGTTTTTGCTGGCAAGTGATAGGTTTCTTTTCTGATGATAGGGGACGCGGCCAGCGGCGTCAAGGGCTACTTGTAGCGGGAAGCGGAATTCGTTAGAATAAGAAAAAACGAACGAGGAGGCGAGCTGATGGAAAACTGGTCAGCGGCCACGATCCGGGATTTTCGCCGGACATTATTGGCTTGGTATGATCAAGAGGGGCGTGACTTGCCCTGGCGGCAGGACCATGACCCGTATCACGTGTGGGTCAGTGAAATCATGCTCCAACAGACGCAGGTCAACACGGTGATTCCGTACTATCAAAATTTCATGGCAACATTTCCCACGGTGGGTGACTTGGCGGATGCCGATGAAGCCACTCTGCTCAAGGCTTGGCAAGGGCTGGGGTACTATTCGCGTGCCCGTAATCTCCAACGTGCAGCACGCCAGCTGGTCACGGATTATCAGGGAAAATGGCCACAAACGGCCGCAGAACTGACAGACCTGGTCGGCATTGGCCCTTATACGGCGGGCGCCATCGCCAGTATTGCCTTTGGTGAGGTCGTGCCAGCAGTGGATGGCAATGCGTTTCGGGTCTTCTCGCGGCTCTTGTTGATTGATGACGATATCGCCAAGCCCCAGACGCGTAAGGTATTCGAACAGGCGATTCAGCCCATTGTCGACCCACAACGGCCTGGTGCTTTCAACCAGGCCATCATGGATCTGGGGTCCAGCTACATGCGCGCCAAGAATTCTGATCCGGCCCATTCACCGGTCAAGGCGTTTGATGCCTCATACCAAACGGGACGGGTGGCCGATTTCCCGGTCAAGACCAAGGCACCCCGGCCCAAATTGATGCCATATTACGCGGTCATCGTCCACTCGCCGGCCGGCTATCTCTTGGTCCAACGCGACGCGACCCAGATGTTAACGGGATATTGGACGTTTCCACTGCTCTTACAGGCCGATTTGACGCCTGTAGAGGCGACCGAACCTAATAACTTGGATCAGGACTTGGCAGCCATTACGCGGCAATTTAAAACGGATTACCAACTTGACCTGGATTTGGCCGTGGTGGGCGGGCAACCGGTGAGTCATACCTACACCCACCAACGTTGGCGGGTGAAATTGCTCGTGGCTGAACTGACGACGACGCCTTCATTGGCCTTTTTCCCGGGAAAATGGGTGGCTGCGGCAGATATTTCCACGTTACCGTTGCCCAAAGTCCAGGAAAAAATCATGACCAGATTTCAAAATCAAGGCCATCCGGGCGTATTTACGAAGAAGTAGTTTCCGTTGCCGGCAAAAAGCTGTATGATTTAAGCAACAATCCCAGCACGGCGGAACTAATTCAGAAGGAGTGATCAATCGTGCAAACAATTTTTGACGTGTTAAAGCATATTTCGGTGAATCACCAAGAAGTGGAGAGTCCCCAAGTTGTCATCACGGACCGGGCGGGCAAGCCCAACGGTCTGTTGACGGATCTTTTACATGATTTAATTAATAATGCGCTGTTGTTCGTGACCTTAAAGGAGTTGGCCTCGGCTGCGGAACTGATCGAGCATTTGCGCACGCACACGCCGTTGCCCGCCGACGTGTTGGCCGAGTACAGCAAGATTTTGACGGAAAATTGTGAGGGCCTCAATTTCGCCCCGCAAAAGGGTCAAATCGAGCTCATCGTGGCCCGGTAGGTGGACGCAGATGGCAGAAGAACAGTTGATTGAAACCATGCCGGGCGCCAATACCGCACCACCGCTACTGTTGTTGCAGGGGACTGGTGGTACGAATCAAGAGATGCTGAACTTTGGGCGACGATTGGCACCGCAAAGTCCGCTGATCACGATTGGTGGGCGGCAGGGCCAAGGCCAACAACGGCAGTACTATTCGCAAACGGCAGCTGGCCCGGTCAATCCGCAGCAGATTGCGACCGAAGCGGCCTGGCTGGGTCAGCAGGTGCACGCAATTTGTGCAGACCACCACTGGGACAGCGACCGGCTGGTAGTCGTGGGGTACTCCAATGGAGCAGCCATGGCGGCTTACGGCATTCAGACGGGACAGTTTCCTGGCCAGGCGGCACTGCTGTTCCACCCGTTACTGTTGCCAGTGGCTCAGCCGGTGCCTCGACCAGATTATCACGTTTGGTTGTCAGCGGGTGCTCATGATCCGCTGGTCACGGTGGCCACCGTAAAAAAAGTTTTGGCAAATTTAGCGGCAATTGGCGCGCAAACGACGCTGGAAGAAACCGGCGGAACCCACCAGCTGACGCCGCAAGAGGTGCTGGCGGCCCAACAGTGGCTAGCGGTAAATGCTTTATAGGGGTCGGCAAAAACATTTCAAAAAATAGCACTTTGCATTTGCTATTCTGGAAAATACCTGTTATCCTATGGTTAATGTATTTATGGTTCGGAAGTTTTAAAGGCTCGACGTTCTTATAAGAATGGCTCCTTTTTACCCCAGCTTTCAAATGCAAATATTATTGCGCTATGCGCATGGAGGTTTCATTCTTATGGAACAAGGTACTGTTAAATGGTTCAACGCTGATAAAGGTTACGGCTTCATCACTTTGGAAAACGGCTCAGACGTTTTCGTTCACTTCTCTGCTATCAACAGTGAAGGCTTCAAGACTCTTGAAGAAGGCCAACACGTATCCCTTGATGTAGAACAAGGCGACCGTGGCCCACAAGCTGCTAACGTTACGGTAGTTGACTAATTTACATTAGCCTAAATCGTGCTTAGTAAAAAACCACTGACTTCGGTTAGTGGTTTTTTTGCGCCCATTTTTCTGATCAGCGGGGTTAACCAATTGGCTTATCAAGTGACAAACGAATTAGTTGTTATCCACACTATTTCAGGTTATGATATAAGCAAATAATGAAGGTGGTGCTTTTAATGAGTGCAGAAAAGGTATTTAACCAAGCAGAATTAGCGAAGTTTAACGGACAAGACGGGAAACCCGCTTACGTGGCTATCGCCGGTGTCGTTTACGATGTCACGGGGGTCGACGCCTGGGCTGGCGGCAAGCACCACGGTAACCTAGCCGGCCAAGAACTGACTAGCGTGATCGATGGCAAGTCGCCACATGGCCGCAAGGTATTGAAGAACTTACCGGTTGTCGGTCAGTATCAGGATTAACGGGAAACAAGACAAACGAGTCTGGGACAAAACCCCAGACTCGTTTTTTTATTTCCAAACATTTATAGTCGAAACGTGCGATAAAAGACTGCTTCCTTCGCTTAGGGACGAAATACGAACGATTGAAAGTGCACAATCATTCGTATTCCTAGGCTATGCTCGGTAGTAAAACGTCTTTTGTCCCACTCTCGTGCGGTTGAAGGTCATTGCTGCGGCTTGTGGGGATGCAGCGTTGCTAGGCGTTCAATTTGTTGGCCGAGGTATGCGGGCGGTTCCGGCATCCCGCGCCGCATCCAGTTAATGGCAACGTTGACGACCGCGCCGGAAAAGAATTCCACGTAGTACGGCTCGTTAAAGATGGCTAAACCACTGGCGCTACTAATTCGGTTCTGTTTAATGAGTAATTGAAAGACGGTCTGAAACGTTTGCACGAAAATATCGTACTTATCGTTTTTGATTAATAGCCGGTTGGTGTCAGCCGCTTGTTGGACGACTTGGAAGTACCGGGTCATGAGTTCAGCAAGCCCAATTTGTGTCTGATTGGGCAGACGTCGCAAGTAGTGCAGCATGTATTGTTCTTGAAAGGCACCAATAATCTGATCAAAGTTCGCGTAATTGCGATAAAAGTAAGTTCGGGAAACACCGGCTTGTTGACAGAGTTCGGTGATGGAAATGGTGGCTAGTGGTTTTTGAGTCATCAGTTGCAGTAAGGCTTGGTAGATGGCGACTAAGTTTTGCCGTTTGCGTTCTTGTGGACTCATTGGGTAACAACCTCCCATATTTTGTAACCTAAATATTTATTTGTGTGCGAACGTCCCCGTATACTGTGCATACACAGATAGGGGGAGCTTAAAATGCAAAAATCAACTAAGATTGTAACGACGATGGCGATGGGGACGTTTCTATGTATGTTGGATACGACGGTCATGAATATCGCACTACCCGCAATCCAAACGGGTTTGGCGACTAACTTAGCCCAATTATCCTGGGCGCTCAATATTTATACCATACTATTTGCTAGTTTGACCATTCCTTTGGGCCGGCTGGCGGATATTTATGGCCGGGCACGCCTGTATTTAATTGGTTTAGCCCTATTCTTAGGCGGTTCACTGTTTTCCGGCTTAGCTGGTCATGTCAGTTGGTTAATCGTTGGTCGTGGCGTCCAAAGTCTGGGAGCGGCGATCGTTTTCCCTGCCAGCATGACGATTGGGATTCAAAGTGTCCCGGCCGCTAAACGAACGGGTGCGATTGCCATTCTTGGGACCACTCAGGGATTAGCCGCAGCGTTAGGACCGACGATTGGGGGTGCGGTGACGCAATTTTTTGGTTGGCGCGGTATTTTTTTAATCAACGTGCCGTTAGTCTTAATCATGTTAGGGCTATGCTGGTGGTTACTGGATCGCCAAACTACTGAAACGGTGACTGAAAAGATCGATTGGGTAGGCAGTTTATGTTCGATGGGGACATTATTTAGCTTAACACTGATGCTAGTCAAGGGGAGTGACTGGGGCTGGACGAGTTCAGTCGTCATTAGGCTCGGTGTCTTCAGTCTGGTCGCATTAGTCAGCTTTATTGTGGTGGAGGCCCACGTTGAACAGCCGATGATGCCGTTAGCGCTATTCCACAACCGTCAATTCACGGGCGCAGCGCTTATCACCATTATTTCCGGTGTATTCATGGTGGCGCTGTTAGTCCTGTTGCCGAGTTTTTTCACCAAAGTCCAAGGTAAAACGGAACTTGTGGCGGCGCTGATGATTTCACCGGCGTCAATGATGATTTTCCTATTTTCACCCATCAGTGGATTCGTGCTGGCCAAAGTTGGTCCCCGGGCGGTGATTCTCAGTGGCATCCTCGCAATTATTGCGGGTTACGTCGGTCTCAGTCGACTGAATCCGGATCATTATTGGCAACTCCTGATTGTCTTGCTGTTAGTCGGTGCGGGATACGGGATAATCATTGGGCCGATTACGGTCTTAGCCGCTGGTGACTTCACGGGGAAATTGCTGACGGCCTCGCAGAGCGTGATTGGGGTCTTTCGGCAAATCGGGACGTCGCTAGCGGTCGCGATTTTTGTGTCAGCGTTATCGACTAACCTGGTTACCGCTAAGCACCAGGTTTGGCAAACGGCACAGGGCGCAGTGGCGAATTTGACGGTCTCAGCTAAGGCCAAGCAGGATACGTTAGCGGCGGTACGGGCGCAGCTAGCCACGGAAAAAGTCGCGTCCGGCACATCAAAGCACTTCATTACCCCGGCAAAGACCCAGCATCTGATTCGGCAAAACTATGCGCAAGTGATTAAGCAACAACGGCTTGCATTAGCGCCCGTCCAGGTTCGTAGGGCGTTTTATCGCCGGGTTCAGCGGACCGTCATTGCAACGGTTGTACATGACAATCAACAGATTGCGACCGTGGTGACTAAGGTTAAGGCTACGAGCAAGACGGCGTTGACCGGAGCATTTATGCGGCCTTACCAGGTTGCGATGCCGGTTACATTCAGCACGTTGCCGTTGCTGATCAGTTTTAAACGGCGACGGGATTATTTGAAACAGTAGGTCTGGCTCCACTTAATTGGATCTTATAAACAATAACGTGCTTCCCGCAATAATGGAGGCACGTTATTTAGGTTTATTCTGAATGACCAACTGTTTTAACCGATGTAGCCCGTAAGCTCCGACAAATGAGCAGGCCCAAGTCAGGAGATAGATGCTGAAAATAATGACCAGTGGGGCCTTAGTTAGGTCGCGTTCGCCAATTGGCCAGATAGGTTGTAGCCAAAAACGTTGGCGAGGTAGGCCCGGTAAGCATACGTGGCTAACCAGTGAATAATCAGCAGGCTAGCGACGTGTTTGTGCAGCTGATAATAGGCCCAACCCATAATTAGACCGATGACTAGTAAAATTGGGCATGATTTGTACGCTCGCCGTAAAATTGAAATTGAACCAATCTTTGCTGACCTCAAGACTTACTTGAAGTTCAAACGCTTTTCGGTACGTGGTCTAGCTGCCGTAGATAATGAAATGGGAATCGCTTTAATGGCTGAGAATTTATCAAAACTGTCTAAAATCATTAAACAACCAACCCTAAGACCAAAGAAAAGTGGTGTCAATCGCCACAAACCGGCAATTGACACCACTTTTCTATTTAAGCTCTAGAGTCTTGTCCCAGACTCTTTTTAAAATGTCGCAAGAGAGATTCGAACCCTCGACCTACGGTTTAGAAGACCGTTGCTCTATCCAGCTGAGCTATTGCGACAAAATCCCATAACTTCTTAATTATAGAGAAGCGAACGGGTCGTGTCAATCACTGTTCTGTCCGGTTAGTTGACAGGGACCAGTGGTTCCAGTAAAGTTAGGCTAAACTAGTCAAGGAGGGTTTCTCGTGGGTGTTGTCCATATCGTTGCCGAAGTCATTGTATTTTTCGCTGCCATTTTATTAATTTATTATTTCTTTCAAATCACACAAGTCCTCGGTGACCGCAAGAAAAATATCCGTTACTTAATCATTTCTGCCGTCGTGTTGTTCATTGCCTATCCCGTTTCCAATCTATCCGGGAAGAAGACTGTGAACCCATCGACGCAGATTTCAGATCAGGTGCGTAAGGTCCAAAAGAAGCATCAACAGAAAAAAGAATCCGAGAAAAAAGAGTCACAACAGAAATCATCTAGCAACTCAGCCGATCAGTCGGATAGTAAATAATCTGGTAAATAGCTGAAGGTTGAAAGTAGCATTAACGCAATAGTCCCTGGAAGGACAGTGTTCTGGCCGCTAAAATTAGTGAAACCAGGAGCCTGCGTCAGCCAGAGATTCCGCCTGCTATGGGGGACACCTCCAGCCTGAGAAGCGGTCTTCCGGTTCGCTTGAAAGTCTGGCAAAGTTCGCCAGTCTCTCAAGTCGCCCCACACTGTAGGCTGAGAAAAGACCTCAGCCAACACCGTCGACACAGCTGGCTCCACCTCTGTCTGCCTCCGGCGAGTTGGCGATAATCAGTAACCTTGTCTTAATTAAAGACTAGTTGTCAAATCAGCCGTTACATGGAGCTAAGCCAACTTTCGCTAGCACGTACACTTGTAGCCGAGAGTCCACCAAATATGGGTTCAGCCGTGGGAGTTGTCTTAGCGGCACGGTTCATGCCGCTTAGACAACTGGCGTCTTTGAGACGCGGGTTTCCGGCTCAAAGCGAGGCCGAGACCGCTTCTCAGGCTCGGTCCGGTCCGCCCACCGCGTTCCAACCCATAGTTGGCGGACGGTAGGCGGCCAGTTCTCACTAGGATGCTATAAACGACTAATTTTTACGTCATCAGTCGCACGATGACAATGGTTCTAGCTGATTTCCATCTTTCAACCTTCAGTAAATAGTGGAGTAGCTGGGGTTTCATCAGGGAACTAACAGTCGTTCAGTACTGAATTATCAAGAAATTCTAATTTTTAAGCGTGACCACTTGCAATCTTTCTGTAACATTAGGATAATATATTTGTAACCTAATGTTGACGGGGGGAATTCTTATGCATGCAGTAGCAATCATTTTACTGATTTTAGTAATTGCCGGAGTGGGTCAATTGTACCTGAATAATCTGGCGGCTTTTCGGAAGAAGAGTAAGCATTTGGCCACGCGTAGTAAATTCCACGACGATAGTAATCGCCGGTTAAGTTAAGAATTAGGGTCGTCCAGTCTTGGGGCTGGGCGTTTTTCTTTGGGACGAAAACAAGCCTGGGACAGACCTTCCAGGCTCGTTTTCGTCATCTTCACATAGCAGAACTGGCTAATTGCCTTTTGGCCCACTCGCTCGATACGCTTAATACATTTGAATATCGCCGCCATCGACCATCAGTGTTTGCCCGGTCATGTAGGCGCTGGCGCTGCTGGCTAGGAACAAGGCTACGGCGCCGATGTCGTGTTCGGGGTCGCCCAGCCGGTGGAGCGGAATGCTGTTGACCAGCTGGTCGTATTGCTTGGGCGCAGCTTGGTGCCACTGCTTGACGCCGTCCGTTTCAGCGATGGGGGAAATGATGTTCAGGCGAATCCCGTCAGCCGCCCATTCGTGAGCGACCACGCGCGTTAAGCCCCGGATGGCTTCTTTGGCAGCGGCGTAGGCGGCCTGAGTCTGTTGGCCGCGGATACCGGCACCGGAGGCAAAATTAATGACACAACCCTGCGTGGCCTTGAGCTGGTCGTGGGCCAGTAACATCAAGTGGCGGGTGGGATTAAAACTGGTATTGAAGGACAAGGCAAAGTCGTCGTCCGTCAGGCTCGTAAAGGGTTTCTGGCGAGAAGCGTGCGCGTTATTGATCAAGACATCCAGCTTGCCAAATTTAGCGACCGCCGTGTCGATGATCTGGCGGTCATTTTCGACTGAAGAAATATCCAAATTCAGCGTCTCAATTGTGCCGAATTGTGCAAGCTGTTTAGCGGCTGCTTGCAGATGTTCTTCACTGACATCGACAATCAAAACCTGGGCACCAGCCTTCACGAAAGCCGTGGCCATCCCCAGGCCGATTCCGCCGGCCCCACCGGTGATAATCACACTTTTACCTTGAACGTCCCATTGTACTGTCATAATGAGGTCCTCCTTATGTAGGTTATTCGTTTTACCAGCGAGCAATTATACACGTTATTCGTTATTTTGTAAGCGATTTCACAGAAAGGTCACAAACTAACTGGGCGTTCAGATCCGTTGCCCAGTAAATTTGTGATAGAGTAGTTTTAGAGAAAATAGTCGAAGGAGATGAGGTCATGACGACCCTAGTATTGGTTTCCCATCCGCACTTGGCCGACTCGACCAGTCAACAATTTTTAAAGGCGAGTCTGCCGGAAAACACGGATATCGTGTGGGAGCACATTGAAAGTCAGGCACACTTGGATGTTGCCAAGGAACAGGAACAACTGCGGCAAGCCGACAGAATCATTTTACAATTTCCTTTGTATTGGTACGCGGCCCCCGCTGGGCTAAAGGCGTGGGAAGACACGGTGTTGACGCGAAGCTTTGTCTACGGTGATCACCGTTACCCGTTGGCCGATAAGGAACTGGGTATCGTAGTCACGACCGGGATGCCGGCCAAGGCCTTCCAGCGCGGCGGGGCCGAGGGATTGACGTTAGACGCTGCTTTGGCGCCCCTGGCTGCGGTGGCCCATCGAGCGAAAATGACCTGGTTACCGACATTTGCGATTCACCAGTTCGCCTACCTAGAAGAACCGGAGAAGCTCCAATTGGTCGTGGACTACCAACGCTACCTGACGCAAACGCAGCCAGATAGCTTGCAGGCGCGGCAGACCTGGTTTGCCCAAAAATTACCGGGGATGATCGACCAACTGCCGCCCGAACAACAAGCGACCGGGCGGCTGATCGAGGCTGAATTTGCCCAGCAACAAGATGATATTGAGGCGCTGGCGGATACTTTGTCTTTGATTAAGGAGCGAGACGATGACTGAGCAATCGCAATGGTTACAACTGCAAATTGACAAGCTGGCCGAGCAACAGACAAAGTTCACCGACCGCGCCTTTTGGCTGGCCCTCAAGGAAATGGTCCGCGAGCAGGACCGGCGTAACGACCAGCTCAGTGGCGAGGTCGATGGCCGCACCTGGCGCCCGGACAAATGGTAACTGGCTACCTGTGAGACTCTAAAAAATGTCAAAAAAAGAGGCCCAATGACGGCCTCTAAGTCATAGCTAATCGTAAGAACGGTCCTGCGCTGCCCAGTGGTTGATGGGGCCAAACTTGTGGCCGACCTCGATGGGGTGACCGATGGCCGTGTTGACGAATTGCTTGGCGATTTCAATCGCTTGCTTCATCGGCGTGCCCTTGGCCAGTTCAGCGGTGATGCAGGCGGACAGAGAGTCGCCCGTCCCGTTGACCCGGTTGGTCTGGTGGTAGGGTTCGCTGAGCCAGAAGCCTTCGCCGGAAGCTAGCAAAATGTAGTCACGGACGGTCGTTTGCGTTTCATCGGCGTGGCTGCCTTTGGCGACGACGTTTTTGGCACCCATGGCTTGCATCTTCTTGGCGGCCATAATCATGTCATCGTCGTTGTGAATCGTCATTTCGGCAATCTTTTGGACTTCATAAAAGTTCGGGGTTAGGACCGTTGCCAGCGGAATCAATTTGGTCCGCAGGGTGTTGAAGGCACTTTCCTCTAACAGCTGATTGCCGTGCTTGGTCATGATGACGGGGTCGACCACCAGCGGCCCGAAGTCAGCGGCTTGGTAATTCTTGACCACGTCTTCGATCAGTTCGGAGTCGGCAAGCATGCCCGTTTTAGCTGCGCGGATGTGGTAATCATCTGCCAGGTCAGCAAACTCTTGGTCGATGAAATCAGTCGGCATAGGCACGCTAGCGTGGATGCCGTATGAGTTACCGGCGACACAGGCGGTCATGACGGATGCACCGTAGACGCCGCGGGCAAAAAAGGTGTGTAGGTCGGCTTGCATCCCAGCGCTACCATCGCTGTCAGAACCGGCAATCGTTAAGGCTTGTGGATATGAATTTATCATTATTTGATCGGACCTCCGTGACTTAAAATTGATTGCATTCAGCATACCATGGAACCTATGAAAAATACCATTGAAAAGGCGCGGAAAGTTCAGTCAAAATGAAAAGGGAGTGGGGAACATGACCACTGGGGGCAGAAGTGTTTTACTCTGGAGCGTTGGGGGCGTTGCGGCTAGTTGGGTCGCCATTGCCGGGGCCTTTGACCAATTGTATGTCTTAATTCCCAATGAACCGCTGACTTTAACGCTCGGATTGACGCTAACTGTGATAAGCTTATATGGGTTGGTGCGCTCGGCACGACGGGGACCGCAGTGGGGCCTGGTACCGGCGACAGTGGCGATTATCGCCGTCATCGCGGGCATCGTCACGGACGGGTCTTTGCTAGCGCTAGGCTTGACCATCCCAGGATTTTACTGAAATGCGACTAGGAGGATTAGCGTGCATGTTAATTAAACAAGGGCATATCGAAAATGCAAAACAGCCACAGGATATTCGGATTGAAAATGGCCAATTTACTGCCATCGCCGATCATTTAACACCAAAAGATAATGAACAGGTGATCGATGCGACGGACAAATTGATCTTACCGCCATTTGTTGACCCACACGTCCATTTGGACAGTACCATGACAGCCGGGGACCCCGAATGGAACCAGTCCGGGACCTTATTTGACGGGATTCGAATCTGGTCAGAACGGAAGAAGACGTTGAGTATCGAAGACGTCAAGACGCGCTCCCGGCAAGCACTGGAACGCCAAGCGGCCAACGGGATTCAGTTCGTGCGGTCACACGTTGACGTCACGGATCCTAACTTAACGGCGCTCAAGGCCTTGATTGAAGTTCGTGACGAGGTCAAAGACTTCATCGAACTCCAACTGGTCGCCTTCCCTCAAGAAGGGATTCTATCGTTCCCCCACGGTAAGGAATTGATGGAACAAGCCGCCAAATTAGGCGTTGACGTCATCGGCGCTATTCCGCATTTCGAATTCACCCGGGAATACAGCGTGGAATCCTTACACTTCGCCGTTGAACTGGCCCAAAAGTACGGCAAGTTGGTCGACGCGCACTGTGACGAAATCGACGACCCGGCTTCTCGTGGCCTGGAAACGTTGGCGACATTAGCCTTGGAAACGGGCTTGGGCGACCAAGTCACGGCTAGCCACACCACGGCGATGGGGTCTTATAATAATGCTTATGCTTACAAATTGATGCGGCTCTTACAGATGTCCCACATCAACATGATTTCTAACCCATTGATCAACACCCACTTGGGCGGCCGGTTCGATACCTACCCGAAGCGCCGTGGCTTGACGCGGGTCAAGGAATTAAACGCCGCCGGGGTCAACGTGGCCTTCGGGGAAGACGACATCAAGGATCCGTGGTACCCAATGGGGGATGGCAACATGCTGGACTCCTTACACATGGGGATTCACGTGACGCAAATGATGGGCTACGACGACATCATGAATTCTTATCAATTCGTCACGACCCACGGGGCCAAGGCCATGCACGTGACCGACCACTACGGTATCGAAGTGGGCAAGCCAGCTAACCTGGTCGTCATGAACAACGACAACTTCTACAACGCTTTGAACCAACGTTCCGAAGTGCTGTACTCGATTCACCATGGCAAGGTCATCGTAAAGACCGACCCCAAGCAGGTTCACTTGGACCTCTAAAATTAAACGCAACCTAAATCAGCAGACTGGCGCATCGTGGCCAGTCTGTTTTTTTGTTGTAGTGTGGCAACCGCCGTCTTACCGTTCGTGCATGATAGTTGCCTGGTATGGGGGTCACCTCCAATCTGAGAGCGGACAAGATTGAAAAATAAAAATCAGCTAGAAACGTTGGCATCACGCGACTGATGGCGTAAAAATTAGTCTTTTACAGCTTCATAGTGATAATTGGCGGACTCTCGGCTACAAGTGTGTGAGCTAATAATAGTTGGCTTAGCTCCAGGTAACGGCTGATTTGACAACTAGCCTTTAATTAAGACAAGGTTGCTGATAATCGCCAACTTGCCGGAGACAGCCAGAGATGTAGCCAGCTGTGTCGACGGTGTTGGCTGAGGTCTTTTCTCAGCCTACAGCGTGGGGCGACTTTGGAGACTGACTGATTTTGTCAGGCTTCAAAGCGAACTGGAAGCCCGCTCTTTGGCTGGAGGTGTCCCCCATAGCAGGCGGAATCTCTGGCTGACGCAGGCTCCTGGTTTCACTAACTTTAGTGGACAACAAAAAAAACGCCGGTCACTGTGGGAGTGGCGGCGTTGGCATTACTTCTTAGTGTGCTTAACTTTTTTAACGGCCGAGACGTGCGCTGGCTTAGCAGCGGCGACGGGCTTTTTCTTTTCGTGGTGTTGGGCGCGCAATTGAGCCTTCAACACCTCGATTTCGTCAGTATGCTTAGTTTTCCATTCCTGGTAGGAACTGGTGAAGTCCGTATCGTTGGGCTTCAGGCCGGTGTTCAACCAGAAGCAAGCTTCAGAGAGACTGGGGAAATTATGGATCCACAGCGTCTGGCCATTGTCGGAATCAAACGCCACGTAGGAGCGGAAATGCTTCTTCAAAAACGTATGGCGTCGAATCTTAAAGGCTTCTCGCTTACGGGTCAACCGATAGTCTGGTAAGATGTATTGACCGGAGGCGGCTAGCTCTGGAAAACGTTCATCGCGTTGGTCACGCTGGTCTTTCAGCATGGCGCGGGCTTGGTCGACGGTTATGATGGTCGCACGGATCGGATTCTTCATGAAAAACGAAAACCCCCTCAAAAATTTAGAAAATGCAGGAAAAAACAGTGTTCTCCGGTCATTATTTCACACCTTCTAGGTTAGCATAATCTAAAAGTTATGGAAACAATTTAACCTTAGAAATTCGGGATTTCTCGAATACTTAATTTTTTCGCAAAAAAATCAGCGCGAGCCCGCCGGTATTGGTGTCGGATTCATAAATTTGGTAATGACAGATTTTAAAAAATCCGGGAAAAAGTATGGTAAACTAGGGCGAGTTTGCGAAAAGATTAAACCGATTTATGGGCGCAGGTTTCGTTAAATTCGGACGGCTGGGGGTCGTGGATTTCGGTACCGAGGCCTCCCGTCCAACTTGGGGGTCCAGTTGCGGATTACGCGAACGGCAACCGGCTTCATCTAACCATTAAAAAATAACGCAACACCTAAACCAATTTTGAAAGCAGGAACGAAGATGGCACAAAAATACTATGCGGTTCGCCGGGGGAAAAAGCCGGGCATCTACCGGACTTGGCCGGAAACGCAAAAGCAAGTCAACGGCTATTCCGGCGCACAGTACAAGAGTTTTACCACTGAAGCGGCCGCTCAGGCGTTTATGCACGACACGCCGCAAGCAAAATCGACGGCTCAGGCGAAAACCAAGGTCACCCACCAGGCATCAGCGGCTGCACAGACGACGATTACGGTCTATACCGATGGTGGGTCCCGCAACACGGGCAACGTCGCTGGCGGGCACGTCCGTGACGCTGACAAGGCCGCTTGGGCCTACCGCATTGAGTTGCCCGATCACGTGGAGACGGGGTCGGCCGGCGAATTTGGTGCGACCAACAACCGGATGGAAATCATGGCCTTTCGCAATGCCCTGCAGCACCTGGTTGACTTGGGCCAGACCCGCGAAAGTATTTTATTCGTGTTGGATTCCCAGTATGTGTTGAACGCCGTGACCAAGGGCTGGCTGGCCGGATGGAAACGCCGCGGCTGGAAGCGTAGTGCGGGGCCGCTGGTCAATGCCGAACTTTGGCAGGACGTGGATCGGCTATTGCCGCAATTTACGGACCTCCAGTACCGCTGGACTAAGGGGCACGCCACTAATCAGGGCAACGTTTTTGTCGACCATTTACTGAATCAAACGATGGACCAGATGACCAAATCTGGGGCGAAGTCGCTTGTTAAGCCGGTGACGGCCACGCAACCGGCACCAAAAGCTAAGCCTACCAAGGCCCAAGCGCCCCAAGCGATGACGCACCGATCGACCGAACAGTCGGTGGCCGACATTGCCCGCAGCCTACGCGACCTACCGTTTACAGATGATTAAGGGTATAATACCAACTAGAGGGATTGTAGACGTTATCTAATGGGGGCAACCAGCACCCAAGGATTTAGGGGCTAGCCTAGATCCAGCAAATATTAAGGATTGAATGGGGTACCGACGATGCAAGCAAAGTTAATTCCGTATCTGGAGTTTGAAAATGCCAAAGAGGCAATTGATTATTATCAGAGTGTCTTTGGCGCCACGAATGCTTACCGTGTCAGCCCAACCGTAGATGAAGCCGAGCGTTTTGGCTTAGATCCTGCGGTTGATCTGGAGAAAATGACAATGCGCGGTGGCTTTCAAATCATGGGGTTGGATATTCAGTGCGCGGATGCCTTGATGGGGCAGCCGACGTCTTCGACCTTGATCTCACTGATGTTGGCGGTTGATGAGGACGACAGTACCAGCGTTAAGGCGTTAGACGCGCTGTATCAGCGTTTGGTCAAATCAGAAGTTAAGGTGATCAGTCCGTTTGCCAAGCAGTCATTGGGCGGCAAAATGGGACAAATCGTGGATGCTTATGGCATCACCTGGATTCTCAGCGAGCAATCATTGCCCGCCCAGCCCAGCGAAGCCACCACGGAAGCCTAACCGTTACTTGGAACGCTAGTGAGCGGCCTAAAACGGCTGTAGCGTAGGCCGTAAAATAACTAGATAAACAATCGTGGAGTCTGGAAAAATTTCCCGACTCCTTTTTTGATTGCTTGATCTTAGCTTGTGGTAATGGAATTTGATAGCTCAAAGCGCTGGGGAGGCGGCCAGTATCCACTGGGTTATAGCTAACCGCCCCTTTGTTACCCTCGCACCAACAGTGGTATCATGAAACCAAGAGGAGTGATTGATAAATCATGGCAACAGCACGAGAAAAAATGACAGCCGGGCAGCCCTACAATCAATTCGACAAGGAACTGATCGACCGGCGCGTATTGGCCCGCAAGACCTTACAGGCAGCTAATCAGCTACCAGACAACCAGGCCCGAAACGCCGCCTACAAGCAATTACTGGCGGACACCGGCGATGATTTCTTCGTCGAGGCCAGCTTCATGTTTGATTACGGCTGGAACATTCACATCGGGGACCATTTCTATGGCAACTACGATATGACCTTCCTAGACACTTGCCCCATCACGATTGGCAGCCACTGCTACTTTGGCCCCAACATCGGTCTGTACACGCCAGTTCACCCGCTGAACGCCATGGCGCGCAGCAATGACGTGGAAATGGGAGCGCCCATTACCATTGGCGACAACGCTTGGCTAGGCGGCCGGGTCACCATTCTCCCAGGCGTCACGTTAGGCAATAACGTGGTCGTCGGCGCGGGTTCCGTCGTCACCAAGTCCTTTGGCGATAATGTCGTCATTGCCGGCAACCCGGCGCGCGTCATCAAGGAAATTGACAACAGTGAGACCGGTAACGCCGCTGCCCAGGCCCAATGGCCAGATCAATTGGGCAAATAACCCCGATTTTAGCCACTAATCTAAATTCTAATCAAATTCTTAGATTACTAACATGACGTGGCTTGTAACCGGTTTATTTTAGACAGAAAAAACTTATCGTCCAGCAAGATTTTACTAATTTAAATGACCGCGTATAATAGATTTTGGATATCGCTTTAAGAAGATTTTCGAAAGCAATTTGTATTTAACGGTAGCGCGCTGTACAGGTAGCTCGGATAACGACCCTGGAAACGCGCTTTTTTCGTACAATCTAATTGAAGTACCATCCGCTGGAGGCTTGGCCTGCAGGAAACAAATGAGGAGGATTATTTATTTTAGCGCGTAAAAATATTGATAAGTTAGTATTCGTACCAACCATCGTTTTATTTATACTCGCGTCATTGCTATTTATTTTAGGCGGTGGCCAGTTACAGGCCACGCTCAGTTCATTGTTGAACTGGATTGATACTCGCATGTCATGGGCCTATTTGATGGTGTACGTCGTCAACTTTTTATTTTTTATGTATCTGGCATTCGGTAAGTTTGGTAAGGTAAAATTAGGTGACCCCGAGGACAAACCCCACTACAGCAACTTCCAGTGGGGGAGCATGGTCTTCGCAACGGCCATCGACGCCAGCATCTTGATGCTGTCCATCGTCGATCCGCTGCGTTACGTCCAACACCCCGCGTTTGGCTTTAAGCCATTTTCTAGCAACGCTTATGGGGCAGCGCACATGTTGGGGCAGTTCAACTGGGGGCCCATGGCCTGGATGATGTTTGCGCCCGCGACGATTGCGATTGCTTACGTGCTCTACGTGAAGCACGCTAAGGTCCAACGCGTCAGTGCCGCCATCACCAGCCTGCAAGGCGACAGTCGGGGCAAGGTGATTGCCCGCCACGTCGTTGACTTCCTGGTCGTCTTTGGCATTATGGGGGGGATTGGTTCGTCCGTCGGGATGGAAATTCCCATCATTTCCAAAGTGTTGAGCCGGCTTACCGGTGTGCAAGATAACTTGATGCTAAAGATTGAGCTCTTCATTGTCTTGTTTATTTTATTTGCGGTCACGGTTTTCCACGGGTTAAATGGGGGAATCAACCGCCTGAGTTCCGCCCACATTTGGACGGCGCTGGGATTGTTAGCCATTATTTTAATCATTGGCCCAACCGTGTACATTTTAAATTCGGAAACGAATAGCTTGGGGTTGATGGCCCAGAAGTTTATTTCGATGTCGACCAACACCTTGCCCAACGGTGGGGACAGTACCGCTCAGCAGGAAACCATTTTCTACTGGGGTTGGTGGTTGTCTTACATGCCCGTGATGGGGCTGTTTATTGCCCGCATCTCTAAAGGCCGGACGATTCGTCAGGTCTTAGTGGGGATGTTAACGTACGGGGCTTTGGGCTGCATGAGTTTCTACGCCATCTTTGGTGGGTACTCTTTGTGGCTTCAACGGACTGGGGCCGTTAACTTGGTCCACATCTTAAATACCCAAGGTCAAGCCGCTGTGGTCGCCACGGTGATTGCGACGTTGCCATTTAAGATGATCATTCTGGCTTTGTACTGTATCTCTTGTTTCATCTTCTTGGCCACGACGATTTCGTCGTCTGCCTTCATCGTGTCGTCCTTTACGAGTCTGCACCTGGATGATGGGCAGGAACCAAGCCGCTGGAATCGGATGATCTGGGTGGTCGTCTTCATCATCTTCTCCTTTGGGATCGTGATGGTCGGTGGCTTCAAGACCGTGCAAACCGTTTCGACGATTGCCGGGTTCCCACTGATGTTTGTCTGCATCCTATTGTTGCATTCTATCTGGCACATGCTGGCGGCCAAACCCAAGCCAGCGCCGGTGGTCGTGCCGCAACCCGTTGTGGTCCGGCGTATCACCGTCGAATTACCGCGTGCCGTCCGGGGACCAATGATCTTGTCACCAGACCACGCAAACTAATTAACTGAAATTGACTGAGGCTGGGACCGTGTGTCCTGGCCTTTTTTGGGGGAAAAAGCAAGGAGAATAATTTCAGAATCTGAAGCTTAGTCTGCGAGTAGGCTGGTGTTAGGCTTTCAGTTAAAGGACTGTTGTTGCTGATTCCAAGAAGTGGTCCACATTCGCTATTGTTATAACCGCATTGAATTTCTTACCTAAGAAAAAATTGTTCCACACCAGCCAGAAACCAAAAGATTAACCCCCAGTTTTCCCCGCAAATATGATACAATGAGGGCCGAATCATCCATTGGAGGGAACTAAATTAATTATGGCAGATGAAAGTAATGATCCGCTGTTTTTCCGACGTATTTTGATTACGATCGATGAGGATGACCGCCCATCGACCACCCGGGCCTTTCGGTTTGCGATGACCCTGGCGAAGGATTATGGTGCGCACCTGGGAATCGCTTCCGTCTTGGAAAGCAATGACATCAGCATTTATGAATCACTGATGCCGGATAAGCTCAACGAAAAACGTGACCACTTGCGTCAGGTCGTTCAAGACTACGCCAAGCGTGCCGAAGCTTTTGGCGTCGAACAAGTGCGGCCCATTATCGCTGAGGGTGGCGACGTGGACGACGTGATCTTGCAAAAGATCGTGCCCGACTTCCAACCCGATTTGATCGTGTGCGGGGCTGACGTTGACTTTGCCAGCCACGGTAAGCCTGGGGCCATTGGCTTGCGGTTAGGCAAGAAGGCTGACGTTTCGGTCATCGTGATTCGCTAAGCGCGTTCGTACAACCAAAGGCAGTTGTGGCGCCGCGCGTTTCGGCTATCTGAATTTGTGATACAGGAGTTTGGGATAGGTTGTCCCAAACTTTTTTGTTACCGTTTTAAAGACGAGGTCGAAAGTGGCATTGATGCGGTAATTCCCGGAATGACAGGGTTCTACCCACTAAAATTAGTGAAACCAAGAGCCTGCGTCAGCCAGAGATTCCGCCTGCTCTGGGGAACACCTCCAGCCTGAGGGGCGGGCTGGAGGTTCGCATGAAAGTCTAGCCAAGACCGCCAGTCTCTTAAGTCGTCCCACGCTGTAGGCTGAGAAAGGGCCTCAGCCAACACCGTCGTCCCAACACCGTCGACACAGCTGGCTCCATCTCTGGCTGCCTCCGGCGGATTAGCGATGATCAGCAACCTTCAGTTACCGTTAACTTAGACGCAATAAAAAGGCGTCCGGACAGTTTACGCCCAGGCGCTAGTCACCACGTTACGCGTGGTATAATTGAGGCATTACATTTAGTCATTAGAGGGGGAAACGCGCATGCCCACGTCTAAAATTCAAGGATTTTTGTTCGACCTGCACGGGGTCATTGCCGATTCCTGGCAGTATCATTTGGCCTCCTGGCAAGCTATTGCTGCGGAGTTGAACATTCCGTGGACCACGGCCTTGGCGGAGGTGCTGCCGGGGATGAGTCGGTTGGGGTCGTTGCAAACGATTCTGGCCTCAGCCAATCGCCAGGGTGAGTTCGATGCGGCGCAGATGCAAGCCATCACCGACCACGAAAATGACCTGTATCGCCAGTACGTTGCCGCCATGACGCCGGCTAATCGGTTGCCGGGCGTCACCGCTTTTTTGGACGAACTGGTGGCTGCGGGCTATCCCATGGCCTTGGCGTCGGCCTCGACCAATGCGCCCGCCGAAATCGCCCGTCTCCAGCTGACCGACTACTTTACCCACATCGTGGCGGCCGGTAGCCTAAAGGCCAGTAAACCGGCGCCGGACGTGTATTTGGCGGCTGCGCAACTGTTACATTTGGCCCCGACGCATTGCGTGGCGTTGGAAGACACCGTGACCGGCGTGCAATCCGCAAAAACGGCCGGGTGCTTGACTGTGGCCATCAATGTTGACCCGTTACCGGGTGCCGACGCGCAGTTGTCCAGTACGCAAGACCTTAGTCTGCCAGCCGTGCTGCGGGCACTCGGTCAGCCAGACGCTTGAGCACCAGGTCCTTTAAGATGACAGCCTGATTGTGGGTCTCATCCTTAGCGCCATAAAGGAAAATAACGTCTTGTTTAGCCAGTTGGGTCGCCACCAGAGTTAAGAAGTCTGGTAGGGCCGGATTGGCGGCTAGTTCTGCTAAGTATTTTTCTTGAAAGGCGGGGAATTTTTCGGGTTCGTGATTGAACCATTTTCGCAGCTCAGTCGACGGGCCCATTTCCTTTTCCCAGGACGCCAGTTGGGCATTGACCTTGGAAATGCCGCGGGGCCACAAGCGGTCGACCAACACGCGGTAACCGTCTAAATCAGCGGGCTTTGTATAAATACGTTCGAGTTTAATTGCCATATTTGACCATCTCCATGAGTCAATTCTACCATAGTGAAAGGGAAGCGAAAAAAACATGACTACCGCATTAGCTGAATTCTTTACTGGCCGCCCGACGGCCCAGATTGCCCAGGACTTGTTGGGCCACGAACTGATCTACCAGACGTCTGCGGGGACCATGAGTGGCTGGATTGTTGAGGCCGAGGCGTATTTGGGTGAGCAGGATACGGCGGCCCACGCCTTCAACGGTCGCTATACCGCGGCCAATGCGGCTTTGTATGATGCGCCGGGGACCATTTACATTTACATCCTGCGGGGGTACTACATGTTAGATGTGGCGACCCAGGCGGCTGGTACGCCGCAAGGAATCCTGATTCGGGGCATCGAACCTCATCAAGGATTGGACCTCATGCAGCAGCATCGCGCTAAGCCGGTACCGGATATCACCAATGGGCCGGGCAAATTAACGGCGGCATTGGGCCTGCAATCTAAGGATTTGAACCGCACCATGCTGGGTGCCAACAACCTGACGATTACGGAACAGGTGACGCGCCAGCCCCAAGAGATTGCGGCCACGTCGCGGGTCGGCGTCAGCGCCGGTAGTTGGCAGGAACGGCCCCTACGTTACATCGTGGCCGGCAATCCGTTTGTCTCCGGTAGTCGCAAGCGCGATTGGGACCGGGAACACCATGGTTGGCGGGAATAGCGAGGGTAGTTGCGGGCCTGGACTAGCTGGTAAATTTCTTGTCACCCATCAGACTACAGCGTATACTGTCGTTAAAGTAAGGAGGCGCTGATGATGAGCGAAAAGATAGTTAAGTCACGGCATGCAGGTGACACTGTAATTTTGACTGTCCCTAAAAATAGTGACATACCAGACGATACAGAATTTCGTGTCCATCAAGATGCTGACGGTACCATTGTTTACCGGCCTCTGAAAAAGGCGACAGATGATTTGTGGTCAGACCCCAAGTTGGATGATTACGACTATCCTGAAATACTTAGCCAGGAGTTTCAGGACCTAGGTTATAATCCGCGGGAAGTACCACCGGTGGGAAAGTAAAATCAATGGTGACGGATTGCTTTTACAATTACTTGCATATGATTTTCTAGCGAGACATGGTCAAGTAATTGGTCATATTCATGATCGTCGACAGTTTAAGTTGATTTTAACCAGGGTGCAAGGTATTTTTGCTGAAGAAACTTAAATCAAAGTTTTTTAAGAGCAGACGTCAAACGAACCATCCGGTCGTTCCTCGTCTGTTTTTGGTATAAGATTTCCGTTCGGCAGAAATCAGCTAGGCTTGCGCAGCATTAATTGCTATAATTGACCTAGAATATTTTAAGGGATGGCACAATTCATGAACATTGATATCTTTATTGAAACGCGAAAACGACTTCATCTGTCCCAAGACCAATTGGCGCAAGGGATTTGTACCCAAGCGACGTTGAGTAAATTTGAACGAAACGGGAAGGTGCCGTCACTCAAGATTCTCTTACAACTGTGTGACCGGCTTGAATTGACGTTAAACGACCTCTTCCCCCTAAACCATGATGAGGATTCGGTGCGCTCCCAGGCCCTGGAGCAGGCGGAATTCCAGTTGCTAGTGGGGGAGTATGACGCTGCCCAGGCCAGTCTCGACAAGTTGGGTGATCCCGCCAACGGCACGCTCAACTTTCAGATGCGCTACTACTTCATTCGCGGCTATGTCACGGCGCTAAATGGCGGCGCGATTGCGGACGCCCTCTACGACTTTTCCCAGATTCTGAACCGCTTTGATGAGGGCCATCACTCCATGTATTCCCTGCTGGCTTACACGGGGATGGGCGTGGCATACAACCAGGACGGTGACCACATCCGAGCGGAATTTTATTTCAACAAGGTAGCTGGCGAAATCCACAATCTGACGTTCAAAAACAACCACAGTATTTGGCGGTCCTTGAACATCATTTACTATACCGGCCAATTCTACGGGCAAACGGGGGACCTACAGGCCAGCGACAAGCTGTTGAACTACGGTGTGGACGTGTGTGCGCGCTACCACGTGACTTACTACTTGGCAAAAATCCTGTATCAACGGGCTTGCAATGCCCAACAGCAGGCGGGGGATCCGGCAAAAATCAAGCAAGACTTGCAGGATGCCGCGGCCTTTGCGCGATTGAACAGCAATGAAAAATTGTTAAAACAGATTGCGGCGTTTCCGCAAGACTAAAAAACTCAGTTCTGGCAGGTGCCGGCTCTGAGTTTTTTTAATTGACTTCTAAAGATTGAATGATGAATTAACACGTTAACTCCCGGAACGACAGAGCTTTGTCCACTAAAACTAGTAAAAACAGGGCCTGCGTCAGCCAGGGTTCCGCCTGCTCTGGGGAACACCTCCAGCCTGAGAAGCGGTCTTCCGGTTCGCTTGAAAGCCTGGCCAAGTCCGCGAGTCTCTAAAGTCGCCCCACGCTGTAGGCTGAGAAAAAACCTCAGCCAACACCGTCGACACAGCTGGCTACATCTCTGGCTGCCTCCGGCGGGTTGGTGCTTACCAACGACACTGTGTTAGTCAAAGACTAGTTGCTAAATTAACCGCTAACTGGGGCCGAACCAACCATTACTAGCACACACTCTAGTAGCCGAGAGTTCGCTAAATATGGGTTCAGCCGTGGGAGTTGTCTTAGCGGCACGGTTCATGCCGCTTAGGCAACTGGCGTCTTTGAGACGCGGGCTTTCGGCTCAAAGCGAGACCGTCCCTCAGGCTCGGTCCGGTCCGCTCACCGCGTTCCAACCCATAGTTGGCGGACGGTAGGCGGCCAGCGCAAACTACAGAGCTGTAAACGACTAATTCTTAAGCCATGAGTCGCGTGGTGACAATTTTTCTGGCTGATTTTCATCCTTCCACCTTCAGTTCCTAAAGAAAAAGTTAAGATCCGGATTGTAGGGGTCACAAAAATCGGTTTCATTTCGTTAGTAAGAGTATGGGGACTGCGAGTGACGTCAATGGGCCCGCCCACCGCGTAGTGGTCAGAACGGTTTAATCCCGAAGTGCACGGCCGCAGCGCCCAGGTTGAACTGTTGGTAGTGGACCTGGGTCAGTCCCGCCGCCGTGAACATGTCCGCTAGTTCACTCACGGACACGAAGCGGTGAGTAGACTGTTGCAGGTAATTGTAGGCTTGATAATGGTGGGCCAACCGACCCATCAGGGGGACCACATGGCCGAAGTACACTTGCCAGCCGGCATGAATCACAGGATTGGTCGGTTGCGACGTTTCTAGGCACACGACCTGGCCGCCGGGCTTGACCACTCGGGCCATTTCTCGTAAGACCTGGTTGGCGTCAGGCACGTTGCGCAGGCCAAAGCCAATCGTGACTACGTTGAAGGAATTGTCCGGGTAGGGCAGGTGCATGGCGTCTCCCTGGCGCAGGGTGATTCGGTTGGCCAGGTTGGCGGTGCGGACTTTGCGATCGGCCTCGTGCAACATGACGCTGCTAAAGTCCAAGCCGACCACGTGGCCGCGGGGACCGACCGCTTTAGCCAAGGCCAGGGTCCAGTCGCCGGTGCCACAGCACAAGTCCAAGGCAAAGTCGCCGGTGTGCAGCGTCATGGCGCGCATGACTTGTTGGCGCCACAGTCGGTGCGTTCCCAAGCTGATGACGCTATTCATTTGGTCGTATTGTGGTGCGATGCGGTTAAAAATATCTTGCACCGTGTCTTCTGGTGTGTGATTGGTCAAAGTCATGGTGATGCCCCCTAAATAAATTACTTTCAGTGTAAAACAAAAGCGCCAGGAAATGAACCCAATCCTGACGCTAATGGTAAAGTTTTACAGCAAGTACTTCTTATCGATTTCGTCGCCTTGGGAGGTCAAAATCTTGGGACCATCATCCGTGATGACCAGCGTGTGTTCGTATTGAGCAGACAGTGAGCCATCGGCCGTGACGTAGTATTCCCAGGATTTGTCGGCCGTTTCCCGGGAGGCAATTTCCCAAGTTCCCAGGTTGATCATGGGTTCGATGGTGATGGTCATGCCGGCACGTAACCGCAGACCCTTACCAGCTTCCCCGTAGTTCGGCACGTTAGGTTGTTCGTGCATGGTTGGTTGAATACCGTGACCAATCAGTTCGCGAACGTCACCCATGTGTTCTTGGCCTTCGGTGTAGGCTTGGATGGCGTGGCCGATGTCACCGATACGGTTGCCGACAACGGCTTGGTCGATCCCCAGGTACAAGGACTTCTTGGTGACGTCCATCAGGTGTTGGGCTTCCGGACTGATCTTGCCTACCGCGTAGGTCCAGCAAGAGTCACTTTCAAAGCCGTCCAGGTTGACCGTCATGTCTACGGCCACAATGTCGCCTTCCTTTAACAACAGTTCCTTGCGGGGAATGGCGTGGGCGACTTCATCGTTCACGCTGACGCAAGTGGCGTACTTGTAGCCTTCGAAGCCTTTTTCGGAAGGCGTAGCGCCGTGTTCTTCAATGTATTTGTTGGCGAAACGTTCGATCTCCCAACTGGAGATACCAGGTTTGATGATGTCCCGTAAGCCCTTGTGGACACCAGCTAAAACGGCACCGGACTCCGCCATTTTTTTAATTTCACGGTCTGATTTAATTGTAATCAATGTGTGACCTCCTAAAATTTTTAACTACTTCTAATGTACACCTATTTTCCCCGTTCGGCGAATGACTGAGGCAAAACTTTTCGTCACGGGGATGTCCCCAAGCCAAAAAAGCCCAGCACACCTTGGCGCTCGACTCGGAAAAACTAGGCCTTTAAGCTGGTAATCTTACCTGCGTTGACCTGGTCTAGGATACGTTTGGCTTCTGTGATCCGGGCATCGCACAAGAAATTCATGGCGTTGTCTTTTTCCTGCTTGGCCCGGTCCATTTGTTCCGTGAGAAACTCGATTTCATCGGTTAAATATGCTACTAAGTCCATGGTTTTGCCCTCAATTCTTTCCGTAGTTCGCAACGAGTCGCTGCGGTGATTAACCCTATTGTAACAAAGATTGCCCAATAAGTAACTTCGTTCAACAGGCGGCGTGCGTTTGGTTTACAGCGACGCGGAAAAGGACTAGGATAGAAGTCAGTTAATAATGTTTCTAAAGTGGGAATGAGGAGTGAGTTACATGGCAGAACAGCCAATCGATTTACAGGGGCGGCCCTACAGCCACCTGGCCTTTATCTGGACGTTACTAGCGGGGACGTTCACCATGTCCATCAGTCAATCGTCGCTATCGACCGCGTACCCGACGTTAATGAAGTACTTTAACGTGCCGGCGTCGACGGTGCAATGGCTGACCACCGGTTTCATGCTGGTGATGGTGGTCATGATGCCAGTCAGTCCCTGGTTATTAAATAATATCCGCTTTCCGGTCTTGTTCGTGAGTGTCCTGGCATTGTTCGATGTGGGGACGTTCATCATTTACCTGGCGACCAGCTTTCCGTTGATGATGCTGGGACGGGTGATGGAGGCCATGGCGGTCGGCATCATGTTTCCGTCCTACCAAACGGTCATGTTGCGGATCACGCCGGAAGCGCAGCGAGGCGGCGTCATGGGTTTCGCCGGCCTGGTCATGGGGTCGGCGTTAGCGGTCGGTCCCATCATCTCTGGGATCGTCTTGCGTTACACGACTTGGCAAGGGCTGTTCGTGGTCTTCATGGTCATCATCACCGTGGTCTTCGTGATTGCGCTAAAGACCGTCAAAGACGTGATGCCGCAACACAAGGCACACTTGGATTACTGGTCCGTCCTCAGTAGCGTCGGCTTCATCGGCATTCTCTACGTGGTCAACCAAATTGGCAAGACAGCCGTGAACTGGGGGGCCATGAGCGGCTTGCTGGTCATCAGTCTCTTGGCCGTGGCTTACTTCGTTTACCGGCAATTTCATGTGGCGACGCCGTTACTGGATCTGCGGGTCTTGAAGACGTTTAACTTCGATTTGGCTGTCCTGTTGACGGGGGCGTCATACATCGCCTTGATCGTCGTCACCATCATCTTCCCGTTGTACTATCAGGAAGTCTTAGGCATTTCGCCATTTGCTTCCGGGATGGCGCTGGTTCCCGGCGCGGTCGTCTTGAGTCTGTTGAATCCGTTGACTGGAAAATTAGCCGACAAGATTGGCTTTAAGGCCACCATGTTGACGGGGATGACCATGATCGTCTTGGGCTGGTTGTGGCTGACCTTGGTCACTAGTCAACAGTCCTTGGTAGCGATGATTCTCACAGCCGCTTTGATTGAGGGCGGCAACGCCTTCGTCATGATGCCAGCGGTCACGTTGGGGGCCAATTCATTGCCTGACCAACTGATCTCTCACGGGACGGCGGTCATCACGACCGTTCGGCAGATCTTAGGGTCGACCGGGGTCGCCGTCGCTACGTTGATTCTCGCGATGGTCACGGCTGATCACCTCAAGGTCACGGGCCACACCGCCGCTAATTTGGCTGGCTATCACGCCGTCTTCGTCACTTTCTTGGCCGTCGCCGTGGTCGGCTGGATCTTCGCGGCCATGTTGCGTGATGGGCGAAAGCAACAAGCGTAAAGTTTGAAAAAGGTACCAATCAAAAGAAGGAACGAACCTCCAAACGAGATCCGCTCCTTTTTACTTACCCTAATCCACGCGTTCAAAGACCTCGCAAAAACAGGGAATCTGTTCGTTAAACGTCCGGCCCACAGCTTGATATTCTGCGGTGAAAAAGCTACGGTGGCCTTGCCGCCAGCTGGTCAAAGTCCGGTCGCCTTCACCTTCATGATAGGCATGTTCTTGGGTGACCTGATCAAACGAGACGACCTCGGTTACCTTGGTTTGGGTGATGCACACCGGCTGGTCGTGACCATCTAAGATGACGTTGTATTCTCCCACGTAGGGTAGTGGCTCGTCAGCTTCGTACAGCTCGAGGGCCGAGGTGGTAGCTGTCTTGCGACCGATTTTGACCAGGTGAGCCAAGGCGTCAGCGTCACTGTCGCTGCCCAACGCATAGGTGTCGTGATGATTAGTCGTGACTTCTGGGTGAGCGTTTTTAAACTGTTGCCAAAAAATTTCTACGTCCATGAGAGAGCCTCCTCGTATGTATTGAGAATACTATACGCCACTGGGAGGGGGAGGTCCAATATTAAATATGTTGTGACATGATTATTAACCTTCTTTTCTTAATTTTGGGTACAAACAAAAATCCCGCTAATGCTGGCATCGCTACCAACATCAACGGGATTTCGACTGCTATTTGATTAATGGGTTTCCGCAAAGCCACGGCGGCCGCCGGGCTTAGGAATTTGGTTTTGCATCATCACACTGAAGCCACCGTCAATGGCGAGGCCGGTTGCGTTGATGTAGCTGGAGCGGTCGCTGGCCAAGAATAAGATGGCGTTCGCGATGTCATCGGTGGTCCCAATCCGCTTGCTGGCGGTCAGGGACTTGCGGCCATTTTCTACTTCTGGATCCGCGTAGAAGGCCGCTGACATCGGGGTCTTGACCAGGCACGGTTCGAGAACGTTACTGCGAATGCCGAACATTCCCCATTCAGCCGCCACCTGCTTGGAGAGCATGTTGACGCCAGCCTTACTGGTGCTGTAGGCGCCACTGTAGGTTTCGGGGATGTCGCTGGCCACCGTCGAGATGTGGACGAAGGTGCCGTGCTTTTGGGCAATCATGAGCTTACCGAATTCATGGGTAATCAGGTAGTAGCCGTTTAGGTTAACGTCCAGCACTTGTTTCCAAGTGGCGTAGTCCAGGTCTTCCAGTGGGTCGAACTTGAGAATGCCCGCGGTGTTGATGACCACGTCGACGTGACCAAAGGTATCTTTAACTTGATCGACGGCGCGCTGGACGCTGGCTTCCTTAGTCACGTCACAGGTAACGGCCAGTCCGGCAATGTGATAATCATTAATCAGGGTGGTCACCAGTTCCGCCGTTTTGTCTTGATCCATATCCAGGGCGACGACGGTGGCGTGCTGGCCTGCCAGCGCCTCACAAATTTTAGTGCCCATACCACCGACCGCGCCGGTGACGACACAAACTTTTTCTGCTAATCCTAGCCAATCTGCCATGTGTTTTTCCTCCTCTAAAGTACCATATCTTTTAACGGCATCGTTTGCCCGGTCCACAACTTGAAGGCCGCGGCCCCTTGGTTTAAGAGCATACCTTGCCCATTGATGACGTGGGCCACGTGAGCTTGGTTAGCCACGCCCATCAGCTTGGTTACGCTCGGCGCATAGACGGTGTCAAAGACCGTCATGTCGCGGTGGAACCAACTGGGGTCGTCCACCAAGGTTTGGTCGACCAATTTGCCCATCCCCAGGCCAGTCGCGTCGGTGTAGACGTCACTCTCGCTGAGCTTTTGTTTAAATTGGTCCCGGTCCTCCAGTGGATAGAAGGTCGCGTGGCAATCGGTCTGATCATTGATGATCTGCACGATTTTCTTGGCGTTGGCCACGGACGGGTCGTTGATGTTAAAGACGTTGAGCGTCGTTAAGCCGGAGAGGGCCGCTTGAATCGCAATTGGCGTCCCAGCGCCACCGACGCCAGCCAGTGTCATAGTCTGGCCGGTCAAGTGTACGCCGTCGTCTTTCAATGCCTCCACGAAGCCGATACCATCGGTGGTATAGCCGGTCAACTCGCCATCGTGATTGACCACGGTGTTGACGGCACCGACCAGTTCTGCGGTTTTGTCGAGGTGGTCCAGAAGCGGAATGATAGCTTGCTTGAACGGCATGGAGACGCTGGCGCCCAGCATTTTAAAGGCGCGCAGGGCGTTGACGGCAGCGGGGAGTTGGTCTGGTTCAACGTCAAATGCCAGAAAGCGCGCGTTGATATTGTCCAGGTCAAAGGCCGCATTGTGCATGGCAGGAGACTTAGAATGTCCTGCTGGATGGGCGATCAGGCCCACTAATTTGGTATGTCCATCAATTTCCATGAGATTACTTCCTTTTGTGATTATTTTCAACTTAACTTCTCCGCCAACTCACGCTTAATCCGTTGCGGGTTGTGTATGTTTGCCGATGCCTTGGTGAATCAGGTACAGGTCGATCAGAATCCCAATAACGGCTACGCCAATGGCAACTAAGTAAGAGCCGTAGTAGGCGTGAGTCCCAGCGCTGGCATTCATGGAGAGTGTCGCGATTTGCGGGCCAATCAGCGCCCCAATCGCGTAGCCGAAGAACATGATGCCATAGTTAGTGCCAGAGAATTTTTGCCCAAACGTCTTACCAGTCAAGGTTGGGAAGACGACCAGCACACCCCCGAAGGAGGCCCCCAGGATAATCAAGAAGATAGTGAAGACCGCAATGTTGGTGGCCAAACGCAGACCAGCCAGGCCGATGATAGTCAGGCATAAGATGACCAGTAACGTGCGAGTCTCACCTAATTTATCCACGGCCCGCCCCGTGATCATTCGACCGAAGAAGTTTGCCAGGGTGTTGACGACCACGAAGTTTGCCGCCACGATAGGGGTCAGTTGGAGCTGAATCTGCGCGATGGAGGACAACGACCCGATCAACATGATGCCGGCCGTGCAGGCAATCGCAAACAGTAAGAGTAACAGCCAGAAGTTTAATGACCCCATCATTTGCTTAGGGGACTTGCCGGTCGTGGCCGGTGCGGGTTGATCCGTGTCTTGGGTCGGTGTTTCGGGAGAAGCCATTAACCAGCCGACCAACCAAATCAAGGCTAGGTAGGCAATCCCAATCGGCATTAGGCCATTGGCGCCCATGGAATCACAGAGCCAAGCACCAGCCTTCGCTAAGACCAGCGGCCCGAGTGAAGCAGCGCCCAACAACAGGCCGGAAATCGTCCCGCGCTTTTCGGGGAACCATTTCAAGGTTGTCAGTAGTGAAGGGTTGTAGAGTAGGCCGTTGCCACTGCCGGCCAAGATTCCGATAGAGAAGTACAGGAACCAAATATTGTGGGCAAAGGCCCCGAGAAACCAGCCGAGGCCGAAGATAAAGCCGCCGACATACATCAGTCGTTTGGGGGAGGAGTGGTCAATGATGCGACCGGACAGAATTCCGAAGGCTGCCATGAAGAATTGGTAGATGGTCAGGGTCAAAGCAACCTGTGAGGCCGTGGCACTGGTGGCTTTCACCAGGGTGTCGGCGAAGACAGAAAACGCTGCGGATGCAGAACAGCAGAAGATGATGATAAAGGCCGCGGTAAAGATAAGCCGTCGGTGGCCAGAGACTGGAGTTGTGTGAGTTGCTTCCATGATAAAACACCGCCTTGAATAGAATATGGATGAATAAGTTCGAATTAGAAAACGTTTTCTACGCCCTTTATGTTAGAGTGGAAGAGGGAAAAATACCACTACCGATTGGTCAACGATTCATAGTCTATGTCTATAGATTGTGAAAGATAGAACAGAGGGGCGAACATGAACCTAAATCAATTACGTTACTTTGAATGTGTCGGGCGGTTGGAGAACTATACCCAGGCGGCCCAAGAGTTGCGGGTCAGTCAACCGAGTCTGACGACCGCGATTCATAAATTAGAAGACGAGTTAGATTTGCCGTTATTTGTCAAACAGGGGCGCCACATTGTGCTAACGTCCACAGGTGGGCAACTCCTGCAAGTGGTCCAACAAAGCTTACAGACATTGGACGACGGGGTGGCTCGGTTGCAGGCGGCCCATGCCACGCAGCCGGTGACGTTGCGAGTCGGTTGCATCCCCACGGTGATTGGGACCTATTTACCGCGGGTCTTACATCAATTCGAACAGGCCCACACCCAACAGGTCCGTTTTGAACTCCACAGTGTGACGACCGAAAAGATCCAGACGGGGTTGGCCGCTAAGCAATACGACCTGGGCATCGCTGCCACGGACAGTCGGGCGGCCGGGGTGTTGTATCAGCCGTTACTCAAGCAGGCCTTCATCGTCATCGTGGCGCCCGACCATCCGCTCGCCACTAAGCCACGGCTGGACTTGACGGACCTGGCAGCGTATCCGGTGTTGACCTATACGCCAGACCTATTGATTGGGCAAAAGGTTCAGCGCACCTTGCACCGGCAGGGCGTGGCCGACCGGCTACAGGTCGACGCGGCTTATCCCGATGAAATCTCAATCGCCGGGATGGTCCAAGCGGGATCGGCTGTCGGGTTGGTTGCGGACACGCTGTACTTAGAGGCCTTCGATGTCGTCAAGATTCCGGTCAACGTCCCCGAGGATTTGCGGGTCATTTACGCCATGTACCGTGCGGACAATCCGCAACATGAGACCTTGCGTGAGCTGTTCCGGGTCTTTCAATCAGCGGGGCAAAAGTAGACGATGACGGCGGTATGGTGGGCGGCCTTGCCGTTCACAAGAGATGAGCTGGAACGCGGCGGGCGTCAAGATGAGCCACAGAGCGGTCTTGACCGGCCAGTACATTTTAAGGCTAGCCGATTCTTACGAAGTTGCTTCCCACCGAGACGGATTTAGGCTAGAATGATGTATTAAGGTCATCGCCGGTTAGTCTTGGCAGATTTCACGACCGCTGGGTTGCCAGCTGGTCAGCACTGATAGATGTACATAATTTGAAAGGGGTTTTTGCATGCAAACACCGAAACCGATTGATTTAGCCGCGTTTTACGCGAACCCGGACCGGAGTGTGGCGGTGCTCAACTATAACGCCCGCTTCATTACCAGTATTTTTGATTTGGTCAATAGCCAGGAGCTCGCCAGCTTCGTGCGGCTGTTCTTGGATGAACAACGCGATAAGGTGCCCGCCGACGCGGATCCGGCCGCCACGTTCAACCTGGTCTCACCGGAAACGTATTTGAACACAGTCAAGGCGATTTTGACTGATCATCCGGACGCTTACAGTCAGTTTCCGGCGACCGAAATTTTGGCTAGCATCGAAGACCTGTATTCGTACTACCGGACGTATTTGCGGGTCGCCACGATGACGGTCCGGCAAAACGATGTGGTCAGCAGCGAATTTATGACGATCGACCAACATTTTAATGACTTAGTGATTCGGCTGTACCGGACCATCGAAGAGAAACTGCAAGGGCATGCCAACCACGTTTACCGGCAAATCAGCGCTGGGTCCAGTGCGTGCGTCCTGTTAGAACAGGTCAAGTGGCCAGAACCTGCCGGCTACGAAAAGCTCAAGAATATTCGCTTCATCAGCCGCTTGATGTTACGGCCGCCAATGATGGTGCACACCAAGAGTAACAAGCGTAAGGGCCTGTTCACGGCGACCAAAGTCAACCCGCTGGCCAACTTCCAGGGGACCGAGGACGATTGGTTCTGTTATCCCGCTAAGATTGGTGAAAGCCTGGCGTACATTTACTTCCACCGGGATTATTTGGCGTCCGGGATTGCACTGGCCAACTTGTTCCAGTTAGCTGACAGCAAGGAAATCGCTGGGCAAAAGCCCGACTTGGTCCTGTTATTTGGGACGCCTGGCGTGGCTAGTGATGACCAACCGGAAAACGGGCACTATTTCTACGACGCCGCCAACGGCATCTACGTCGGCCAAGTGCCGTACAACGACCAAACGACTTACTTCGGCTACATGAAGAAGATGTGCTTGACGTTGCACAACCTCCACATGATTGCGGAAAAGAAGCTGCCAATCCACGGCTCAATGGTCAAGATTACCTTCGCCAACGGGAAAACCAAGACGGTGGTCTTCTTCGGCGATTCCGGGGCCGGGAAGTCCGAATCCATTGAGGCGCTGCAAAATGTGGCCGATGAAGAAATCGTCAATATCGAAACCATCTTCGACGACATGGGTAGCTTCACGCTGGCTGACGGCAAGCTCTACGCGCAAGGCACGGAAACGGGCGCCTTCGTCCGCTTGGATGACTTGAGTAGCGAAGTGGCCTTCAACAACATGGACCGTGGGGTATACATGAACCCTGAACAAAAGAACGCGCGGGTCATCATCCCGGCCAACACCTGGTCACGCATCGTGGCACATCACGAAATTGACATGTGGGTCTACGCCAACAACTACGACGACGCCATTGGCATTCACCGGTTTACCGACCAAGAATCCGCTAAGGCGACCTTCGTGGCTGGCAAACGAAAGGCGTTGGGCACTACGGATGAAGTGGGGATGAGCACGACGTTCTTCGCCAACCCATTTGGTCCCGTCCAAGAACAAGCAGCCACTAAGCCGGTGATTGACGCCGTCTTTGACCAGCTGTTCCACGACGATGTCTACGTGGGTGAAATCTATACCCACTTGGGCAATGACAAGTCCCAAGACAAGCTGAACGAATCGGCCCGAGAACTGTTGCAAGTCTTGTTGAAAATGTAAGTTTTACGCTGAGTCCGGGCCTAGTGCCTGGGCTTTTTTGTTCACTAAACGAACCGTCACTCGCCGTTTCACAACGCTGGCAATTCAGGCAAGCGGGACTATGCTGGGGGGTATCAAAGAAGGTGATGGCGTTGCGAACGTCAAGACAGTTAAGCCCAGCGCTTCACCACGACCTGGTGGGATACGCCGAGGCCTTGCCCTTATTGGTCGGGGTGTTGTGGTTGACGGGGCGTCTGGCACTGAGTCCGGCGCTGTTTGCTTGGAATGAGGTGGCCTGGTACTGGGTCTGCTGCTACCTGACCTTTCCGTGGGCCATTAGCCAAGTCCGGCGGTGGCAACGGGAAGTGCAGTCGCCGCAGGTCCCCAGAGGCACCCGAACAGCCAGGGGTGTTGTGACGGGGGCACTGGCGTTTTTGGCCGCTCCCCTGATTGTAGTTGGTAATCTGTTGGTGCCACTGGTGGGTTGACAACTGAGGCGGCTTCAGCACGAACAGAAATCTCTTGGAAACGCAAAAAAACGGTAGACGGCTAAGCGCTGAGCTTGTTCGTCTACCGTTTTTAATTGTCATCTAAAGAAAGTAGCATTGACGTGGTACTTCCCAGAATGGCGGTGTTTTGTTCACTAAAATTAGTGGACCCAGGAGCCTGCATCAGCCAGAGGTTCCGCCTGCTATGGGGGACACCTTCAGCCAAAGAGTAGTCTTCTAGTGACTGCCTCCGGCGGGTTAGCGATTATCAGCAGCGTTTGTCAGTTGAAAAAACATTGCCAAATCAGCTGCCACCTGGGGCTAAGCCGACTTTTACTGGCAAGCACGCTAGTAGCCGAGAGTCCGCCAACTATGGGTTCAGCCGTGGGAGTTGCCTTAGCGGCGCGGTTCATGCCGCTTAGGCAACTGGCGTCTTTGAGACGCGGGTTGCCGGCTCAAAGCGAGGCCGAGACCGCTTTTCAGGCTCGGTCCGGTCCGCCCACCGCGTCCCAACCCATCGTTGGCGGACGGTAGGCGACCAGTACACACTACGATGCTACAAACGACTGATTTCTACGTCACCAGTCGCGTGGTGATTTATCTAAACTTAGTTGAATTGGGCCAGCAGAGCCGTCATGAACGCTTGGGCATCCCCGACGTAGCCATAATCTGCGACGTCAAAAATAGGGGCATTTTCATCGGCGTTGACCGCAACGATGGTCTGGGAATCTTGCATGCCGACCAAGTATTGCACGGCGCCACTGATTCCGAAGTTGACGATCAGTTCAGGATGAATGGTGTTACCACTCTGGCCGATTTGGTCGTCGTGAGTGAACCGGGGTTGGTCCGTTAATGGCCGGGAGACCCCGATGCGACCGCCAAGCTTTTCAGCTAATTTTGTGGCGCTGTCGATGGTGGCAGCACTGGCGGCACCGCGGCCTAAAGCGACAACGCGAGTGGCATCGCCGACCGTCGTGGCCGTGTTGACCACGGGGGTGGCCGCCGTGACTTGGAGCCGGTCAACGGGGTGGAAGGTCACGGGACTGTCCGTCACCGTAGCCGCCCCAGCTGCCGGCGTTGCCACGAAGGTGTTGGGCCGGACCGTCGCCATTTGCGGTAAGTGGTCTGGGCAAATGATTTCGCACATGATATTGTCCCCGTAAGAAGGCTTGGTGGCGACCAAGGTCTCGTCATCGAAACGCAGGTCCAAACAGTCGGCCGTTAAACCGGTCTGGAGCTTGGCTTGAAGCCGGGGAGCGATTGAACGACCGGTGATGGTGGCGCCGAAGAGAATCGAGTTAGGCTGGTATTGGTCGACCAACTGCTTGATGGCGTCGGCGAGTTCGGCGTCCGTGGCGGTTGGGAAGCGGTCGTCGCGGGCAATGCGAATCTCATCGGGGCCGTAAGCGCTGAGTTCATCTTCCAAATGGTCGGTGGTGGCCTCCAACAGGATAGTCACGACGTTGAAATGGTCGCCGGCTAAGCTTTTAGCCTTCGTAATCAATTGTTGGGTCGTGGATTCCACGTGATCTAAGCGGCGTTCCGCAATGACCCATAATTCTGGTTTTGACATAGCAGCTTCCTCCTTAGATTAATTGCCGGTTCTTCAGAGCCGTGATCAGTTGACTGGCCGCTTCGCTTGGCGTCCCGGTCAGTGGGGTCAGTTTGCGTTTGACGGGTTCTGGCGCGTAGACCTTAGTGACGATGGTTGGTGAGCCAGCTTGGCCCAAGCGCGAATCGTCAAGGTCAAGGTCGTCATGGTGCCAAACGGTCAGTGGTTTGGCAAAGCTCAATTGAATGTTACGCGGTGTGGGGTAGCGCGGTGTGTTGAGCTCGCTACGGACACTGACGACGGCGGGTAGTTGGGCTACCAACGTCTGTTTCGTGTCTTCCAGTAAGCGTTCGGCCGTGACCTCGTTGGCACCACTGAGCCGAAGACTGGCCGCGTAAGTAATCTGCGGTTGGTGAAGGAATTCAGCGACGATTGGGCCGACTTGACCGGTATCGGCATCGACGGCTTGCCGGCCAAATAAAATCAGGTCGGCATCGCCAATTTTCTTTAAGGCTTGGGCAATCACGTAGCCCGTAGCCAAGGTGTCGGCTCCGGCAAAGGCCCGGTCGGATAACAGGTAGCCCTCGTCGGCACCCATGGCCATGCCTTCACGCAGGGATTCGGCGTAATCGTCGGGCCCCATGGTCAGCAGGGCAACTTGCACGTCGTCGCGGCTGTCCTTTAAGGTTAGGGCCAGTTCAATGGCGTTTTTGTCAAAAGGATTCATCACGCCCGCCAGACCGCGCCGGTCCAAGTTGTGGGTGACCGGGTCGATCGTGACGTCGTTGGTTTCAGGAACTTGTTTGATACAAACCACAATTTTCATGGGGAACCTCCTATTTGTTAAATTCAGCGGTGGCAATGGCGGAACGCATCTTTTCGACGGTTCCTTCGGCAATCTCCATGGCGCGGGCGTCGCGGATCAGGTGTTCAACCGGGTATTCACGGCTGTAGCCATAACCGGCCAAAATTTGGAGGGCGTCGTCACCGGCGCTAACAGCCGCGCGGGAGCCGTGGGCCTTGGCCATTGCGGCTTCTTCACTGTACGGTTGCCCAGCGGCCTTGAGTTGTGCGGCGCGTTGGTATAACAATTTGGTCGTTTCCTTGCGTAAGGCAATGTCGGCCACTTTGCGGTGGGTGACTTGCAGGTCGGTCAATGGCGTGTTGCCGGCCTTGCGTTCCTTCGCATAGTCAGTGGCGATTTTTAATTCGTGTTCCATGATGCCAGTCAAAACGGCCCCCATGAGGATGCGCGCGTCGTCGTGGGCAGAATCCCCGATGAGTCCACCGTCGCCGACTTTCCCCAACAAATGGTCGTCATCGACAATGATATGGTCCATCACGATTTCACCGACCGGCGTTCCGCGTAAGCCAATGAAGTCTTCACGCTTCCCAAAGGAAAAACCAGGCATGTCTTGGTCGACCACGAAGACGGATAATTCTTGTGGTGCGGTCTTGACTAGGACACAGTAGACCTGAGCCAATCCACCATTGGTGATCATGATCTTATCACCGTTCAAGACCCAGTGATTTCCTTCACGAGTTGCGGTGGAACTGATGCCCATCGGGTTGGAGCCCCCGGAAGCTTCGGTCATGGAAAAGGCAAAGATGCGTTCCGTCGCGCTGGGCAGTAATTGTTGCTGCAGGGCGGGCGTCCCGTACTTTAAGATTTGATCGATCGTCTTGAAATGACCTTCCAGGGTGACTGCTGTACTAGCGTTACCCCGAGCGATGTGGTTCAAGACCGTCGCCGTAACTTCGGGGCCAAAGCCAGCACCACCGAATTCTTGGGGTAACATGATGCCGAGAAATCCGGTCTCGGTCAGCTTGGCGAGAAATCCTTCAGGGAAGTCACCAGCGGCGTCCATTGCCATATCTTGGGGACTGATTTCCCGATGCGTATAGTCGTCAACCATTTGAAGCAAAAGCTTCTCGGCGGCAGCAGTTGTAGATGGCATAAATATTTCCTCCTTATGAACACGAATTGTGTAGTTCTGCACGATTGAGGCCAGTATAGCGAATAATCAATTGATAAGTCCAGTGAAAGTTTATCATTGTTGAATATTCATCATTCCTGATGGGAATAAAATGGATTCTTGCCAGGCATGACTATTGGTAAAAGTTCTAGAAAAATTTAGTAAAAATGTTGGTGCTCGCGCCGCAGTTAGGTTACAATGAAAGCGGATTCTATTATGGAGGTGCAACATTTATGGAAATTACGAAGAGTGTCGCTGGGACGTTGAACCAGCAAGAAGTCACGAAATACTTAATGACCAACCAGCAGGGGACCCGCGTGGCCATCCTGACTTGGGGGGCGACTTTGCAAGAATTTAGCGTGGTTGAAGATGGTCAGACCCATCAATTGATCGTGAACCTGCCGGACTTAAAGGGCTACGATCACAACCCGTACTACTTATGCCAAGCCTTGGGCCGGGTCGCTGGCCGGATCGCCGGTGCGCAATTTGACCTGGACGGTAAGACCGTGCACCTCGACCAAAATGAAAAGCCTAACGCCAGTCACGGGGGCCCCCACGGTTTTACCTTTGCTAACTGGGACGCCACGACGACCCAGACGGCTGATACGGCCAGCGTGGTTCTGACCCATACATCCACGGAAGCCGACGACAAGTATCCTGGCACCATGGACACGACCATTACGTATACCTTGACGGAAGAAAACCGCTTGGACATCACCTTTGACGCCAAGAGTGACGCCGCGACGTTGTTCAACCCGACGATTCACACCTACTTCAACGTCACTGATGGCCAACACAGCCTGGATGATCAATGGTTGAAGCTGTCTGGTGACAAGCGCTTGGTCTTGAACGGCGAAAAGATTCCTACGGGCGAAATGGCTAAGACGGCCGGCACCGGCTACGACTTCAGTCAGCCGCGGACCATCAAGGATGGCTTGGACCAGTTGCATCAAACGGGACAGGTCGAATACGATGACGCCTTTGTGGTGGAACCTAGCAAGGACACGCCAATCGCCACGGTCGGTGATGAAGCTGGCCACCGCGAAGTGCAAGTCTTCTCTGACCGCAATGGGTTAGTGGTCTTCACGGCCAACCCAACGGATGCCAAGCGGGCCGATGCACGGGATTACAACGCGCTGGCCATGGAAGCCCAGACCTTGCCGGATGCGATTCACCATGCCGACTTCGGCGACGTCATCTTACCCGCCAACCAACCGGTCACGCATTTCATCAGTTACCAATACGTGCGGAAATAAACGTCATCCGCGACTGATCGCTTCAGCAGCCAGGTAGCTCCACCCTGTGGGGCAACCCCCAGAGCCAAAGAGCGGTCTCTGGAGGCGCTTAAAGCCTCACTAGTGAAACCAGGCGCCTGCGTCAGCCAGGGTTCCGCTTGCTATGGGGAACACCACCGGTGGCTAAGCGAGTTAACGATTTGGCTGGTGACGGTCGCTCCTGATTTGGGATTGACTGAGAGCATGCTATGATGGGGTGTGGCTGTCGCCGGCAACTGGTTTCACCATTTAGAATTAAATTAATGAACATTAAAAACAAGGAGAGATTGAACAATGAGTTGGCAAGATAATTATCAAGTTTGGCAACAACAACCAACGATGATTCCTTACATCAAGCATGACTTGGACGCCATCGCTAATGACGACAGCGCCAAGAAGGCGGCTTTTAGTGCGCCAATGAGCTTCGGAACTGCGGGGATGCGCGGCGTCATGGGCCCTGGAATTGGGCAAATGAACGTCTACACCGTGCGGCAAGCGACTGAAGGGGTTGCCCGGTATTTGGACACCTTGGACGACGCCACTAAGCAACAAGGGGTAGCCATTAGTTTTGACTCCCGGTACCACTCTCGCGAATTTGCCCATGAAGCAGCCCACGTCTTGGGCGCACACCACATCCCTAGCTTTGTCTTCGACGACATGCGGCCAACGCCTGAACTGTCCTTTGCTGTGCGGCACCTGCACACGGCCATGGGCATCATGATCACGGCCAGCCACAACCCGAAGCAATACAACGGTTTCAAGATCTACGGTCCCGATGGCGGGCAAATGCCACCGAAGGCCTCAGACATGATCACGGATTTCGTGCGGTCAGCTAAGGACGTCTTCGCCATTGCCGTGGCGGATGAACAAGCCTTGCGCGCGAACAAGACGCTACAGATCATTGGTGAAAACGTGGACCAACCTTATTTGCAAAATGTTGAGAGCGTCACCATCAACCATGACCTGGTCCAATCCGTGGGGAAGACCATGAAATTGATCTACACGCCACTGCACGGGACTGGGAAAGTCATCGGTGAACGCGCCTTGCGGGGAGCCGGTTTCCAGAACTTTACCATGGTGCCGGAGCAAGCGATTGCCGACCCTGAATTTCCAACGGTGCCATTCCCGAACCCAGAGTTCGCTCAGGCCTTTGACATGGCGATTGCCCTTGGGAAAAAGGAGGGTGCTGACCTGTTAGTCGCCACCGATCCCGATGCCGACCGGTTGGGCGCCGCTGTCCGACAACCCGATGGCGAGTACCAACTGTTGACGGGGAACCAGATTGCCTCGATTTTGTTGGCCTACATCTTAAAGGCTCGCAAGCAAGCTGGCCAATTGCCGGCTAACGGCCGCGTGGTCAAGTCCATCGTGTCGACCGAACTGGCAACCAAGATTGCCGCGGCCTATGGCGTGGAAATGAAGAACGTCTTGACCGGCTTCAAGTTTATTGCTGAACAGATTCACGAATACGAAACGTCCGGCGACCACACCTTCCTGTTTGGCTTTGAGGAAAGCTACGGCTATCTGATCAAGCCATTTGTCCGCGACAAGGATGCCATTCAATCCACGGTGTTGTTGGCCGAAGTCGCTGCCGATTACAAGCAACGTGGGATGACCCTTTATGACGGGATCGAAGAACTCTACGCGACCTACGGCTACTTTGCCGAAAAGACCACGTTTGAGGAATTCCCAGGCGTCGATGGGGCCGACCAGATGGCCCACTTGATGAGCGAATTCCGGGAAAATGCGCCGAAGTCCTTTGCCGACAGCAAGATTGAAACGGTCGAAGACTTCTCGACCAGCACTAAGACTGAAGCCGATGGCACGACCAGCACCATTGATCTGCCGCAGTCCAACGTCTTGAAGTACTGGTTAAGCGACGGCACCTGGATTTGCATTCGCCCATCCGGGACCGAACCCAAGGTCAAGTTCTACATCGGGACCAGTGACCAAACGGATGCTGCAGCTCAAAAGCGCTTAGCCGGCTACGAAACGGCTTTGAAGCAGTACGTGGATTCCGTTAAATAACTAAATCGAATGAGTTGAGGGCAGTCAGTGGGACCATTCCTACTGGCTGCTTTTTGTTTACAACTAGAGTCTGAAAATAGCATTAACCCGGTAGTTCCCGGAACAACAGTGTTCTGTTCACTAAAACTAGTGAAACCAGGGGCCTGCGTCAGCCAGAGATTCCGCCTGCTATGGGGAACACCTTCAGCCTGAGAAGCGGTCTTCCGGTCCGCCCACCGCGTTCCAACCCATAGTTGGCGGACGGTAGGCGGTCAGTCTTCACTAGGATGCTGTAAACGACTAATTTTTACGCCATCAGTCGCGTGGTGACAATGTTTCTAGCTGATTTTCACAAGTGTTTTCAAAATTAGCAGAACACACGACAACCGCAAAACCCGGGAACCTTCGTGATTTAACGCGACCTTTACTAAATTTTTTATTAGAAAAAAGACAACCGGTTGCAATCACTTACAGTTGCATGATTTCGCGATATTTAGAACTCTTTTCACAATGAAAAAGGTTGCATTTATCCGGACGAGTCCTTAGAATAATGATTGTAAAGCGCTTACATTTTAGTTAAAGTTAAGTGCGATTTTACCGAATTTGTTATTATTCTATTTTAGAAATCAGAGGTGTTTCAAAATGGCTAAGAATGACAAGATTACGTTAGACCCCGCGAAGTTCGCTGCGGCTGTTTTGGGTGGTAACGCGCAATATCCCGATGAGGAAAACAAGTTGTACATTAAGCGGCAACTGACCCTCTATTTGGAAGCCACGTTATTAGCGCAAGACTTCAACAAGCTGGAAGAATCCCAGTTTGATATGGCTAAGGCCCAACAACGGGAAGACGTTCTCTCCAAGATCATTGAACGCCGGTACCACTAGTCTTTACTGGTGACCGTTAATTGTTAGCTTAGTTTCCCGTTGAAAGGTGTGGAAGAACACAATGATTAAGCAATATCTCTCATATGCTTTAGGGGCATTCGGACACGATGCCTTCTACGCAACACTTAATACTTATTTTGCTATTTTTGTTACCAGTGCCTTGTTCGTGGGTAAAGGTTCAGCGGCTGAAGCCGGAATCGTTACCACGATGGTTGTGGTTATTCGGTTGATTGAAATCGCGTTTGACCCGATGATTGGTGGGATGGTCGATAACACCGACACCAAGATGGGGAAGTTCAAACCGTGGTTGCTGGCTGGGGCCATTGTGAGTTCCGTCGGTTTGATTCTGATGTTCTCTAGCCTGTTTGGCTTAGCGGACTCCAACACCTCGATTTACTTCCTGGTCTTCGGAATCGTCTTCGTCATCATGGATATCTTCTATTCATTCAAAGATATTTCGTTCTGGTCCATGTTACCAGCCTTGAGTGTTGATACTAAGGTTCGTAACAAGTTCGGGACGGTTGGTCGTTTCGGTTCTACCTTAGGTTCTCAAGGGGTCATCATTGTGGTTACCCCATTGGTTATCTACTTCTCACAACAATTCTCTGGGACTCATGGTAGTACCCAGACCCGTGCCGGTTGGTTAGGCTTTGCGACGGTTATCGGGCTGGTTTCTCTGTTAGGGGCTTTGGCCACCTTCTTTGGGACCAAGGAACAAAAGAGTCTGATTCGGGAAAACACCGAACGGACGCGGTTCCGCGATGTCTTCAAGGTCATTGGTGAAAATGACCAATTGATGTGGTTAGGCTTGTCTTACTTACTGTTTGCCTTGAGTTATGTTGTTACGAACTCACTGTTGATCTACTACTTCCGTTACGTCATTGGTAACGCGGCTGCTTACAGTGTCATTGGGGTGGTTACCGCCATTCTGGGGATTGTTTCCGTCCCACTGTTCCCAATCATCGTTTCCAAGATTACGCGGCGTGGCGTTTACGTCGGTGGGATTTGCATGATGTTAGTTGGTTACATCCTGTTCAACTTTGCTGGTGACAGCACTATCATGATGTACATTGCCGATGCCATCTTCTTCTTCCCATACCCAATGATTTTCTTGGCTGCCTTGATGACCATCACCGACAGTGTGGAATACGGGCAATGGAAGAACGGCACGCGGAACGAATCCGTTACGCTGTCAGTTCGGCCATTGATCGATAAGTTAGCCGGGGCCTTCTCCACTGGGATCGTTGTTATCGCCGCCGTTCACGCGGGGATGACGGGTAACGCTAAGCCTAGTGATATTACCGCCCACGGAATGTTTATCTTCCACTCCTTCATTTTCTACATGCCAATGATTCTGTTGGTTGTGGCTGCTTTGATTTACCAATTCAAGGTTACCTTGTCTGAAAAGCGTCACGCGGAAATCGTTAAGAAGTTGGAAAGCAAGTTGGAAACAGAAAAGGTTGAAGAAGAAGCTGAAGAAAAGGCTGATTCTACCAACTAGTTAAAATTGAGCCTCAGGATAAATGCCTGGGGCTTTTGTGTAGGGTGGGGTGCTTAGATGCCAGGCAGAACCAGTAAGAAAGCGCTTCACAAAATCGTTGACAATGCCGCGTAAAGCGACTATGATAATTACAGTAAAGTTTTACTAAAAATTTATTAAGGAGTTAATCGCCATGGATTTCGCCAGCTTAGCAACTGAATACCAAGAAAAATTTGATGTCGCACCACAACGGGTGTTCTTCTCCCCCGGTCGGATCAACTTGATCGGTGAATATACCGACTTCAACGGTGGTCACGTCTTCCCAGCTGCCATCAGCATGGGAACTTACGCCGCTTACTCAGCGCGTGATGACAAACAATTCCGCGTTTACTCGGCTAACGTGCCGGACGCCGGGATGTTGACGTTCTCACTGGACCATTTGGAATTTGACAAGGCTGACAACTGGGCCAACTATCTCAAGGGGATGTTGTTCGAGCTGGCTAAACAAAACTTAACCATCGACCATGGCTTTGACCTCTTCGTTCATGGGAACCTGCCAGATGCTTCCGGCTTATCCTCATCCGCTTCTATGGAAATGTTGATGGGCGAAATTCTTCACGCCGCTTATGGCATGAAGTTGGATGAAGTTGAAATGGTTAAGGTCGGCCAACAAGTTGAAAATGATTACTTCGGTTTGAACACCGGAATCATGGACCAATTTGCGATTGGCATGGGTAAGAAAGACCAGGCCATCTTGCTGGACACCAACACCATGGATTACGAATACGCACCGCTAGAATTAGGCGACAACGTGGTCGTTATCATGAACACCAAGAAGCGTCGGGAACTGACCGACTCCAAGTACAACGAACGGCGGGCCCAATGTGAAGAAGCCTTACGTCGCTTGCAAACGAAATTGGACATCAAGACCTTGGGTGACTTGAACGAAGACCAATTCGACCAAAACGCTTACCTGATCAATGACGAAACCTTGATCAAGCGTGCGCGTCACGCCGTCTTCGAAAACCAACGGACGTTGAAGGCCTTCAAGGCACTGCAAAACAATGACCTGGAAAGCTTTGGCCACTTGGTCAACGCTTCCCACATTTCCTTGAACTACGACTTCGCCGTTACGGGTAAGGAACTGGATACCTTGGTTGAGACCGCTTGGCAACAACCTGGCGTCTTAGGTGCCCGGATGACTGGTGCCGGCTTCGGTGGCTGTGCGATTGCCATCGTTAAGAAGGAAAACGTTAAGGACTTTGAAGAAAAGGTCGGCAAGGTCTACGAAGAGACCATCGGCCACAAGGCAGAATTCTACGTCGCTGAAATTGCGGACGGCCCGAAGGAATTAACGAAATAAGCGTGGTACGCAGGGCGGTTAGGTAGCACGCATTAACGTCGCTAAACTAATCACCAGGGCTTAACACAAATAATCAACAAGTTTAAACTTACATTGCGGCACCGTGCGTAAGCGGTCCGCAATGTTACATAATTGAGGAGGAATTGATCAATGACAGTTTTAGTCTTAGGTGGTGCCGGTTATATCGGTTCTCACGCCGTAGATCGTTTGGTACAAAAGGGTTACGATGTTGCCGTTGTCGACAACTTGGTCACGGGACATCGGGCCGCAGTGAACAAGCAGGCGCGTTTCTACGAAGGTGACGTCCGGGATCAAAAGTTCTTGAACGACGTCTTTGATAAGGAAGATATTGAAGGGGTTATTCACTTCGCAGCCTTCTCCGTGGTCCCAGAATCCATGGAAAAGCCATTGAAGTACTTTGACAACAACACGGCCGGCATGGTTTCATTGCTGGAAGTCATGAACAAGCACAATGTTAAGCGCATTGTCTTCTCATCGACGGCCGCTACTTATGGCGAACCTAAACAGATTCCAATTAAGGAAACGGATCCCCAAATTCCAACCAACCCATATGGTGAAAGCAAGTTAATGATGGAAAAGATCATGCACTGGTCCGACCAAGCTTACGGCATCAAGTTTGTGGCCTTACGCTACTTCAACGTTGCCGGTGCGAAGGAAGACGGGAGCATTGGTGAAGACCACCATCCTGAAACCCACTTGGTCCCAATCATCTTGCAAGTCGCTGCTGGCGAACGCAAGGAATTGTCGATCTTCGGTGACGATTACCCAACTAAAGACGGTACCAACGTCCGTGACTACGTACACGTCGTTGACTTAGCCGATGCCCACATTTTAGCCTTGGAATACCTGAAGGCCGGTCATGACAGCAATGCCTTCAACCTCGGGTCTTCAACTGGGTTCTCTAACAAGGAAATGCTGGAAGCCGCACGGAAGGTCACGGGCAAGGAAATCCCTGCCAAAATGGCCCCTCGGCGTGCCGGCGACCCTAGCACGTTGATTGCCGCTAGTGACAAGGCCCGTGAAGTCTTGAACTGGCAACCACAATTTGACAACGTGGAAGACATTATTCGTACGGCCTGGAACTGGAAGCAAACGCATCCACAAGGTTACAATGATCGGGAGACGAAGTAAAAATGGCTAAAGACACAATTCAAACTTTCATTGATCATGTTGTTGCCTCCCCAGCCCCTTACACGGAGTTGGACCGGCAGTACGTCACGAACCGCATCTTTGCCTTGATTGGCGATGGCGTGGCTCGGGCGGCGGCGTCCGATGAACCCATCGATCTGGTCAACGCCATGATCGAAACGGCGGTTGCCAACGGCAAGATTGAAGACTCCCCAAGTCCCAAGGAAATCTTGGAAGCCGACTTGATGAACTTCATGACGCCACTGCCATCCGCAGTGAACCGCGGTTTTTGGGATCGGTATCAATCCAGTCCCAGCAAGGCGACGGATTGGTTCTATCAATTAAGCCAAGCTAACAACTACATTAAGACGCGTAACATTGCCAAAAACGTGGTCTTTCCAGCCAAGACACCAGCTGGTGAATTAGAAATCACCATCAACCTGTCCAAGCCAGAAAAGGACCCCAAGGCAATTGCCGCTGCTTTGAAGAGTAAGAGTACCAGCTACCCGTTGGATCAGTTATGTATGACCAACGAAGGGTATGAAGGTCGCTTGGGGTATCCTGCCCGGAGCAATCATCGGATCATCCGGATGACGCTGGGTGGCGAGACCTGGGGCTTCCAATACTCGCCATACGCTTACTTCTCTGAACATGCCATCTTCTTGGCTAAGGAACACCGGCCAATGATCATCAACCAGCATACGTTTACCAACCTGTTGGAAATCGTGCGGACGTTGCCAACGTACTTCGTCGGCAGTAACGCTGATTTGCCAATCGTGGGTGGCTCGATGTTGACGCATGACCACTACCAAGGTGGCAAGCACACCTTCCCAATGATGAAGGCACCGATCGACCGGAAGATTGACCTCGGTGTTGCCGGCGTCACTGCGGGAGTCGTGGCTTGGCCAATGACTGATATCCGGCTGACCGGGAGTCAACCGGAACCCCTGATTAATGCCGCTACTAAGGTATTGAACAGCTGGATCGGTTATTCAGATGAATCCGTTGATGTGCGAGCCTACACGGGTGATACGCGTCACCACACGATTACGCCAATCGCTTATCGTGACGGCGACGATTACGTCTTGGACCTAGTCCTGAGAGACAACCAGACGTCGAAGCAGTACCCCGATGGCATTTTCCATCCGCATCAGGATGTGCAACACATCAAGAAGGAAAATATTGGCTTGATTGAAGTCATGGGTCGCGCGATTTTGCCAGCACGGCTGAAGGCGGAAATGGCCGAGGTCACCAAGTACCTGCTGGACCAACCTAACGAGATTGCGGACATGCATAAGGCTTGGGCCGATGAAATCAAGCAAAACCACCAGTTGACGCCAGAGAACGTCACTGAGGTCTTGCATCAAGAAATTGGTAACGTCTTTGCCCGAGTTCTGGCTGATGCCGGCGTCTTCAAACGTGACGCAACGGGCCAAGCGGCCTTGGACAAGTTCATTGCCCAAATCTAACGTGAATTAAATTGAGATTCTTGTCCATGGGGTTGTCGTGGCTGGGTGTGGCAGTAGCCGTGCCGAGCGGCATCAACCCCATGTGACGTCTATGCTAAAATATAAGAAGAAGGGGGTGATGGCAATCGCAGCCACGCTAAAGGATATTGCCAATTCTGTGGGGGTTTCACTGGCCACGGTGTCCCGGGTCTTGAACTATGACCGGACGCTATCGGTGAGTGAATCGACTCGTAAACAGATTTTCGAGGTCGCAGAAGAACTGAATTACACTAAGATGAAGCACCGCACGGTCACACCTAGCAAGCAGTTGAAGATTGCCATCGTCCAGTGGTATTCGAAAACCAAAGAGCTGGATGATTTGTACTACATGTCGATTCGGTTGGGCTTGGAGAAGCGCTGTGAGGAGCGGCGTATCTTGGCGACTCGGACTTTTCAAAATGACCTGTCCGCCATCGATCCGGACGTCGATGCCATTGTGGCTATTGGTAAATTCAGCAATCAGCAGGTCAGCGCCCTGGCCCAATTGACGCCGAACCTGGTCTTTGTGGACCAAGATCAGCTGTGCCACGGTTACGACAGTGTGGTCACAGACTTCCGGTTCGCCGTGGAACAAGTGATTGATTTCTACGCCAAGCAGGGTCATGACCAGATTGGCCTGTTGTACGGTTCTGAATGGACCACGGATGGAAAATTAGAAGTGACGGATCCCCGCTACAAGGCCTTTAAGCGGGAAATGACGGCGCGTCAAGCCTTTGATTCTGAGCTGACTTTTACCGGTGATTACACGAATCACTCGGGGTACCAGGAGATGCAAACGGCGATTGCCCAGCTAGGCGATCGGTTGCCCAAGGCTTTCTTCGTGACCAACGACCCGATGGCCGCCGGAGCCCTCAAGGCCTTACATGAAAATAACATTGATGTGCCACAACGGGTGAGTCTCTTTAGCTTTAACGATACGACGATTGCCAAGTATGTGTTCCCTGAGTTGAGTAGTGTGCACGTGAACACGGAATTGCTCGGCGCAACGGCGGTGGACTTGGTCGAAAACCGCTTGCAGACCGGTCGGACAACGCCACAGTTGGTTACTGTGGGGACTGAGCTGATGTTGCGTGAGAGTACGCGCGAGTCGTAGTCAGCGTCGCTAGTTAATGGAAGAAGTCACGTGCAAGAGTCTGGGCTGGATGGTCCAGGCTTTTTTGCGTTGCTCCCCATTTCTGAGGGGTACAGCTACTTTCTCATATCCAGCCCAGAAGGATAACGGTGTTAATTATATAACTAAAGGTTGAAAACTGAATTAATATCTTGACTCCCAGAGTGATAGCGTTTTGTTCACTAAAACTAGTGAAACCAGGGCCTGCGTCAGCCAGGGTTCCGCCTGCTATGGGGAACACCTCCAGCCTGAGGAGCGGTCTTCCGGTTCGCTTTGAAGCCTGGCAAAGCTCGCCAGTCTCCCAAGTCGTCCCACGCTGTAGGCTGAGAAAGGACCTCAGCCAACACCGTCGCCACAGCTGGCTCCACCCTGGCTGCCTCCGGCGAAGAGTGACGATCATCAGCAATACTGTGTTAGTCAAAGACTAGTTGTCAAATCAGCCGCTACCTGGGGCTAGGCCAACTGTTACTATCAAGCACTCCTGTAGCCGGGAGTCCGCCAACTATGGGTTCAGCCGTGGGAGTTGCCTTAGCGGCGCGGTTCATGCCGCTTAGGCAACTGGCGTCTTTGAGACGTGGGCCATCGGCTCAAAGCGAGGCCGAGACCGCTTCTCAGGCTCGGTCCGGTCCGCCCACCGCGTTCCAACCCATAGTTGGCGGACGGTAGGCGACCAGTTCTCGCTAGGATGCTTTAAACGACTAGTTTTAACGTGAGAAGTCGCGTGGTGACAATGTTTTTAGCTGATTTTCATCTTTCAGTCTTCAGTTATATAAATAAAATTATATTCAACAGAGGTCAGCTCAAACAGCCTCAGAGGCACTGTCAGCCATCTTTTCGGATTTACTAGCAAGGACCCGTATTCGGGGCAACAGCGTGACTCACGCCGCCCCAGCCGCCCTGATGTGGTGATTTGGCTGACAGTCAACAGCCCGTACCCACTAGATTTAGTCTTCATTAGTTGATGACCCCTAGATATGGGGGTGACTGGCTTTTTTTCGGGCAGTTAGGTCGCTGACCAACCGGACGAAAAATTTTTTAATTTCGCCCGCGGCTGGTTTACCAACTTGATTGGCCAGGCCTGCTGGTAGTTTACTACCGCCGAGTGTCGGTCGTTTGTCTACGCCAGTTGCGGCGTTCTTGTAGGAAGCAGGTTCATTGTCCAATTACAATTAATTGGGCGGACGAAAAAAGTTGCATTTTACCTCAGATTTGTTATTAGCGGCTAGTTTGAAAATGTCTAGGGACAATTCAATTTAACCATATATTGTATTTTCCCAGCGAATGCGCTACTATATCTGGTATAGACTTCAAGAACAGGAGAGATTGATATGATGAACGTAGAAACCGCTGCGCCAGTACGCCTGACGCCCGAATTTATCGCCAAAACTGAAAATGAGGTAACACCACATTGGGGTGAACTCGGCTGGGTGACCTATAAGCGGACCTACGCCCGGTGGCTCCCTGATCAACAACGTAATGAGGAATGGCCAGAGACCGTTCAACGCGTGGTCGAGGGGAATATCAATCTTGACCCCCGGCTCCAAGCCAAGGACGTTGACCCCCAAGTCATCGCTGATTTGACGCAAGAGGCTCAGCGCTTATTTCGGCTGATCTACGGCCTGGCCGCCACGCCTTCTGGCCGGAACCTGTGGATCTCGGGGACCGACTACCAACACCGCAATGGCGATGCCTTGAACAATTGCTGGTTCATCGCGGTACGGCCGCAACCTTATGGGGATAGCCACATTGTTCCCAGCTACCTCAAGCCCCAACAGGCCGCGGCGTCCATGCCATTTTCCTTTATGTTCGACCAATTAATGAAGGGTGGCGGTGTCGGCTTCTCCGTGACGCCAGATAACGTCAGCCAAATGCCCAAGGTCGACAACGCCGTGGACTTGACGGTGGTCATCGATTCTGAAAGCGACTCCTACGATGCGTCCGTTAAATTAGGTGCCGTGGACCGCTCCGAATGGATGCACAGCCACTCACTGGCCGACGCCCGTTACTACCGCTTGCCAGACACCCGCGAAGGCTGGGTCTTGGCCAATGCCAACATGATCGATGCCCACTTTGACAGCACCAATCCTGATGGCAAGACCAAGGTCGTCTTGGATATCAGTGACATCCGGCCTAAGGATGCGCCGATTCATGGGTTTGGCGGAACCGCGTCTGGTCCGATGCCATTAGTTGAAATGCTCTTTGACATCAACACTATCTTGAATGACGCAATCGGCCGCAAATTGACCGCCGTTGACTGCACGGACATGGGCAACATGATCGGGAAGACTGTCGTGGCCGGCAACGTGCGTCGTTCCGCTGAATTGGCGCTGGGTGGTGCCGAAGACGATGACTTTATTACGATGAAACAAGACAAAGACAAGCTCTACCATCACCGGTGGGCGTCTAACAACAGTGTGGCCGTGGACAGCGCGTTCACTGACTATCAACCCATCGCTGATTCCATCCAACACAACGGAGAACCCGGCATCGTCAACCTGGGCCTGTCCCGCGACTATGGCCGCTTGATCGATGGCCGTCAAGAAGGCATTGACGAGGCCGTTGAAGGCACCAACCCGTGTGGGGAAATTTCCTTGAGTAACGGGGAACCTTGCAACCTCTTTGAAATCTTCCCGAGTGTGGCCGAAGAACAGGGCTGGCAACTCGAAGACGCCTTTGGTCTGGGCGCTCGGTACACCAAGCGGGTCACCTTTAGCCACTACGATTGGGAAGTATCACGTAACGCCATTCAAAAGAACCGCCGCATTGGGGTGTCCATGTCCGGGATTCAAGACTGGATCTTAAAGACCTTCAAGCAACGCGTGGTCACGGGCTTTGAAGCCAAGCGTGATGCCCAAACGGGTAAGACGTTCATGGCACCAATCTACAACCCAGCAGCCGTTAAGCGGTTCAGTGCGCTTTATGATGCCGTCGTCCAAGCGGACAAGGATTACTCCGACACATTGGGGTGCCAACCATCAATCAAGCACACGACCGTTAAGCCGTCCGGGACGGTGGCCAAGCTGGCGGGCGTTTCCGAGGGGATGCACTTCCACTATGCCCGTTACCTGATTCAACGGATTCGTTTCCAGGACAGTGACCCCTTACTGCCAGCCTTAAAGGCTAGTGGCTACAAGGTCGAACCCGACGTCTACAGTCAAAACACGATGTGCGTGGAATTCCCAGTGAAGGCCGCTCACGCCGACAACGCTGCTTTTGCGTCCGCTGGTGAAGTGTCGATTGCCGAACAATTTGCGACCCAGGCCTTCCTGCAGACGTACTGGTCCGACAACGCGGTCAGCTGTACCGTGACCTTCCAACCGGAAGAGGGGGACCAAATCGGCGACCTGTTGCTCCAATACCGCAACACCATCAAGTCTACGTCCCTGTTGCCATACAGCGGCGCCGACTTCAAGCAAGCCCCGAAGGAACCCATCACCGCTGATACTTACGCAGCTAAGCGGTCAGAAATCACGGCTGACGTTGCCGAAACGTTTGCGGCCATGACGGGGAACCACGACCAAAAGGACATCGAACTGGTCGACCAATCCGACTGTGCCGGTGGCGCTTGCCCAATTCGGTAAAAATTAATTTGAAATTTTTGGAAGCATTGATTGTACCTGGTCAATGCTTCTTGTATTATCAGAGATGTAAGCGAAAACATTTAACAAAGGTGGTCCCCAAACTATGAAAATTTATACACGCGTCGGCGATCAAGGCATGACCAAGCAAGTGAGCGGTAAGATGGTCTCCAAGACCGACGCGCAAATCGTCACGCTCGGCGATATCGACGAATTCCAGTCCTATTTAGGCGTGGTCGTCGCTAGCTTGAGCGCGCACCCCGACTTGGTCGATGAGCTGAGTGAGGTGCAGCGGAAGCTCTACATGTTGGAAGCCGATATCAGTGTCAAACGTCACCAGGAAATCACTCTGGCCGACACCACGCATTTGGAAGAACGGGTGGACTATTTCATGGCCAACACCCCGGAATTGACTGAGTTCATCTTGCCGGGCGGCTCCACGGCGGGCGCGCAACTTCAGTACGCCCGGACAGTGGCTCGGCGTGCGGAACGCTCAGCGGTGGCCTTGAACTTAGAACAGCCGCTGGAACCGGCTATCTTAAAGTACCTGAACCGCTTATCCGATTACCTATTCGCGATGGCGCGGTACGTCAACCATTTGGACGGCTATCAAGAAGTACCTAGCAACAAGGAAAAGGCCGAGCAAAAGGCGGCCCGCGCGGCGAAGCGTGCGGCGAGAGCGGCGAAGCGGGGTAAGGCATAAGGTTGGTTTTGGCGCCCGTTTCGGCCATTTAAAGTTGACGCAAAAGGGTAGCTGTGAGATTTTCTCACAGCTACCCTTTCTTTTTCAGCAATCACAACAGATTACCAGATTTTAACCCGTTTGTCAGGAGCCAGGTACATCTTGTCCGTTGGCTTGACGTCAAAGGTCTTAAAGAAGTCGTCGAGGTTCTTGACTTGCACGTTAGCCCGCAGCTTGGCAGGGGCGTGAACGTCGATCGACAGTAACAGTTGCATGTATTCCGTGGTAGCCTTCATCCGCCAAACGTTAGCCCAGTTGATGAAGAAGGACTTCAGGTCGATTTCGGAAGCTGATTTAGCGGCCTCTAAGGCACAGCTCAATCCACCGGCGTCGGCGATGTTTTCGGAAACGGTCAGCTTGCCATTGACCTTTTGCCCGGCAAAGTCGATGCCGTCGAACTCGTCGATCATGGCCTGGGCGAGGTCCTTGAAATGAGCCAAATCAGAGTCGGTCCACCAGTTATTGATGTTCCCGAACTCATCGAATTGCGACCCGTTGTTGTCAAAGGCGTGGGAGATTTCGTGGGCAATGACGGCCCCGATGCCCCCGTAGTTAGCGCTACTGGATTGGTCCAAACTGTAAAATGGCTTTTGCAGGATGGCAGCCGGGAAGACGATTTCGTTGTTGTCTGGGGAGTAGTAGGCGTTGACCGTGTTGGCGCTCATGTCCCAGCGCTTCCGGTCGACTGGTTGGCCCCAGTGGCCGAAGTGGTGCTTGATGGCAATTTCAGAAATCTGTTGGAGATTTTCAAATAATGAGGCGTGTTCATCAATCTTGAATTGCTGGTAGAGTGGGTCGATTTCGTCAGGGTAGCCCACCTTGATGGTCAGCTTCTGTAGCTTAACGATGGCCTTTTCCCGAGTGGCCGCACTCAGCCAGTCATTGGTCTTTAACCGCCGTTGGTAAACGGCGGTCATTTTCAGGACCATGTCACGGACGTCGGCCTTGGCCTTTTCACCAAAGTATTTGCGACCGTAGTAGTCACCGACGACTTGGCCAAAGGTTCCTGTTGCCAGGTAATAAGCGGCTTTCTTTTGCGAACGCGCTTCCTTTTGACCGGACAGCGCGCGCCGGTAGGTTCCCCCAACTTGGCGGAATTCTTCGGTCAAGGCACCAGTTCCGTCAAAGACGGTGTCGACCAACATCCAGCTCTTTAAGTTTTCAAAATTAGCGGGAGTCAGTAAGTCATCCAGCGCGTCGAAGTAGGTTGGTTGTGGCAAGATGACTTGTGCTGGCGTGTCGTTGATCAAGCCTTTGATGGCGCCGGTCAGGTCTAATTGACTGGTCTTGGCATCGACGTCGGCCAGTGGGAAGGGGTTGTACATTTTCACGTAGTCGGCGGATTCTTCGGCAGACTTCACGTGCGGGGCGATTTGGGCATCGAAGGCCTTGGCTTGGGCCACGATGGTCTTGGCGCGGTCCTCGCTGTAGCCGCAAAGTTGTAAGAGTTTCTCGGCCGTTGACGTGAAGATTGGCAACAGTTGCTTGGCAGCCGGGTTATCCTTGGCATAGTAGGTCTTGTCCGGCAAAATCAAGCTTGGTGCGTCCAAATACAGGGCGTAGTGGTCGGTGTCCTTCATATCTGGTTCCACTCCCAGGGTCACGGGGGTTGGCAGCCCAGTCAAATACCATTCGGTCAGGTGCTTGCTCAGGTCGGCCAGGTCGGTCAAGCTTTCAATCTTGTCCAGGTAAGGCTTCAAGGGGGCCACGCCGTCAGACTCACGTTTGTCAAAGTTCAAGGCGAGCGTGTAGAGCTTCTTGAACTCAGTCATTTCATCATTGGCCGGCGTGAGTTTGCCTGCCAGCAGGTCGTCGAAGTCGTGCATCAAAGTGTGTTCGATGTTGTCGACCAGATCCATGAAGCCCCCGGTCGAGGAGTGGTCACCCGGGATGGTGGCTTGTTCAGCCCATTTGCCGTTAACGGCCTCATAGAGATCATCAGTCAGACGGTCGGTGTCCACCGGGAACCCGCTCGCCATGGTAGGCAGGGTTTGGTTGGACGAATAATTATCAAGTCGCATACAGAATCCTCCTTAAAAACTATTTGTTAACAACAGGTTAACCCTTTCACGGACAAAAGAAAACTGTTTTATCACGAAATTTTAATAAAGGGTGACTGTCGCCATGATCGTTAGGTTAGTCAATGACGGCGATGGGCGGGGGAGTGCACTTTTCGTTGACTGGTCGAAGCCTATGGTGATAGGGAAATGTGAGAGCTGGCTGGGCTGGATTTAGTGTCGTTTAACCCAGGGCAACACAAAGGGACCGGGTATTGCCCCGATCCCAATAGTGGTGTCGTTGCGGCCAAGCAAGTTAATCATTCCCCGCGGTCTTCTTCTTGGCTCGCAGTACCGGACGCCGAAACTGTGGCCGGGTCCGATTCCAAATCGCGATATTGTGTTGGTACTGCGTAAAGAATTCATTGATGTCAGCGCCGCTTAACTTGGAAGGGATTTCCTCCCAGGTCGTGGCGCTTTGCAGAAAGGCTTGTCGGATATCGTGTTCCACGTTGGCCCCCTTGGTGGTTAACCGCAAGTACTTGACACGACGGTCGTCCATCTTTGCCTCTTGTTCCACGAATCCATCAAGCAATAGCGCCCGCAATTTACGGGCAGCAGCGGAACGGGTCGTCCGCGTTGAATCAGCCAGTTCGCTCAACGTAATGTTACGTTGTTCGTGAATTTGTTTTAACAACAAATATTGTTCGAAACTAACCGAATACTGACTGGTAATTTGTTCGGCCGCATTAATCAGTACGCGAAAGATTTCGCGGTACTGCCGAAGAAACGTCTCAAATACTCTTTCTTCGTTTTGCATAAAAACTCCCCCTAGAAAAACGAATGTAGCCGGAGTTCGTAAAGTTGGGCAGGTCAATGACAGCTCATCTTCACTACCTCAGCATACCGTTATTATGCGGCCTGACGAGTGGAGATAAAAATAATTGCGCTTGGAGACAGTGGATAAGATAAGTCAGTTTGTATTCAGATGAAAAAAGGTAAGTGAATAGTTGGCACTGAAAGTTGTTAAACCGGCAACGATAGTGTCAAGCGCCGATAGTTGTGGCCAAACAAAAAACGAGACCGGCCAGCGCCGCGTCTCGTTTGAACGTGAATCCTATTTAGTGATGTAAATGTATAAATGGTCAGTAGAAAAGCCGGTGTTGAAGCGAATGCCGTTAGACCGAATCGTCTTGGTCTTGGTCGAGGAGCTGTTCTTCTTGGCGTCCTTCAAGACCTTTTCAAACTTGTTGATGACGACCTTGGGCTTGGCTTTTAGCGTGGTCCCGAGTAAGGCAAAGGTCGTACCGAAGGCTTTTTGACCAGCCTTGGTCTTCATTTGCTTGGTTGGCACAATCAAGGTTAAGCCCATCAGCTGACCGTGTTGCACGTTGCCCCGCACCGTGACGTCTGAGGTATCGACCAAGTTTTTCAAGCCATCCTTGGTCGTGGTCGGGAATAGCTCGTTCTTGGCTTGCCGCTTGGCCGTGACCATTTTGGCTTGGAGTTGCTTAGCGGCGGCCTGTTGTTGCTGAGCAGCAGTGGCGGCAGCGGCCGGGTCCGTCTTGGCTAAAGCCGTCAGCTTTTTCTTCGTGGCTGCTTGCGTCTTTTGTGCCTGTTGCAATTGTTTTTGAACCTTAGTTGGCAAATGGCTGGCAATCACCATCTGGTTGTACTTGGCGGCGAAGGTCTGGTAAGTCGCTAAGGCGGTGACCTTCTTGACCGTGACCGTCTTGGTGGCGTTGCCAGCGGTTAATTTGACCGTTTGGTTCTTGGTCGAAGCCGGTACCTGGAAGAAGTACGTGCCACCATTGGCCTTGACGTGGTGTTTAGCGCCACCATTGATTTGGTAGTCGACCGTTTTGGCCTTGGCACTGCCCTTAATCACCGCGGTCATTGCCGTTGGGTGGTAGCTGGTCTTGTTCGTCGTCAGAGCGTTATTCGAGCAGCCGGCAAGGGTCAAAGCTAGCAGACCCAGGGCGCCCAACAGAATTTTTTTCATATTATTATCCATCCCTCAGTGATTAATTTACTTGATACATCTTACCACAATCCAAGTCATTTTGTAGGGACAAAATCTAAGCCCTATATTCGTTACGGGGACTATGAGAATTGGCTAACATTTCGCCGGGAAGCCTAAAAATCTCGTGATAAATCAGGCAAAAGGCTTTTCGGCACTGACTAGAATTGTTATGATGAAGTTGTGGAAAACGATACCACATGGATGGTTTACTATAGGAAGGACGGGATATTATGTATGAACGGATCTTAGTACCAATGGATGGTAGTAAAAACGCGCACGCAGCACTGCTTGAGGCCATTAAGTTAGCCAAGGAGCTGGGGTCTAAATTGTTCATCGTTTCCGTCGCCAGTGATCAGACCTATGCCCACTACGGCGCGGAATTCGGTAGCGAAATCGTGACGCACTTCAAGGATGCCGCTAGCAAATTCTTGGAGAGTGCGGTCAAAGAGGTCGAAGCGCAAGGCGTTCCCGTGGAAACCAAATTCCAAGTGGGGTTACCCAAGCCAACGATTGCCAAGACGTTGCCCGCTGAACTGCACACGTCACTGACGGTGATTGGCCGCTCCGGGGTGCATGGCTTAGGCCGCGCCATCATGGGGTCTACCACCAGTTACGTCGTTCACAACTCTGAGACCAGTGTCTTGGTCGTAGACTGAGAATAGGTCAGCGCCTTAACGCCCGAGTCACTGGTGTCGTAGGGGTGCCTGAGTAGCCAATTGTGCTACTCAGCGACCCGCCGGTAGTTAACCAGGGTATCTTAATTAAATAGCTATTATCCGGGACTGTGGCACCACGTCGCAGTCCCTTTTTGGTACACTGAATTGAGGGCAAAATAAAACGCACCGACAAATGTCAGTGCGTTTTATGGTATTGGCGTTCAGCTTACTTCTTGTTCTTTAACCAACGTTGTAAGTCTGAAATTTCGTCGCGGCGCTTCCGGTCCTTTTTACGGTTAACCTTCCGGCGGCCTTGTACGCCATTTGGATGTGCTTTTCTCATTGTAAAAACCCTCGCTTAATTAAAATAACAATCGACTGTAAGTGTACTGGTTTTTAACCCAAAATGCAAGGCTTTCACGGGACTTTAGCAATTTTTTAGGGGTAGAAGGGTTGACAGCCCGCGGGTTCATGTGATTTTGTTAAAATTTTGAGCAAGGGGAAATCAACCTGTCAGAAAGTGGTATATTGAATTCGTTGTCGTAAATTTAGAAGAAAGGGACGGGGACATGCAATTTTTAAAGACAAACCGGGGACGGGCGCTGGCCTGGTTAGTAACGCTACTGATTGGGGGCCTGCTGGTCTTCGGGACGCAGCATGACGCGGCGCTGTATCGCGACCCCATCATGCACGTGACCCAAGTCACCACCGGGCCCAGCAGTAAGGAAACGGATGATTTCCACAATGCAGATACCCAGACCAAACAGACGCTGCACGGCAAGATTTTAAACGGGCAGTATCGGGGGCAATCCCTGACTGTGACCAATACTTACTCACGCTCGGGCGCCATGGATCAGCGCTACCGAGTGGGCAGCCAACTCTTCGTGGTGGTCCACAATCATCAAGGCAATCACCTGACCGCGACGGCCAAGGACCTAAAGCGCGATACGCCACTGATTTTCATGATTTGGCTGGTCGTGGGGCTCTTACTACTGATCATGCAGTTCAGCGGCTTCATGGCCTTTCTGAGCGTGGCGGCCAACGGTGTGCTCTTTTTGCTGGCGATTTTGCTAAATGGCTCAACGCAAGGCGCCCAGGTTCTCTGGATTTTTGGTAGCCTGGCCGTGGTCTTTGCGGCGCTAACGCTGTGGCTGGTGCTGGGCGCCAATCGGCAAATGCTGATTACCTTGGCGACGACGCTAGGGGGCACGACTATTGCCATTTTAGTGGCGCTCATCGTCTTTCATTTCACCCATGAAAAGGGGATGTTCTACGAATCCATGCAGTACGTCACCCAATTGCCCCGGCCGCTTTTCTTAGCCGAGACCTTACTGGGGTCACTGGGGGCCGTCATGGACGAGTCGACCGATATCATTTCCTCACTCTTCGCGCTAAAACGGGAGCGACCGGAACTCTCCGCGATGCAGGTGTTCAAGTCCGGCCGCCAGATTGGTAGCACCATCATGGGGCCGCTGATCAACGTGCTGTTCTTCATCTTCGTCGCCGACACCTTTCCGATGGCCATGCTGTACCTGAAGAATGGTAACAGTTGGGGCTACACCTTCTCGATGAACATGTCGATGGGGGTCGTCCAAAGCTTGATCAGTGGGATTGGCATCGTGCTAGCGGTGCCGCTCGCTAGTTTCTTGGCGAGTCGGTTTATGGAAAAGAAGGTGCGCGCATGAGTACGATTAATGTGTTGGGACTGGTCTTATTAGTCTTGATGATTCTGGTGGGTGGCAAGGCCGGCGCGCAGTCGTTTCTGGCCTTGCTCCTGAACTTCGGCCTGCTATTCTTAGCCATCGTTTTGGTGGCTTTTCAATTTCCCCCGCTGATTGTGACGCTGGTCGTGGGACTGTTAGTCCTGGCGTTGACCATCTTCATGAGCAGTGGCGATGACCTCTCCAGTACGGTGGCCTTCATTGCCTCCGCAGTGGTGTTGGTGGTCTTGGTTCTCCTGATCGTGCCGGTCGAGCACTGGGCGCTGGTCCAAGGCTTCGGTCCGGAAGACAGCGAGGACTTGGAAGGCTTGTCGGTGCTGGTCGGGGTCAACTTCGTCCAGGTGACTACCGCTACGGCCATTTTAAGCACGCTAGGGGCGATTGCCGAGGCAGCCATGGCAATTGCTGCGGGACTGAGTGAAATCCTTGAGCAACACCCTCAGGTCACTTTAAAGAGCTTGCTGGGGGATGGCATCGCCGTGGGGAAACAAATTATCGGGACGACCTTCAATACCTTGTTCTTCGGTTTCTTTGGCGGCTTTCTCGCGCTGTTCATCTGGTTCACTGGGGTCCATTACTCAGTGGGTGAAATCTTAAATGACAAAATATTTGTATCAGAAATCCTCATGATTCTCTTCGCCATGGTCAGCGTGATTCTGACCGTGCCCATCACGACCTGGGTCATGACGCGTGCCGTCGCCGGCCAACGCAAGCGCACGGCTAAACAGTCTTCGGCTGACAAATAGCAGTGCTTGTCCGCTTGTCGTTCGTCAACTATGGGGCAGGGCCTGCGGCAGCCAGGATTCCGCCTGCTCTGGGGAACACCGCCAGCCTGAGAAGCGGTCTTCCGGTTCGCTTGAAAGACTGGCAAAAGTCACCAGTCTCTCAAGTCGTCTCACGCTGTAGGCTGAGACAAAACCTCAGCCAACACCGTCGCCACAGCTGGCTTCACCCTGGCTGCCTCCGGCAAAGAGTGACAATCGTCAGCAATACTGTGTTAGTCAAAGACTAGTTGCCAAAACAGTCGCTACTTGGGGCTAAGCCGCTTGTTACTGGTACGCACTTTTGTAGCCGGGAGTCCGCCCACCGCGTTCCAACCCATAGTTGGCGGACGGTAGGCGGCCAGTACACACTACGAAGCTGTAAACGACTAATCTTTACGCCATGAGTCGCGCGGTGGCAATGTTTCTAGCTGATTTTCATCTTTCAACCGTGTACAGCAAAAAAAACGACCATCCCAGCGAAACCGGGACGGTCGTTTTACTTAATCATTGAATTAGTTGCTGCTAGCACTGCTAGTTTCAGTGGTGCTGCCACTGGCACTGGAGGCCGCTGCGGTAGCGACACTGCTTGAGCTAGCGGAACTGGAACTTTCGTTAGTCGTGGTTGGCACGTTCTTTACACCAGACAGGTTCTTGGAGTAGACCCAGTAACGCGTCTTGCTGGTGGTGTTCTTAGAAGGCTTGATGCGGTACCATGTTTGGCCCGTGCTCTTCTTACCGACCATGTCGATGTCGTACGTTTTCCCAACCTTAGGGGAAATCTTAGACCAACTTTGGCGCTTGGCGTTCTTGTTGGCACCCTTCAAGTGGTTGTACAGGTAGTACTTCTTGTACTTCTTGCTCAACGTTGCTTGCTTGTTTACGGAAGTGTACTTGGCTGAAACCAACTTAGTGTGCTTGACGGTCATCGCGTTGTAGTACTTCTTGACCATCTTGTAGAACATGGACATCGTGTACTTTTGGCCGAAGTACTTGCTACCGGCACTGGCGTAGTAGCCGACCGGATCGGTATGCGTGGAGCCACCCAGGTGTTTAGCGACGGAACCGTGAGACCAAACCGTCCCCTTGCCATCGTAAGCCGCATCGTTAGGCTTCAGGTTGTATTCCTTCAGCAGGTAAGCGGTGTACCAAGAAGCGTTGGCAATTTCGTGGGCAAAGGCAGACTTACTGTGAACTTCGACTTGTTCAAATTGAACGAAGCGCGCGTTCCCCGGGAAGCCGACCCCCCAAGCCAGGTAGTCGGTGTTGGCAATGTTAATGATCCGTGAGCCATCAACGAAACTGTGTACGAAAGCATTGTTGTAGTTACGCTTCATGTAGGCAATTTCGTTGTAAATCGTGGAAGAAGGGTTAGCCGTTTCGTGAACGACGACACCTTCTGGCTTGGCCTTACCATGACGGTATTTGTTCTTAGGAAAGCCACTCCAGATTGACTTGGTCACCTTGGCTGGCTTGATGTTTTGGCTATCAATATAGCTATTGACCTTAGAAGTAGCAGCAGAAGCCGTCGTCATTGATAAACCTAAGATTCCAGCAGTACCTAACGTGGCCAGTGCAGTTAAAACTAATTTGTGCATTTTCACCCTGATCATCCCTCATATCTTTCTAGTCATTTTTACGACAACCGGAAAACCGGTTGCTCAGTCGTCTTCGATTAATATCCGATATCAACTATATACATTATCAGCGGCTACGACAAGCGCCACACTAGGCTTTAAGGCCAATATTACGATGGTAATAACGATAGCCGCGGCCTTTGTTCGGGGTGTTTTCAAATAGATTAAAACTTAACGACACCTGTAATGTGGCTGTAACATTGTCATGGCGGGGCTGAGCGGCTCTTTCATGAAAATACTTGTGAAAGGAACCGGGTACTGGTTTGGTAACGGTTCAGTAAAATTTCTCCGGTGGCTACCGCACGAAAAAAGGGGTCAAGACAAGTGCCCTGGCCACCTAGTTGCTTGCTTATTTGATTGGCAGACGGACTTAAAGGTGGTTGGCCTCCTGAGCCCATTTTTGGCGGTCCGGGTCAATGTGCAGCTTTTGCTGGCACTCCGGACACAGGCCGTAGACTTCAACGTGATTACTGGTTACCAGGTAGCCAGTTTGTGCGCTGGCCTGTTGATTCAGTTCGTTTTCAATCTTAGAAAATTCGGGCGTGAAGACGTCCGTGATTTTTCCACAGTTTTCACAGATAACGTGGTAATGGGGCCGACCGTAAAAGTCGTAGCGAATTCCGCCGTTGTCGTTGGGAAGTTCAATCACGATGCCCAGGTCGACGAACAGGTTCAAGGTGTTGTAGACCGTGGCCATGCTCAGATTGGGCGCCTCAACGGCTAGAGCGTTGAAAATCGTATCCACGGACGGGTGGTTGTGGTGCGTCACCAGGTAGGTCAGAATGGTCTGCCGCTGGGGTGTTACCCGAACGTGGTGGTCCTTTAAGGTTTGTAAAGCGTGAGTAAGAAGCTGCTGCTGACCAGCCAAGATTAATCCCTCCTTGGGTCGAAAGTGTTATTGTCAGTAAGATTGAATGGTTCACAACTGGGGGTGACCCCTCAGCTACGGGCGTTACCACTAGAAAAAGGCAACTTGACTATTATAACCATCTCGAACGCAAACGCAAAGCGCTTTTTGAGAATCACTCTAGTCTGACTCTATTAAACCACATCCAGCCGAGACTTCCAGTAAAACGACTTATTTAGAATGAATCGCAATTAATTTAAAAATATGGGGATTTAGAGTTTACATTTCACGGGTGGATGATTACAATGGGTCTAGTGACAGATAATAATGATTCTAAAGTAGCTAGAATTATTAGTTAACCCAAACTTTTATTTCGAACAGTGTTAGAATAAAACAGGATGTCATAAAACTTATCTGGGGGCGGATAGTATGGAGAGAACGAAGAAGCCAGCCACCTTGGCCCAACGTATCAATGTGTTGCGGGCCAGTGTGATGGGGGCCAACGATGGGATTTTATCAGTAGCCGGGATTGTTATTGGGGTTGCTGGTGCGGCGACGAGTAGCTATGCCATTTTTATTTCTGGGATTGCCGGGATGATTGCCGGAACGGTGTCGATGGCCATGGGGGAATACGTGTCGGTCAATACGCAAAAGGATGCGCAACGTAAGGCAATTCAGACACAGACCAATGCACTGGACAGCGACTATGAAACGGAATATGGCTTTGTCCGCGACAAATACTTGGCTAGTGGTATTAAGCCGGAACTGGCTGAGCAAGCGACGCACGAAATGATGACCAAAGATCCGTTGAAGACCACGGTGCGCGAGCGCTTCGGCTTCAACGTGGGGGAGTATACCAATCCGTTTTCTGCGGCGATTGCGTCGATGATTTCATTTCCGACCGGGTCCATCTTGCCGCTGGTCTCCATCAGTCTCTTACCGAAGAGCTGGCGCATTCTTGGCACGTTCTTGGCCGTGGTGATCGCCTTGTCGATCACCGGTTACGTGGCGGCGATTTTAGGTAACGCTAACCGGCGCAACGGAACGGCGCGCAACGTGATTGCAGGAATTTTAACCATGCTGGTCACTTACGGCATCGGTCGACTATTTGCCTAGGGGAGGGCTTATAAATGGTAGCAAATCAAGAATTACGTACGAAAAAAGTTAAGCAACACCAAACGATGGATGAGAAGCTCAATACGCTGCGAGCCGGGGTCCTCGGTTCCAATGACGGGATTCTGACCGTCGTCGGGGTCCTCTTCAGTGTCGCGGCGGCGACGACCAATCAGTTTACGATCTTCATCGCCGGCTTGTCCGACCTGTTGGCTTGTGCCTTTTCCATGGCTTCGGGGGAATACGCCTCCGTCAGCACGCAAAAGGATACGGAAAAAGCCGCGGTGGCTAAGGAAGCCAAATTATTGAAGAGCAATTATGCCGACCAGCAAGCGGCTGTCCAACGGTTCTATGAGGATCGTGGAGTGACCGCAGCGACGTCACTAGCCATCGCCAAGGATTTAATGGCCAAGGACGCCTTGGGTACAGTGGTCAATGTGAAGGACGATATCCAACTCGGCCACTACATGAACCCCTGGGACGCGGCGTTTTCATCTTTGTTTGCGGCATCGCTAGGGGGCATCTTCCCACTGGCTGCCATGACCCTATTTCCAGCCGCAACGCAGTGGCCCGCAACCATCGTGGCGGTCCTGCTGTCGGTCACATTGACTGGGTTTTTGAGTGCTAAATTAGGCCACGGTCTGGTCAAGACGGCCATTGTCCGCAACCTGATTGTCGGCATTATTACCATGTTTATTCACTACTACGTCGGCCAATTCTTCTAAGCAGATTATTCCCACTTTCTTATTGCATTGCCAGATAGCAAGTGTACAATGTATCGAACACGTCAAATGGGTGAACCACTGTGTGTGCGTTGCTGGCCATTGCCACAGCGCTGTTATTCGGAAACACCGACAACCGGGGGCCTCGAGACCCGGTCTCATTTGGCGGATTATTTTTTGAAAGTGAGGAATTTGGCTTGAAGCGCAAGATGAGTTTATTCTCTCTAGTCATGCTAACGCTGAGTGCCATCATTGGCTCGGGATGGTTGTTTGGGGCCGGAATGGCTGCCCAAATCGCTGGCCCAGCCGCAGTTTTATCATGGATTTTAGGGGCCGTTGTCATTGGCCTGATTGCTTTGAATTACATTGAATTGGGGACGATGTTTCCCACGAGTGGCGGGATGAGTCAGTATGCGGCCTTCTCCCACGGACCATTACTAGGGTTCGTGGCCGGGTGGGCCAACTGGCTGTCGTTGCTCACGATTATCCCGATTGAGGCCGTTGCCGCCGTGCAGTACATGGCGTCGTGGCCTTGGGCCTGGGCAAACTGGACGCGTGGTTTTATTCGTCAGGGCAACATTACCAATGAAGGTTTGGTCGTGGTGTTCCTGTTTATCCTGGCCTTCACACTGCTTAATTTTTGGTCGGTAAAATTACTGACACGCTTTACCAGTTTTATTTCGGTCTTTAAGCTCTTGATTCCCACGCTGACAATCATCGTCTTGATCTGGACCGGCTTTGACGTGCACAACTTCAGTCAGGCCGCTGGTTTCATGCCAGGTGGGACCGCCTCGATTTTCTCTGCCACTACGGCGGCTGGGATTATCTTTTCTTACAACGCTTTTCAGACAACCATCAACATGGGTAACGAGATCGACCACCCCGAGCGTAACATTCTCTGGGGCATCGTGATTGCCTTTGGGATTAGTACGGTCATCTACACGTTGCTGCAGGTGGCCTTCATTGGGGCCGTTCCGCAGGGCAAATTGCTACAGGGCTGGCAAGGCATCAACTTCCAGTCGCCATTTGCGGACCTGGCCATCCTCTTGAATTTAGGCTGGCTGTCAACGTTGCTGTACTTGGATGCCTTCGTGTCCCCATTTGGGACCGGGGTCTCCTTCGTTGCCACCACCAGTCGGGCCTTAGCCGCCATGACGGGGACCAAACACATGCCAACGCGGCTAGGTGAAGTTAACCGGAAGTACCAAACGCCACGGCGAGCCATGATCGTCAACATGATCTTGGGGGTCGTCCTGGTAGCGGGTTTCCGGAATTGGAGCGCGTTGTCTAACGTGATTTCCACGTCAACGCTGATTGCGTATCTGACCGGACCGGTGACAGTTACGGCTCTTCGGCGGCAAGCGCCGCAGTTCGTCCGGCCGTTTCGCCTGCACGGCTTGCGTGGTTGGGCGCCACTGGCCTATGTCTTGGCGAGTCTCGCTATCTACTGGGCCAAGTGGCCGACGACGATTGAAGTCTTCGGTGTGATTGCCTTAGGACTGGTCTTTTACGTGTACTACGAAGTGCGTCGGCCCGCGGGATGGCAAGCTTTGCGCGCCAGTCTGAAGGGGAGTCGTTGGTTGCTGGTCGAAATGGTTTGGCTAACGGTCATGTCCTTGGCCGGTAGCCACGAATTCGGTGGTACGGGCTGGCTACCATATCCGCTGGACTTCGTGTTCGTTGCGGTCGGCAGTCTGGCCTGCTACTACCTGGGCGTGCGCGATGCTTATTACAGTGAGTCCTTTGGGATCGCAGAAGAATTAAATGAACGGGTGAGCGAGGACTAGGTCCGGCGTTCGCCAAGGTCGTCTATGAGACGGCTTTTTTTCTTGGCGTGAATTTAGTTAGGTAAGCAAACAGTTAGCTAGACGAAAAAGGATGCTTGTGATTGACAAGCATCCGGGGGTTAGTCATTTTGTTTTGAGCGACTAAAAATTGAAAGTAACATTGACGCGGTAATTCCCGAAACAACAGCATTCTGTCCATTGAAATTAGGGAAACCAGGGGCCTGCGTCAGCCAGAGATTCCGCCTGCTCGGGGGAACACCTCCAGCCTGAGAAAAAACCTCAGCCAACACTACCGACACAGCTGTCGATAATGTGCCTAAGCCCGCCACTGCCAGGAATCGGCGTGCTGCTGGAAACCAGCGGCGGCCAGGACGGCGCTGTCTAATTTATCAGCGTTGGTGAGCGTCAATTCGGTGAGCTGAAGTTCTTCGTGACCAAAATGAACGAGGCGGTCAACGATTTCTTGCTGCTCACTGGCGGGGAGGCGTTTGCCGTGAAAGCCAATTTGACCAGTATGACCAGTCAGGTCCAGTTCGCGAAAGCCGCCCCAGGCGACCAGCTTGTGGACCCGGCGACGTTCAATTCCCCAGGTCAACGCGGTTCGATTCATGGTGTCGTGCATGGTGGTGTTGACCCAGTCGGCGGTGGCGCCAAGGTCGCTGCCAGTCAGGTCAGCAACATTTTTCAAGTTGAACTGTGTCAGCCAATCGAAGCGAAAGAGGGGGGTCAGTAGGGGATGATACCCTTCAAAACTAGACATGGGTAGTAGGTCCTTTCAAAAGTGATTTGTCTCCATTGTACCGGTCTTTACGGATTTCTACCAGTGACTTCCTCGGTGTTTCTCTGCTAGCTGTGCTATACTTAAAAGTGATAGTAACTAGTTGAAAGGGGCAGCACACATGACGGAAGATTTTTACATTGGAACTTATACCAAGCGCATTAGTCGCGGGATCTACCGGATCAGCGTGGACACCGCAGCACCTAAGCTCATGGATTGTGAATGGTTAGCTTCAGCTGGAAGCCCAACCTACATTGCCAAGGCCGCAGCCAAGCGTTTATACGTCATCAACAAGAAGGAAACGGATGGCGAGACTCACGGTGGGTTGATCATCTATGACGTGTCAGAAGAAAAGCCACGGGCCATCCAACAGGTCTTGGACCCAGGTTCGTCACCAGCCTACGTGGCGGTAGACGAAGACCGGCAATTGGTCTACACGGCCAACTACCACACGGCCGCAGTGACGGTTTACGCCATTGCCGAAGACGGGACGCTGACCCAAACGGATAAGGTCGTGGATTCTGATCCAGTCGGACCGGCACCTGAACAAGCTGACGGTCCCCACCCACATTTCGCTGACTTGACGCCGGACCACCGGTTAGTCGTCTGCGACTTAGGTTCAGACCGCGTCTACGTTTATGACGTGTCTGATGCTGGTAAACTGTCCCCAGTCAGCCAATTGGAAATGCCCGCCGGTTATGGCCCACGGCACATTGTCTTTGATGACCAAAAGGGTGTGGCTTACCTGGTCGGTGAATTGAGTAGCAACGTAGCCACCTTGAGCTACGATCCAGCTGCTGGCAAGTTTGCCGTTAAGGAAATCACCTCGACGATTCCGGCCGACTGGACGGCTCACAACGGTGCCGCTGCTATTCGCTTGAGTAGTGATGGCCGCTTCGTTTACGTGTCCAACCGGGGCAACAATTCGCTGGCCGTCTTTGCCAGTGATGATGCGGGCAAATTGACGTTGGTCCAACGTATCTCGACGGAAGGTGACTTCCCACGGGACTTCAACTGGACTGCCGATCAAAGCCTGGTCGTGGTCGTCAACCAAAACTCAGACAACGCCTCATTGTTCAAACGCGACGCAGATAGCGGCAAGTTAACGCTGGTTCAAAAGGACTTCATGGTCCCAGAAGGTGTCAGCGTCTTACCCGCTTAACAAATATGAGACCAAAATGAAATACCGCAGTCGGTAAACTTGCTGACTGCGGTATTTTTTGTCTGGGATAGACTGCACTGGCCGCTTGGCGTTACCCGAAAGTCCAGGGTTGGCAAGCGTTTGGTGGTAGTTGATCAGACTGGGTAATGCTTTTTAAAGTAAGCGGCCATGGTCTGCAAATGGTGCTCCAGACTCAGCCGTTTGACCACACCCAGTCCAGGAAAATGGTGCTGGTCATGGTATGCTGCTAAGGCCTGGGCCGCCGGTGTTTGGACGGCAGCGGCTTGCTCGGGCAACCACTGCGCTAATTTGGCGACGGCCTGGAAGAACTTTTCCTTGGGGTGGCGAAAATCGTCGCGGTCATCGGAAACGAAGCGGTGAATCCGTAGCTGGTCGCCGGCAAAGTAGGTCAGGTGCAGGGTGACGGCACGGGCCGGATAGCCGTGCTCGCTGTAATGGGCGCCGCCAATGGTGTAGTCGCTGACGCCCTGATAGCCGTCGAGGGGCGCCAATTCCCAGTCATCGCTGAAAAAGCCGTCAACGATATCGGCGTAGCTCCGGTCGTGCTCAGGGACCCAGGCGTGATCAAAGAGACTCACGCTAGGCCGGTCTACCAGTTGGCGAATCCGAGCCTCAGGTGGCACCAGTAAATAGGTCGGGGTGTCGAGCCAACCGGCTTGCTGGACGGCCACCAGTTCGTCGTACTGCCGCGCGACCAGCAACGTCCGGTGCGCCGGCGTAGGAACCAAACTGTCAGCAATCGTGGTTGGCGTCAGCACGTGGCCAACGATGAGTTGCGGATTAGTCGCGTAGGGCCGCCAGTCGTAAAGCTTTTGCTGGGTCAAGGCGTAGTCACTGACGGTGGGATTGGCGATGACCACAAGCGGTTGGCCGTGCTCGACGAACGCCGCAACGGTTTGTGGGAGCGCCCGAATGTCGCGAACCGGTTCAATGATGGGAATAATGTTGGCAGGCAAAACCTGTTGCTGGGCAATGTTTTTTAAGGCTAATAGGTCATACTGGCGTCCGCGAAAATAGGGAAAATACATCATGATTGCGACTCCTTCAGCTGTTGCTGGAGCTGGTGACGCTCGAGGTTCAGGGCGTCGATTTCGCTCTGCAGGGCCGTGACTGCCGTGGACTGGGTATCGTCGATGAACTGGTCATAAAAATTGGCGTCTGGGTCGTAGATATCATAGTGTTGATGGCGCTTCTTCAATTCCTGGTAGAGTCGCTCGGTGCTGTATTGTTTCAAGCCGGTGGCCATCTGCTTGGCCTTGCCGACTTCCCGGGCTTGCGAGGCGATGAAGCGCGTCGTCAATTCTGATTCGGGAACCTGCAAGTCCTGACGCCGCGGTGGGCGAGCTACGGTCAAATAACCAGGCGTACTAGGTGCTTCGGTAGCGGTGGCCAGCAGGGCGGGGTCAAACGGCCGGTAAATCAGCACGCCGATTTTAGCCGGAATTTCATCCGCAACTTCCTGATAAAGCTTGAGGGGCAAGACGAAGTAGTTGTAGTGGCCGATGAAGCTTAATTTGGCCTTGGAGTGAAAATCACTCTTGGTGACCTTCAACTCGTAGCAACGCCATTCGATGGACTTGTCCGGCAACTCCTGGTAGCTGAGCGTGTCGACGATGCCCTGGTCGTCTGGCATGGTCACTTCCTCGACGGCAAAGGCCCCGGCCTCGCGACAGTAAGCGTAAAGCGTGGCCTCGAGGGCTAACGTTAATTTGGTTTTCATTGGGGAACCTCCTGATGCCAGAAATTTTGCACGGCCGTGGTCAATTGTTCCGGTCGGTAGAGTCGGCGGAAATGTTGCCAGTGTCGGGGATACAGGTCGGTGTAGCGCGGACTGGCGAACCGCTGATCCATCAGTAAAATGATGCCGACGTCCTTAGAGCCACGAATCAACCGCCCGGCCGCCTGAAAGACGTTGTTTAAGCCGGGAATCTGGTAGGCAAAGGCAAACCCCCGGTGGGATTGCTCATCAAAGTAGTCGCGCAGCAGGTCCGTTTCCGGATTGATGCCGGGCAAGCCAACACTCACGATGCCCACGCCAATCAAGCGGTCGGCTTTGAGGTCGATGCCCTCGGAAAAGATGCCGCCGAGAATGGCGAAGCCCACCAATGTTTCGCTAGGATCAGCGGCAAAGCTGGCAAGAAAGGCGGTGCGGTCGGCCTCGGCCATTTTGGCTTCTTGGCAGACGGTTTTAATGTGGGGGTAGGCCAGGTGAAAGGCCTGGCTGACAGTCAAGAGGTAGCTGTAGGAGGGCAAGAAAATCAGGTAGTTGCCGGTCTTGCCGTCGACCAACGTCTTGATGGCCAGCAGAATTTTGGCCAGATTGGCGTCACGTTGTTTGTAGGTCGTTTGAATATAGTTGGTCACCAAGATGGCCTGGTGTTCGGGCTCAAAGGGCGAATCTAGCTGGTAAGCCAGACTGTCCTGGTCGCCGCCGAGCACCGTTTGGTAGTAGGACATGGGCGACAAAGTCGCGGAGAAGAGCACGGCGCCATGGCCCAACGCCAAGCTATCGGCGAGAAAGGCGCTGGGGTCCAAGCATAATTCCTTGAGCGTGATGTTGCCGTCCGCGACTTCAAGGCGCATGCGGTAGGTGTCGTCAAAGTATTCGCCGATGCGCTGGTAGCTGATGGCCGTGAAGTAGTAATCCAAAATGGCTTGGGTAAAGGGCGTCTGCGGCTGGTCGACCAACCATTCGTGAATGGCTTCGACCAAGCGGCCAAGGTCGTGGTCGAAATTTTCTGGTGGCAACAAAAAGGTCTTGTCCGTCTCACCGTCCGCGAGCATCGGTTGGGCCACGTCGCTAAACGTTGCGCGCAAGTCCTGCAGGCGTCGACGGAGCTTAGGAGTGGCGGCAGCCAGGTCGCGGCTTTCGTCGATCAAATGGTCCAGCGGCCGGCTGGTAATGGCGGCCGAATACATATCTCGCGAGCGGCTGACCAAGTTGTGGGCCTCGTCAATCAGGAAAAAGTTGTCGGGGTCCTCCGTCGCAAAGAACCGTTGGAGGTGGACTTGCGGGTCGAACAGATAGTTGTAGTCGCCAATGATGACGTCACAAAATAAGCTGGCATCCAACTGAAATTCAAACGGATCCAGGGTGTGTTTGCGCGCATACGCCTCGATGACGGGGCGGGTCAGCTGGTCGTTGTGTTGAATCAAGTCTAATAATGCCGGCTTCAACCGGTCGTAATAGCCCAGCATGTAGGGATTTTCCTCGGGCGTCAGGTCGGCTTCTTCGGGAAACATAATCTTGTCTTTGGCCGTCAAGGTGATGCTCTTGAGTCGCAAGCCCTGACTTGCCATCAGGCTGACGGCTTCTTCGGCCACCCGCCGCGTGCTTTGTTTAGCCGTTAAATAAAAAATGCGTTGGATCACACCCTCACCAATCGCTTTGATGCTGGGGAAAAGGGTCGAAATCGTTTTACCCGTTCCGGTGGGGGCTTCGGCAAAGAGGCGTTTGCTGGTCAGAATCGTCTTGTACACGGCAACGGCCAGTTCTCGTTGTCCCGGCCGGTACGCGCCGAAAGGAAAGCTGAGTTGTTGGATGGTGGGGTCCCGGCGGTCGCGTAAGTCCGAGCGGAATTTCAGCCAAGTCACGTACTCCGCAATCACCTGGTCAAAGAAGGTGGTGGCTTCGTCACGCGTGATGACCTGGTCTGTTTGGGTGGTCGTCTCCGTGTTGGTCTGAAAATAGGTCAGTGTCAACGTGACTTGGTCGAGGTCAGTTTCCTTGGTCATGAGGAGGTAGGCGTAGATCTTGACTTGCGCCCAGTAGAGCGTCAGCGTGTTGTCACTGAGCTGGTCGAAGATGGTCTCAGACGTCTTGATTTCTTCAATGCTGGCGGTTTTTTCTGTTAAAGTCACGCCATCGGCTCGGCCGTGGATCAAATAGTCATTGCCGTTTAAGTTCAGTTCCTTATCTAAGTAGTATTCCTTTTGGTAGTGCTCGCCGCGCTGTTTTTGTAGGCGACGGTGGATCTGCGCGCCGAGTAGCGCGGTGTTCTGGCTGCCTGAGGTGGCGCTGAGGTCGCCAGTGCGGAGGGTGAACTCCACCAGCTCCCGTACTCCTAATTTAATTGTCATCCGGCCATCGCCTCCATTTCTGGCAATATCATACCACACTTTCCGCCGAGTTTGAACGCGTGTTCGCGGAAGTTGTTTATCTTGTGAAAATTTTCTAAAAGGATTGGCAAACTGTATGTAATCGCTTACAATAGGATGCAGAGGTGATTAAGATGAAGACAATCGGATTCCCATTATACCAAGAAACGCCCACGATCCAAGACGAAGGAGTAGCGCTGCAACGTATTTGCCAGCGCTATACCGGGACAGCAATGATTCGGGTCAATCAAAACGTTGAGCTGAATCCGCAGCTGGCCCAGGAAGTGGCGCAACTTTCCCAGTATGGGGGCGATTTTGTTCAGGTCGTCGCGGACGGCCCGGACGAGGCTAAGTTGGCAGCCGCCATTCATCAGCAGCTGGCCAAGGATAAGTATTGTTATTAAAGAAGATTTAGCGCAGGTTGGTCGGACTGGTAGTCGGTGCGATTACATTGCGGATAACTAGATTTTTAATTGCGGGGTCGCTATAGGCGGCCTCGCTTTTTAGGCTTAAACTAAAGATTGAAAGATGAAAATCAGCTAGAAACATTGTCATCACGCAACTTCCCACGTTAAAATTAATTTTTTACAGCTTCGTAGTTCGAACTGGCCGCCTACCGTCCGCCAACTATGGGTCGGAACGCGGTGGGTGGACCGGACCGAGCCTGGGAACCGGTCTCGGCCTCGCTTTGAGCCGAAAGCCCGAGTCTCAAAGACGCCGGTTGTCTAAGAGGCATGAACCGCGCCGCTAAGGCAACTCCTACGGCTGAACCCATGTTTGGCGAACTCCCGGCTACTAGAGTGTGTGCTAGTAACCCTCAGGCTGAAAGTCATTTTTCGCCGTCAAGCATTCGGCAGATGACCAGCGCTTGACGGCAGCGAGGAGATTCGCTAAGCTCAAAGCAGACAGTTGAGGGGGAATTAGGATGGACGAAGCACAAGTTGAACGGCTCTGCCAGATTGCGCCGAAGTACGGGCTGACGCTGGAGCACCAGGGTTTGATAATTACCAAAATTAACGATCAACCCACGACGTTCGATACGGCAAGCTATATGCCCGATCAATTTGTTGACCTCTTATCTAAAATTATCGCAACGAATATGAAGGCTGATCTATGGCGATGGCAATAAACCGAAAAAATTAGCGCCGCGACTCTTTACGAGTTGGCGACGCTAATTTTATAGACATTTTTTATTCTTCTTCCCAACGGTCAAATTCGTTGGGGTGGCTACTAAGATAGCTCATGGCTTCACGGGCTAAGGTGTTGCTAGCAGCGGTAAAGTCGTGGGGCGCGTTGGCTTCGTCAGCATCAGCTTCGTCATGTAAAAATCCTTCGGCGAGGTCCAAATACTTGGTCCGCCGGCCAGCACCATCGTCCTTGAACAATTGATCCAGTCCGGTCAGATCCGATTTGGCCGCGGCTGCGACCTTTTCAGCTAAATTGGGTTGTTTCCCTAATTTAATGGCGGCATAATCCATCAAAAAGTCATTCATATCAACGATGATGGCGTGCCGTGCGACTCTTTCTTTTTTATTTGCCACTTCTGGTCACCTCTTACCCTTAATTCTAGCCATTATCGGAATATTACGCAATTAATCAAACGTTATTAATAAATTAATCGTGTTTGGCCCTTAACTATCGCCCGAATTTCCAGAATTTTAGGATTTTGGCAAAATTTACCGAAAATTTACATGAATGCGACGGAAAATATATATTCACCACGTAGAATCAAGGTTGTAAGTTAAGGGGGAGCACCACGAAAGTTTTATGGATCTTAGCTTACGTTGTGGTGGTTCTACTATCTTAAAAAGACATGGAGTGACAGAGATGAATAAGGGATCAAAGTTAGCAATGGGGATTGCGGCAATTAGTTTATTATTAGTTGGTTGTGGCAAGGCAACGAGTTCAACTAGCAGCAAGAGCAGTAGTAGTGAAGCCTTATCTGGTAAGGTGACGGCAGTGGGTTCCACGGCCTTACAACCTTTAGCAGCTAAGGCCGGTGCCAACTTCCAAGCAAAGAACAGCAAAGTTAACCTGACTGTTCAAGGTGGCGGGTCCGGGACTGGGTTAAGCCAAGTCCAAGCCGGTGCCGTCTCAATCGGGAACTCTGATATCTTCGCCGAAGAAAAAGCGGGCATCAAAGCTGACAAGTTGACTGACCACAAGGTAGCTGTTGTGGGGATGGCACCCGTTGTTAACAAGGATGCCGGTATCAAGAACCTGAAGATGGCTCAAGTTAAGCAAATCTTCACGGGTAAGATTACCAACTGGAAAGAAGTTGGTGGGAAAGACCAAAAGATCGTCATCATTAACCGGGCTCAAGGCAGTGGGACGCGAGCAACGTTTGAAAATGCTGTCTTGAAGGGTGCTTCCGCTGTGAAGTCTCAAGAACAAGATTCTAACGGTGCGGTTCAAAAGATCGTGGCAACGACACCTGGTGCCATCAGTTACCTGGCCTTCTCTTACTTCACGAACAAGTTACAAGCCGTGTCCATTGACAACGTAACGCCAACGGACAACAACGTTGAAAACAACAAGTGGAAGATCTGGTCTTACGAACACATGTACACCAAGGGCACGCCTGACAAGGCAACCACGGCCTTCCTGAAGTACATGGATTCCAAGGCTGTGCAAAACAGTTTGGTTAAAGACATGGGTTACATCAGTATCCATGATATGAAAGTTACCAAGGACGCCAAGGGAACTGTTACCCAAAACTAAGCGTTCTTAATTGATGGTCGTAGTCACAGGGGTGGAGGTGCGAACGGAGCACCTTCACTTTTTTTAAAGGGGGAGTCAATTCATGGAGCAAACAAATTTTCAACTTAAACAACAAAAGACACAGTCTAATGACTGGTCTGCCCGGTTGCATCACGCGACCCGGGCCACGCGCGAAGACTGGCTAGGTAAGGGCATCAGTTACCTGTGCATCGGCGTCATCATCTTAGTGGTGGCATCCATGCTGTGGTTCATCACGTCTAAAGGCATCGCCACCTTCACGCAAAATCACGTGAGCCTCGGTAAGTTCTTGACCGGGACTGATTGGGCACCTGACCAAGGCAAAATTGGGGCGTTACCCATGATCGTTGGGTCATTTGCGGTTACCTTTGCTGCCGCAATCGTCGCGACGCCATTTGCCGTTGGAACGGCCATCTTTATGACGGAAATCTCTCCGAACAAGGGACGGAAATTGCTACAACCCGTCATCGAATTGCTGGTGGGGATTCCTTCCGTTGTTTACGGGTTCATTGGCTTAGCAGTTGTCGTGCCATTCATGCGAAGTGTCGTGGGTGGGTCTGGTTTCGGCATCATCTCCGCGACGTTCGTCCTGTTCGTCATGGTCTTGCCAACGATCACGTCCATGACCGTCGATAGTTTACGCGCCGTACCGCGGCATTTCAAAGAAGCCTCATTGGCCTTAGGGGCAACGCGGTGGCAAACCGTTTCTCGCGTTATCTTACGTTCAGCAACACCAGGAATCCTGACCGCCGTTATCTTTGGGATGGCCCGGGCTTTCGGGGAAGCCTTAGCCGTTCAAATGGTGATTGGGAATGCCGCCATCATGCCGAAGAACTTGATCTCACCAGCCTCCACGTTGACCAGTCAGTTGACGACGGGGATTGGGGACACCATTGATGGCACGCTGCCCAACAACGCACTGTGGTCACTGGCTTTGATCTTATTACTGATGTCATTATTCTTTAACGCACTCGTGCGGGTCATCGCGAAGAGGGGGCAACTCAAACATGAACGCTAAACGGACGGATTTTTTGGCGACGGTCATCATTAACTTAATTGTCGCTGCCGTGGTGGGAATTCTGGTATTTCTGCTGGCTTACATTCTGATTTCGGGCTTGCCACACGTGAGCTGGACTTTTCTGACCGGGACGACTGATGCCTTTAGTGGTGCTGGTGGAATCGGTGTGCAGTTGTTCAACTCGTTTTATCTGTTAGTCTTGACCATGTTGATCTCCATCCCTATTTCGTTGGGGGCCGGGATTTATTTGGCAGAATACGCCAAGGACAACTGGCGGACCAGCTTGATTCGTTCAGCCATCGAAGTGCTGAGTTCACTGCCATCCGTGGTCGTGGGCCTGTTCGGGTTCTTACTGTTCGTGGTGAAGTTTAAGATTGGCTTCTCCGTTATTTCCGGCGCCATTGCGCTGACCTTCTTCAACCTGCCGCTGTTAACGCGGAATATTGAAGAGTCGCTCAGTGCCGTTTCCCGCAGTCAACGGGAAGCGGGTCTGTCACTGGGCTTGTCCAAATGGAAGACGGAAATCGGCATCATCTTGCCGGTGGCATTGCCAGGTATCGTGACCGGGATCGTCTTGAGTGCCGGTCGGGTCTTCGGGGAAGCCGCTGCCTTGATCTACACGGCTGGGCAAAGTGCGCCTGTGACCAACTTCGCAGATTGGAACCCAATGGACGCGGCTAGTCCACTGAACCCATTCCGACCAGCGGAAACGTTGGCGGTCCACATTTGGAAAGTGAACACGGAAGGCTTGGCCACCAATGCGGCGCAACTGTCCGCGGCGGCATCAGCCGTGTTGATCATTGCCGTGCTGTTATTCAACTTGGGCGCGCGGTTACTGGGGAACTTCCTCTACCGGCGTGTCACGGCCAGCAAGTAAGGAGGAGCTGCCATGTTAAAACAATATTCATTTGACGAAACTGCGGTGCAGACCTTCGATGACAGTACGTCGTTGGCCATGAAGACTGAGAATCTTCAAGTCTTTTACGGTGCCAACCATGCCATGCATGATGCCAATTTGGCCTTTCCCAAGAACCAGATCACCGCTTTGATCGGGGCGTCTGGGTCCGGGAAATCTACGTACTTGCGGTCACTGAACCGGATGAATGACGGCATCGCAACGGTGACGGGAAAGATTTGGTATCACCAAGTCGACATCAACGAGCCGACGGTGAACATCTATGAGATTCGCCGGCATATCGGGATGGTTTTCCAACGCCCGAATCCGTTTGCCAAGTCGATTCGAGAAAACATCGTCTATGCATTGCGGGCCAATGGCCTGAAGGACAAAGCAGAATTGGAAGAACGCGTGGAAAAGAGTTTACGTGGGGCGGCACTGTGGGACGAGGTCAAAGATTCTTTGGATAAGAGTGCCTTGTCACTATCTGGGGGCCAACAACAACGGCTGTGCATTGCGCGGTCGATTGCTATGGAACCCGATGTGCTGTTACTTGACGAACCTTGTAGCGCACTGGATCCCATCTCCACGGTCAAAGTGGAAGAGACCCTGTTGGAGCTCCAGAAGAAGTACACGATTATCATCGTGACCCACAACATGCAACAAGCTGCGCGGGTCAGCAGTCAATGTGCCTTTTTCCACTTAGGGCACGTCATGGAATACACGTCGACGGGGAATATGTTCAGTAATCCCCAGATTCCGGTCACGCAAGATTATATTGCCGGAAGTTTTGGTTAATGGAGTTCGTGGGTCAGTGCGAGACACTGGCTCACGAGCTTTTTTTGATGCCGCCAAGACCGTGCTTGTCGTATAATGAACCTATCAAGGTTTTGGGAGGAATCGACGATGAACAGGAAAATGTTTGCGGCGGGGCTGGTTTTCATCGGCGCCCTGGTCGGCGGAACAGTACCGGCAGCGGCCAGTACGCAGTATCTCGGGGTCACGACGCATAAATTTTTACAGACCAAACGTAAGATTGTGACGAAAAACACCGCGAAGAACGCGACTATCACTATCCCCAAGGGGACCGTTGTGCAGATTCAAGCCATCAGCGCCAGCAATGGTAAGACGGCGGTGGGCTTGAATATTAATCAGTTGCGCTATCATATTCGCAAGACGGACCACCAAAAGGGCCTCATGACTCGGTCGATTGCGGCGACCACGAAGAATTTTAAACACGTCTCGGTTCCCAAGTACTTAGCGTTTTACGCCACGCAAAAGACGTATCCTGACGGCGCTCTGCGCAACTACAAGGGGGATGGCAATCTGTTCAAGGGCACCAAGTACCCCAAGAATGACACCAAGGCCAAATTAGCCCGGGTGCACATCACGCCGGATGGTTACCTGGAGTACTATCAGCGTAGCGCCTTTATCAATAAGCAAATTGATGGCAAACCCACGACTTCGGTCAAAATCACCAAGGCCGTGCGTCCCGGTAAAAGCGGGCAGACAACGTTGTATACCAAGAGTGCCGTGCCCAAGGCCATTGGGACCAAGGTCAATAAAAGCGGCAAATACCGGTATAAAGTGACGATTAAGCGGCTGAACAAGTATTATGCGACAACGTTCTATCAAGCTAAGACGAAAAACGTGTTGAACTCGATTGAAATTGCGGCTGGCTACCAGGTCGGCAAGCAGCAGTACTTCATGAGCGAGTCCACGGTCTACCCGGCTTAGGGCGGATGCAAAAAAACGAGTTTGGGACAAATCTGCCCAAACTCGTTTTTTAATGGTGCATCTTAAATTCCAAGTAACGGTCATTGTACAGCTCGACCTTGGCCGGCGACAAGTCGCGGTAGACCTGCAGGTGGTCAATCGTGGCTTGTGTCGGGTAGAATTGTCGGTCGTCACGCACTGACTTAGGCAACAGGGCCTTAGCCTTCGCGTTAGGCGTGGCGTAGCCAATGTAGGCGGCGTTTTGAGCCGCATTGGCGGGTTTACTCATGAAATTCAGGAAGGCGTAAATGGCGTTGTAGTGCTGGGCCGTCTTGGGGATGACCAAGTTGTCAAACCACAAGTTACTGCCTTCACTGGGCACGACGTAGTGGAGGTGGTGGTTGTTGGCCAGCATTTCCGCCGCTTCACCGGACCAGTCCACCGCGATGGCGGCCTCATCTTGGGCCATGTACATCTTGATTTCATCGGCCACGATGGCTTTCACGTTGGGTGCTAAGCGATTGAGTTTCTTTTCGGCGGCCAGCAACTTTTGTGGGTCGGTGGTATTCATCGACTGGTGTTGCGTGACTAGGGCCATGCCCATGATATCGCGGGCCGAGTCAATCAGCATGATTTGGTCCCGAAATTTTGGTGACCAGAGATCTTGCCAATGCTGGACCTGACTGGCCTTGACGAATTTATCATTGTAAATGATACCCAACGTCCCCCAGAAATACGGCATGGAATACCGATTGCCGCGGTCAAAGGACTGGTTTAAGAATTGTGGGTCGAAGTTGTGCCACCCGGTCAACCGGCTTTTATCAAGCGGCTGGAGCAGGTGAGCGCGTTTCATTTTCGCGACCATGTACTCGCTGGGAACCGCCAGGTCGTAGTGCGTCCCACCCTGATTGATCTTGGTGTACATGGCCTCGTTGCTGTCAAAGGTTTCGACGTTCACGTGGTAGCCGGTTTCCTTTTGAAACTTCGTCAGGAGGTTGGGGTCGATGTAGTCGCCCCAGTTATACAGGTTCAAGACCTTGTCGCCGGTACTGCCGCTGGAGCGCTCCAGTTGTGAACTGCTGTAGGCGAGCAGGCCACAGATGGCGAGTAAGCCGATGATCAAACTCACTAAACGTTTCATGAGGCCACCTCCCGCTTACGATGCTTGCGCTTGCGGCTGGCTTGCTGAATCCAGTAATAGCCGCCCACCAGCAAGAGTGAGAATAAAAACATGACGCCGGACAGCGCGTTGATTTCCAGGTTGATGCCTTGCCGGGCCCGTGAGTAGATTTCCACGGACAGGGTGGAGAAGCCGTTGCCGGTCACGAAGAAGGTCACGGCAAAATCATCCAGCGAATACGTCAACGCCATGAAGAAACCAGCGAAGATACCGGGCGAAATGAAGGGGATGATGACCTGCGACAACAGTTGGCGCGTCGTTGCGCCCAGGTCTTGCGCGGCGTCTAGCATGGAAGATGACATTTCCCGCAACCGGGGGAGGACCATCAAAACGACGATGGGAATCTCAAAGGCAATATGGCTCATCAAGACGGAGCCAAAACCCAGGGGAATCTTGAGCATCGTGAAAAAGATCAGGAAGCTGGCCCCGATGATGACGTCGGGCGACACCATCAAGACGTTGTTCAGCGTCAATAGTGATTCGCGGGTGACCCGCTTAGTGGTGCGGTTGATGCTCAGGGCCCCCAGCGTGCCAATCAAAGTGGCAATCAATGAGGATAGCAGCGCGACTAACAGCGTGTTAGCAACGATAGCCAGCATCCGCGAGTCGCTGAACAGCGTTTGGTAATGCCGCCAGGTGAAGCCGTGATAATTGGTCATGGTCTCGCCTTGACTGAAGGAGTAGACGATCAGAAAAATAATCGGCGCGTACAGAATAATGAAGACCAGAATCAGGTAGACTTTCGCCAATTTTTGTTTCATCGTGGCGTCCCTCCCTTCGGTCGTTGATCGCCGGTCAGGGTCATGACGATAATCATGGCGATGATTAGGACCACGCCAATCGTGGAGCCCATGCCCCAGTTCATGGTGGTCAGGAAATGCTCTTCAATCGCGGTCCCTAAGGTGATGACCTTGTTACCACCAATCAGGCGCGTCAACATGAAGAGGGATAGCGAAGGGATGAAGACGGCTTGGACACCGGCCTTAACGCCAGGTAAGGTCAATGGAAAAATGACCCGTCGGAAGGTTTGCCAGTTGCTGGCTCCGAGGTCGCGGCTGGCATTGACGAAGGCTGGGTTCAGGTCGTCGAGGGCGTTAAATATCGGCAAAATCATAAATGGAATCTGGATGTAGGTGGCTACGAAAATGAAACTGGCGTTGGTGAAAAGAATTTGTTGCGGCCCGATACCGATGAACGTGAGAAATTGATTGGCCAATCCCGCCTGGCTGAAGATGCCAATGAACGCGTAGGCCTTCAACAGGATGTTGATCCAAGTCGGCAAAATCACTAGCAATAGCCAGAACTGACGGTGTTTCAGCTGATGGAGAAAATAAGCCGTGGGGTAGCTGATCAGTCCGGTGAATAGCGTGATCAAGAAGGCGTACCACACGGAGTTGAGCGTCATCTTGAGATAGGTCGCGGATTGAAAATAAGTGCTGTAGTTACTGATTGTGAAATGGTGGCCCAGGTCAAAGAAGGATTGGTAAATGATCAAGGCGACCGGCGCGATGACGAACAGGGCCAGCCACAGGCCATAGGGGATGAAGTACAACCATGTTTTACGTCTCGTCACGGGTCTCATCCTCCGTTTCGTAGGTCTCTAGGCGTGCGTCGAATTCGGCCTCCTTCTCACCGAAGCGCATGACGTGCAGGTCTTGTGGGCGGAAGGTAAGGCCCACGGCTGTGCCATCTTCGGCGGGATTGACCGAGTGAATCAGCCAGTCGTTGCCCAGGCTATCGGTCGCGGCGATTTCATAGTAGTCGCCGCGAAATAGCTGGGTGTCGATGGTCACCGTCAACTTGGCGTGGGCCGGGTCGGTCAGCGTCAGGTCCTCGGGGCGAATCACGATTTCTACCGGCTCGTTGACGGGAATGCCGGCGTCGGCACATTCAAATTGGTGACCGCCAAACGCGACCTGGAAGTCAGCAATCATTTTACCGGGCAAGATGTTGCTTTCACCGATAAAGTCGGCGACGAAATGGTTGATGGGTTCGTCGTAAATGTCGACTGGTGAGCCGCTCTGCAGGACCTCGCCTTGGTTCATGACAAAGATTTCGTCACTCATGGCCAAAGCTTCTTCCTGATCATGGGTCACAAACAGAAAAGTAATGCCCAGTCGTTGCTGCAGGTCACGCAATTCGTATTGCATTTGGCGCCGCAATTTGGCATCTAGTGCTGACAGGGGTTCGTCTAACAAGAGAACTTGCGGTTCCATGACGATGGCCCGGGCAATGGCGATTCGTTGTTGCTGACCACCGGACAGGGCGCTGATTTCACGGTCGCCGTAGTCGGCGAGTTGGACCAGATTTAGCGCTTGGGCGACGCGCTTTTTAATCTCAGATTTCGGTGTTTTTTTCAGAGTTAAGCCAAAGGCCACGTTTTCCGCCACGGTCATGTGGGGGAACAGGGCGTAGTCTTGGAAGACAGTGTTGACGTTGCGTTTGTTGGCGGGCACGGCATTGATCCGTTTGCCGGCAAATAGTACGTCACCTTCAGTCACGTCAGTAAAGCCAGCGATGGTGCGGAGAATCGTGGTCTTACCGCAGCCTGACGGGCCGAGAAGGGTATAAAACTTCCCGGGCTCCAGCGTCAGGTTAATGTTTTTCAAAATCGTATGGTCATCGTAACGCTTGATGACGTGACGCAGTTCAATAATAGGTTGGGGCATCAGGCAACCTCCTCTAGAGTTAAGTTTGGTTGCGGCCGGAACCGGGCAACCTTTTTGATTATAGCGGGTTTAGTGGGAAAATGAAACGAAAAAAGATGGTGACTGGGGCAGATAATTAAGGTAGACAATTAACGATGAAACTCTCCGCCGAGGTCAAGCCAAAAAGGCCGAGACCAGTGGCCCCGACCGTGGGATGATGCCTATAGCCTACCAAGCGCTGGCGCGAAAGACCATCGTCAGGCTGGGGGATGTGTCTAAAATTAGGATGATTCGCTAAATCGCCGCTCTAAGACAAAGGTGGGCGTTCATGGTTACGATACTTGTCAGGATAGCGAAAAATTTGCCATAAAAATCTCACAAAACGTTGCAATTGTAACAGCTATACCCGATAATTAAGAGGTTGCCTACCCACACTAGCAACAGTGGGGAGGTGAATCCTTATGTTACAAACCTTTTTTGCGCCACTGGTTGTTGGGCTCCTAGTTGCCATCTTTACGGACTGGCTGGAACGTAGGCGGCATAGGTAGTTTTAGGCGACTTCTGACCCACCCGTTTGTTGAATTGAACGTATAAAAAAACCTCCGACTAGCGCAATAGTCGGAGGCTTTGGTGAATCCAATGTTACAAACTTTTTTTGTACTCTTAGTATATCACAAGTGCGATATATGACAACTGTCATATACCAATTATCATATATGCCTAAAATAGGGGATGTTAGGCATAATCGTTCAGTTTTAAAAAAACTGCTAGCCGTAAAGCTAACAGTTTCGTGTTGCCCCTGCCAAGGTGTGTTTTCGATGATGGTCAACCATAACGGCGGCTATCTGCGATGAAGGCAGCTGAATGTGAAGCGATTAAAAAATGGGTTCTATGATATTTGGTGTTGATAGAGAAATCTGTCGACATCATTTTTTGTATAATAAAAGGGACACACTGCCCCACAGCAAAATAGTCGACTAAAACCAATTGAAAGTGAGAATGACAATATGTCCCAAGAACAGTTTACAAGAAAT
>NZ_RHOB01000029.1 GCF_003946085.1 Levilactobacillus angrenensis | reverse complement strand
GTTTCAATGACAACACGGTTCTGGAATGATAAAATAGTGGTGCTCATCAAGGTCCTTCTTTCTAATGGATTGTGTGGTAACACCATTAAAGACCTTGATGGGTTTTTCTGTCCACTTAAATGTTCAATTTAAATTTTACAATCTGCCTTTTATAAAAAGATTCAGTCGCACCCCTTTTCACCGAGGCCCCGCTAAACGCTTATATATCAGTGTCAACAGTCATTTTTCGAAGGATCAATGCCAATTTTAGAAAATTAAGTTGTACCCCGCCTTTTACCATGCTATACTGAATCCAACTTAAAAGTTTCTGGGGATACCGTTAAACGGCACGAGAGTAAGTTGTGAACTTTGACCCATCGAACCTGTCAGCTAACACTGGCGTAGGGAGGAAACGCACGGATGCTTCATCTGGCGGCAACGACTCCCCAGATGAAGCTTTTTTATATAGAAAGGAGGCAGTCTCTTATCATTATGACGCGCAAACTCTATCCCCTCGGCAGCCTGGTCATTCTGCTGGTCGTCTGGCAACTGGCCGTGACGTTGTTTCAAGCACCGGCGTTCATTTTACCCAGTCCTATCGCCGTGATGCGGGCCTTACAAGCCGATGCCAGTGGCTTACTCGTCAACTCCTGGGTCACACTTTACGAATCGCTGATTGGTCTGGGCATCGCCTGTGGGTTGGCATTTGTCACCGCTTTGGTCATGGACCGTTGGCAACTGGTACACCAATCTTTTTACCCACTGCTGGTCATCTCGCAGACACTGCCCGTGATGGTCTTGGGGCCCCTGTTGAGCCTGTGGTTTGGCTTTGGCATTACGCCCAAGATTATTCTGGTCATCTTGATGAGTTACTTTCCCATTATCGTGGCGTTTTCGGAGGCGCTCGGTAAGGTCTCAGTCGATCAGATTCGCTTCTTGCAGACCATGGGGGCCAAGAGCTGGCAAGTCTACCGCATCTTGAAGATTCCCCAAGGCATGCAGGGCTTCTTCGCTGGCCTGCGCATCGCCGCTACGTATTGTGTCAGCGGCGCCATCATCGGGGAGTGGCTCAGCGCCGAAGCTGGCCTGGGCTACTACATGATTCGGGTGAAGAACGGCTATCAAATTGACAAGGTCTTCGCCGCCATTTTCTGCGTCATCATTTTAAGTCTGGCCCTCAATGGGGTCACGTACCTGTTACAAAAGGGCTACTATCGCCTGTTAATCCAAGGGAGGAAATCATGAAATTAACCAAGCTCTGGCTCCTGGTCCCACTATTACTGTCCCTCACGGCTTGTGGCAACAGCCAAGATAAAGCCAAGTCCCAATCCACTAAGAAATTGACCAACGTTTCTATCGTGCTGGATTACGTGCCCAATACCAACCACACCGGCCTGTACGTCGCCAAAGACAAGGGCTATTTCAAGGACGCCGGTTTAAACGTGAAGATCATCGAACCGGGCGACAATTCCACCAGCATCGGCATGGTCGGGTCCAACAAGGCGCAATTTGGCGTCAGCTATCAAGAAGACGTCACCTACGCCCACGCGGACGGCAAGAACATTCCGGTCAAGGCCATTGGCACGATTTTAAAACACAACACGTCCGGTTTCGTGTCCAAGGCCAACAGCGGCATCACCTCGCCCAAAGACTTTGCGGGCAAGACCTACGCTGGTTGGCAAACACCGAGTGAAGAAGCCGTGCTCAAGGCTGTCATGCGCAACGCCGGCGTCAATCCCAAATCACTGAAGATCGTCGGGGCAACTGGCGACGGTCCCAAGAGCCTGGGCAAGAAAAACGACATTCAGTGGTGGTTCCAAGGTTGGGACGTCATCCGGGCGAAGAACGCTGGCATCAAGGTCAACTACATGCCACTTCACAAGCTGGATAAGCGTTTAGACTACTACACACCGGTCATCATCACGAACAACACCCAGCTACAAAAGAATTCAAAAATCGTCAAAGCCTTCATGACCGCAACCAAGAAGGGCTACCAAGACGCCATCGCCCACCCGAAGGCCGATGCAGCAATCCTGCATAAGTACGCCAAGGACGATGACCTCAGCTTCTTAGAGGATTCCCAATCCTTCCTGTCCGCTAACTACACGGACGACGCGGCGAAATGGGGCCAAATGGACGCCAAGGTGTGGAACAACTACACGGGCTTCATGAAGGAATACGGCCTGATCAAACAAACCATCCCTGCCAAAACGCTCTACACCAACCAATATGTCGGTAACTAGCCATGACCATCACTTTAGAACACGTGGGGCTCACGCTAGATGACCTAGAAATCTTACGCGACGTGACCGCCACGATTGCGGACAATAGCTTCGTTTCACTGATTGCGCCCAGTGGGGCCGGCAAGTCGACACTGTTAAAATTATTGACTGGCCTGCTCACCCCAACTACGGGCACGCTGCAGGTGGCGGATACGCCCATCACTGGGTTGAACACCACGTTTAGTTACCTGCCCCAAACGGACATGTTACTGCCCTGGTATGATGTTGACCAAAATATCACGCTATATCAGCGAATCAATCACCAGCCCATCGACCAGCAACGGGTGACAGACTTGTTGACGCTGTTTGGTCTGGTGGACTATCGTCATTTCTTGCCCCATCAACTGTCCGGGGGGATGCGCCAACGGGTCGCCCTCTTACGCACCATGCTGAATCCCGCCGACTACCGACTGTTGGACGAGCCCTTTGGCGCGCTGGATGCCATGACGCGGGGCTTGATGCAAGATTGGCTGTTGAGCCTGCCAGCGGCGCTACAAAAGACCACCCTGCTGGTCACCCACGACATCGAAGAAGCCATTTACCTGTCGGACCGCATCTTGGTCTTGTCGGCAAGACCAGCGCACGTGATGCGCGACATCCCGCTGACTCCCACTACTCGCGACCGACAGTGGCTAGCCACGCAGGCGCCACTCAAGGCCGAGATTTATGAACTATTGCGCGGTGCTGAATAACCAAAACGAAGCACCTGGAAAGGTTACTCTCCGGGTGCTTCGCGTCTACATATTAGTCATTGTGCAACGAATGAATTGGTTTGGCTGGCACGCCGCCGACCAAAGTGTTGGCCGGGACATCCTTAGTAACCACGGCGCCGGCCGCAATCACCACGTTATCCCCAATCGTGACCCCAGGCATAATGGCGACTTTTCCTCCGATCTAAACATCATTGCCAATAGTAACGGGAGTAGCTTGGGCCAGATACCCCCGCCGACCCGTGGGCGTCATGGGATGATTGACCGTATAAATATCCACGTTAGGCCCAATCATCACGTGGTTGCCAATCGTTACCGGGGCGATATCTAAAATCGTTAAGTTGTAATTACTCAAGAAGTCCTCGCCAACATGAATGTTTTGACCATTATCACAGTTAAACGTGGCCTGAACGGAGACCCGTTCACCATGACCGCCCAAGATTTCTTTGATCTTAGCAGTCTGCGCTGCCGGATCCGTAGCGGGAATAGCATTGAATTCCTGGCATAGCTTAGCCGCTCGTGCTTTCCGGGCCGCTACCTCGTCATCCAGGAAATAATACGGTTCCCCAGCATCTAATTTTGTAATTCCGTTTTTGTCATTGGGTTCACCTCAGGATTAAGCTTAGCACTTCAAGATTGGTTTAGGTCAAACGGCGAGTCAAAAAAAGCCAGGCAATCCGCGCACTCACGCGAACCACCTGACTTTCATTTATTCACAAATTCTTTAATCCCTAAGCCATCCAGCCCCCAACGCTCAACACGCTGACTTGGCCAGTTGGGGCAATCTTCACATTGTACTTATACCCTTGAATGTCGAAGTCAGCTTTCGCCTTAAACGACAAGTTCTTGGTGGGCGTCATTGCTGCGGTGTGCTTGATCTTACCCGTTGAATTCCGTTGGGTCAGCTTCACCGCGTGGCCGTCTTGATAATCGTAGATAGCCGTTTCGCTGTTCTGTTGCAGGAGCGTTACCCGCTGGACTTGACCAGCCTTGAGGGCGACGCCGACCTTCACGTGACCAGCCTTATCGACCGTCGTGATGGCCGTACTATCCGCCTGCAAGTTACGCGTCAGCTCCCGTTTTAATAGATCCGGATACTGGCCCTTGATGACCGCTCGTTTCGGCAGCCAACCAATTGCTTGGCCCTTCGCCGTTTCAAAGTACAGGTACTGGTGGTGACTTTGCGTCTTCAGCGATTGAATCGCGTACAGCGTGCGGTAGCCGTAAGTGTGCCCGTAGTGACTCGCCGCCGTCTTGCCCAGCGTTTTGGCCGGCATATCCCAGAAGTCATCGCTAGTCGTTGGCGTCCAGTAGGCCGTCTTCTTGACCGCCTGCATCTTGGCAATCTGCTGGTGGAATTTTAGCTTGCTTAACGCTACGTAGCCACCGACCAAAGTCTTCTTGGCCTTGGACGGGTTGGCCACGATGGTACCGTGCGGCAGTGGCTTAGCGCTCACCAAAGCCAGCCGCACGTAACGATGACCCTTGACCGTCATCACCTTGTCGACCGTCCACTTTTTCGTGGTGCTTTGGTCAGTCCCCAACACTTTACTGTGCTGATAAGCCGCCCGCGGATAACTGTAGACCTTGGTTCCTTTGGCTTTAAACGTAAACACGCGCTGCTGCGGGTACGCGGGTAACTTGACCCGTTTGGCCGCATCTGCCGTGACTGCGCCGCCCCACAAACTCAAGGCAACACCGCTTGCTAACCCGATTTTCATCCACTTCATGATGAACTCCCCCCTAGTTGGTTCACCTGACTGTCGCTACTACTCTATAAGTTTTGGCCCTTTTCCCAAGCCGTCTTGGACAATAACAGCCCGTGCTTGACCAAATCATCAAATAATTGATGTGTCCGCTTAGAAACTTCCCCGGCCGTTTCCGCATTACTTTGGGTCAGGAAGGTCGTCGCGTCACCGGTGATGGCTGCATCCGTTGCGGCCACTCGTTGCCGAGCATAAGATTGACACCCTTCACGAAAGGCATTCACCGCTTCTACGTACTCGTGGAAATGTGGTTCAATGATAACAGACAACGTCTTATTTAACCAGTAAACGTTCTCCACATCGACTGCCGTGGTCGTATTCTGGTAATCGACTGGCGTGTCGTTGATGTTGGTAAAGAATGGCACATAAGGTGCGTAGGCGAAGAAGCCCATCGCAATCCACTGAATAGCGGCATGGTCCGCTGGCACGTCGTTTCTGATTTGCAAAATCGAGGAACACTGATTGCGATCCATGGCGATGGGCCGGTACTTCTTCTGCTCATCGGCTGAACCGGATGCGTAGGTGCCAAATGGGTCGTACTTGGTGCCGTTGTAGTGTGACGACAGGAAGAATTCCACGTCTTCAATGGCAATCTTCTTGGCAGGCTTGCGGGCAAATGGCATGTCTTGATCCGTCGGTTGTTGGTCGGTGATTTCTGGGTTGAATAACTTCTGGCCGTACCAGGTCCGCGGCGTGTTGTAGTACGCGTCGTCTTCCCCATGGGTGCCAAAGATTTCCCGGAAATTAAAGTGACCCGGTGTCGGATTCAAATGATGTTTCTCCACGAAATCGACCAAGTCGCTGGCCACCAAGAAGTTATCGCTATCATTTAAGTCGACTTCTTGCATCAGCGTCTGGTTCGGCGCAATGGCGTAGCAGTCTTCTGGTAAACGCATGGCTGCCCAGTGATGGCCGCCGGCAGTTTCTAAGTACCAAATTTCTTCGTTATCGTTAAAGGCAATACTGTTGCTTTCGCCGGTCCCGTATTTTTCGAGCAGGGCACCTAAACGTTGGGCCCCTTCTTTAGCGCTCTTGATGTACGGCAACACTAAGGTGACCATGGCTTCTTCGTTCACCCCATCGTCAACTAACGGGTCATAACCCAACACCCGGGCGTTGGTCGCCGTGGTTTCCGTGGCGCTCATGCCGACGTTAAATTCATTGATGCCGGCTTCTTCGTACTGGCCATCACTCTGGTCAGCCTGTGGCGTGCCGGTGTAACGGTAGGCGTGGTCGGGTAAGGGTACGGTGACGCCGGTAACTGCCGACGTGAAGGTTTTACCCGCCTGGTCCGTTGCTGGGTGGACCACAAATTTAATTGGATTAATTGGGCCGTAACCATCCTCGTTACGTGCCACAATCGTGGAACCGTCCATACTGGCGGCTTTACCCACTAAAATCTCGGTACAATCGGAACTTTTCTTCAACATTTTTATGTTCCGCCCCCTTTGCTACCAGTATAGGATTATCAGGTGCTAAGGGCTAGGGGTTTGGGCGAAATATTAAAAAATTATGTGAGTTCTTGTGGGCTACCTACCGAACTAAGACCCAGAGCAGGCGGAACTCTGGCTGACACAGGCCGCTGGTTTCGCTAGTTTTAGTGGACAAAACGCTGCCGCTCCGGGTATCAAGGTCTTCATTCAGCTTTCAACCTTCAGTTGGCGCACAAAAAGGAGCTTGGGCGATTTTTCCCAGGCTCCTCATTTAATCTTGTTTAACGTTTTCTCCCAGGAAGCGTCATGCTTCTAGATTAGCCGACCAATCCTCCACAAGAAGTAACACGGCTTAGAAACTCCGCTGCTCGCGGGCAACCGTACTGTTGTCAATGCGCCGCCGAACGGCCTTCACGATTTCCGTGACGACTAAGACGACGACCCCGGCCATGATTGGGATACCCCAACCATAGAAGAAGTTGACCGACGTGGTGTGGAAGACGCCCTGCATGGCTGGCCAGTAAATGATCATGGCTTGCAGCAGGAGCAGAATGCCGACGATTAGGAAGCTCATTTTATTTCTGAAGAAGTACTTTGACAGGACTGGGTGGTCATTTTGCAGGTTGAACAGGTAGAAGATCTTCCCGAAGATGATCACGTTTAACGTCATGGTACTGCCGATAACGGCGGAGAGGCCTTGACCCGTTAAGAGGTCGTAGGCGAACATCCCCAGCCCAGAAATCAGTAGCGACACGTAGGTGACTTCCGCGACATCCCATTTGGACAGGATTCCGCGGGTCACATCCCGGGGTCCCCGGCGCATGATGCCACTTTCGGCGGGTTCGAAGATGAAGGCAAATTGAATCGTCAAAGCTGACACCATGTTGATCCACAACAGCTGGGTCGGGAACAATGGTAGCTCTTGGTCCATCAGAATACTCAAGACCACGATCAACCCTTCGGCAAAACTCGTCGGTAACAGGAAGCGAATCGTCTTACGAATGTTATCGAAGACGTGGCGGCCTTCTCGTACGGCGCCCAGAATCGAAGTAAAGTCGTCGTCGGCCAGCACCATATCGGCGGAGTCCTTGGCAACGTCGGTTCCCCGAATCCCCATGGCGACCCCGATGTCGGCTTGCTTCAAGGCAGGCGCATCATTGACCCCGTCACCAGTCATGGAAACCACGTGACCGCGAGACTGTTGGGCCTTCACGATCCGCAGCTTATCGGCGGGGGTGGTCCGGGCAAAGACGGTGTACTTGTCGATCTGGGAAGCCAGCTCGGCGTCGTTCATCTGGGCCAATTCTGGTCCGGTGATGGCGCGGGCTTGTTCAGACAGATTCAGCTGTTGGGCAATCGCGGCAGCCGTTTCCGGGTCATCCCCAGTGATCATCTTGACCTTGATACCGGCGTAACGCAATTGCCGCACGGCATCGGCGACCCCTGGCCGTGGTGGGTCAATGATGCCGGCCATCCCAGCCAAGTGGAAGTTTTCGCCGACGGGCAAATCATCGACTTCATCCGCATCGGCGGCCACGGGTTGATACCCCAACGCCACGACCCGTTTACCTTGTTGGGTCAGCTGCGACAACCGCGCTTGCCAAGCATCCTCGTCGACAGCTGTGCCGTGTTCACGCATCAAGCGTGTCAACGTTTGCGGTGCCCCTTTGACCAACAAGTAACGTTGGCCGTTGTGGTCAACCAGTCGCGCCGAGTAACGGATGGCCGAGTCAAATGGCAGGGAGTCGATCTCTTGTGGATCCGGGTCAGCGCCTACCAGCTTGTGGTACAGGGCCGTTAACGCCCCATCGGTTGGCTCCCCGGTCAGGACCCACTGACCATCTTCCTCATGGAATTCGGCATCGGAGGTCTGCCCGGCGATTTGGACCAACCATTCGAGGTCCGCATCTTTTTGCCAGTCAACGGCTTGGTCTTCATCATTTTGAACCTGACCGTCAGCGTCGTAACCCACCCCGGACACGGTGTAGGTATCTTGCGGCGTTAAAATATCGGTCACGGTCATTTCGTTTTTGGTCAACGTCCCGGTCTTATCGGTGTTGACGATATCGACGGCCCCCAGTGTTTCCACCGCGGGCAGCGTCTTGACGATGACGTTTTGCTTGGTCATCGCCTGCGTCCCCATGGCTAAGACCACCGAGGTACTAGCGGGCAGGCCTTCTGGCATCGAGCCCACGACCATCGTGATGACAGCAATCAACAGGGTTGGCAGGCTGTAAACGTGGGTCCACATCCCTAAGGCAAATAATAGCACCGCCGCAATCAGGATGGCCACGGACAACCCGAGTCCCAAACTGTTCAGGTTCTTCATCAATGGCGTCTTCTGTTGCTTGACTTCCGCCACGTTTTGCTGGATGTGCCCGATTTCCGTTTGCGCGCCAGTTACCGTCACGATTCCGCGGCCGGAACCATTCGTCACCGCCGTAGAGGCAAAAGCTTGGTTGGACCGTTCGGCCAGTGGCAACTCAGCCACCGCCAGCGGGTCTTCTCCCTTTTCAACCGAATCCGTTTCCCCGGTCAAGGCCGACTCTTGGATCTTTAAGTTATCCGCGTCGATCAGCCGCAGGTCAGCGGGAACGGTATCCCCCGCCTCCAGCTGAACCAGGTCCCCGGTCACCAGCTCACGTGCTGGCAGCGTGACTTTTTGGCCATCGCGAATCACGACGGCTTCGGAGACCAGTAAGGCCTTGATGCGGTCCAAGGCATTATCCGCTGACCGTTCCTGGAAATACCCAATGAAGGCGTTGGCGACGATCACCAACCCGATAACAATCGAGTCGGAATAGTGATGCATGAAAAAGGTCATCAATGCTGCCGCGGCCAAAATGTAGATAATGGAGTTGTTGAACTGCTTCAAGAAGCGCAACAAATTCGATTGCTTCTTAGCAGTCAATTCATTGGGACCATTGGCCTTCAGGCGTTTTTTCGCCTCGGCTGTGGTCAATCCCGCTTCTGCGTCAGTCTCAAAGTCAACAAGTAAGGACTCAGTCGAGCGTTGCCATAACGGCGACTGCTGGCTGGGTCCAGGGTCAGTGGTTTCTGCTTCGGTTGTGGTAACGGTTGTTTTAGGGTCTTGTGCCATGTAAATAAAACTTCCTTTCTGTTAGTGAAAATTCAAATTAGCGGTCAGGTATGGGAAATGCAGCATACGGTTGGTGCAAGACGTCCACCTCCAAATCTCATTTTTTGTTAATTAATTTTACCAATTTTCTCACCAAATTGCACCCCATTAGAGTCGTTTGCAACATAATTTTAATAATAGGGTAAATGGCTAACGGTTACAATCAAACGAAATGTTTTGTTTTACGGCCCCCATCGTTTACTATAATCAATGATGAACCTTGTTTTTAGCTACTGTATTCAATCCACCAACTAAGAAGGATGATCAAAATGAAAGCTTGGACCATTACGGGGCCTGCCCCCCACACACTGGCTGACCTAAAATTGACCGACGTCGCTGAACCCACGCCGGGGGACACCGAGGTCAAGGTCTACGTGCGCGCCGTGGGGCTGAACCCCGCCGATTACAAAGTCATTGAAAGCAGTGACACCCCCGCACCACGCGTCGTTGGCATGGACTGTGCTGGCGAAATCGTAGCGGTCGGCAGCGGCGTTACCAACTGGTCAGTCGGCGACCGGGTCATGTATCACGGTGACCTTCGCCGTGCTGGGAGCCTGGCCGAATTTACCGTGACCACAGCGCTCAGCCTGGCGCCCATCCCCAGCAACGTCAGCTTTGAACAAGCAGCCGCCAGTCTGTGTGGCACCCTGACCGCCTACCAGGCCCTGTACCGCAAGGCCAATTTGTCGGAAGTACCAACCGTCTTAATTCACGCGGGCGGCGGGGCCGTGGGGTTGGCCGCGTTACAGTTCGCCCACGACTTACATCTGCCCACGATTGCCACGACTTCGGCGCGTAAACGGCCGCTGGTCGAACGCGTTGGCGCGGACACCATCATCGACTATCACCAAGAAGACGTCACCGCCGCAGTCTTGGCCGCCACGGACGGCTTGGGCGTAGGGCTCAGCATCAACACGATTGGTGGCGAAGAGCTGGCCGCCGACGTCGCACGGATGGCCTACAACGGTCAAATCATCGCAATTGGTGACGGCATGCCAGCCCACTTGGACCTCGACAGTAAGGCCTTGGGGTTGACCCGCTCGGCACTCGGCGGCGTTTACGGCTCCAACAACCCTACGGAAATCGCTGACTTGGGCTTCATGGCTGGCGTGGTCGGTCAAAAATTAGCGACCGGCGAATTCGATCCCGTCATTGACCGCATCTTACCGTTTGACGATGCGGCAGAAGGCCTGCGAATTCTTCAGCGTGGCGAGAATCTGGGCAAGCTGGTCGTGAATGTGGACTAACTGCTTACTACTGTAATGGCATGAACTGGCCGTCCACTATCCACCAGCTAGGGGTTGGCACGCAGTGAGTGGACTGGACCGCGCTGTGTCGACGGGGCTGGCTGACACCGGCTTCTGTTTTCACTGATCTTAGCGGACCACTGTCGTTCCGGGAATCAACCTGGTAATTCTACCTTCTTTAGCCTTAAACTTAAACCAGACACATTAAAAGCCGAGACCTCGTCGTCTCGGCTTTTTTCACGTCTCATCTTAAAAAAATCTACCACACGAACGGAATTAATTCCTTGGTCTCGCGCTGATAGGCCGCAAAGTCCGCCCCATATTTACTGGCGAGATACTTGTCCGCCGTGGGAATGTAGGAAAAAACAAACAGCACTAGCAACATCAGCGGGATGAGCAAGGCATACGGGTTCCCCGTCAAAAGCGCACAGCCCAATACCCAGAGCACGTCGCCAAAGTAATTGATGTGGATGGCGTATTTAAACAAGCCCCCGCGATACAGTTTACCGGCATTTTGCGGATTTGCCTTAAACGGTTTGCGCAGGAGCTCGGCTGTAGTATTGATCACACTGCCAGCGACAAAACAGCTCAGTCCCAGAACGTAGGCCCACAGGTTGAAGTGACCCCCGTATCGCAACAACAACGGAAAGCCCAGGTAATACAGGGCAAACGCTAGGCTATTCCCCAAGGCTTCGGGCCAGCCAATCCCCCGAGGCAACCAAATAAACATCATCGCGTTGAGGCGCAAGAAAATAATTGCGAGGCACCCGGCTAGCGTCCAGGTGAGTACCGCCGTTTGACTACCGGTGGCGAGCCAGTAGCCACTCACCATTAGGTACACACACTGCGCCACCAGAATCGTGATTTTCGCCCCGCTAGCAGATTGCTTCAAGCCATACATCAGTCATCATTCCTTGTTTTTCACCCAGCATACACCCGTTAGGTGGTCACCGTAAAGTTCGTCTGGGGTTGCCCCGTCACCACCGGATGGGCCGCAAAGTACTGACGAATCAGCTCCGCCATATCCGTATTGATTTCACGAATCACCTTGGCTGGCGCAAACATCGGGTAATCACCCCCGCCATTGCCGCGGTACTGGTTCATGGCCACGTCTAATGTCTGCTCCGGCTGCACGGGGTGCCCGTGGTAAACGAGTTGGGTGACGCGCTGACCGACTGGCTGGGTCAAATCAAAGTGATACGCAATTCCACTATAAATATCGTAATTGTAGAGTGCTAATTTCGGCGTGGTAAAGGCTGGGGCCACCTGAACCTGACCCGCCACTACCGTAAAGAAGCTGGCGCAACGTTCTAACGCCGCCTTCAAGTCCGCTCCCGTGATGCGCTCGACCACCAAGGTGTTGGGGTACGGGTAACTGTTCAACACCTGGCGCACCGACACACTGGGCCCAAACCCGCGAACGTCATCGTTGAACAAGGCGGTCGCCGCAATGTCGGTTTGACCGGCCGCCATTTCAATCTGATTGATGAACTGTAAGTAAGGATGGCCCTGCAGCCGCGCGGCCATGGGGTCCGTCACCGTCATGGACGTTCCCGTCAGTTGGCCGACGGGTTGATCCAACCAGTCTTCCACTCGGGCTTGCACCGCCGCCGTTTGGGCCGCAAATGCCGCATCCGGTTGGGCGTTCGCCGTCGTTAACAGCTGTGCGTCACTGGCCACCACGTGTTTGTCTGCATCCAGGGTCAGCGTGATTTCACCAACGGCCACGCCCTTGTCGCCCGGTTGTGTGGTCGGCACCCCATGATACACGCCCGCGATTTGCCGGTGCTGGTGGCCCGTCACCAAGGCATCGATGCCAGGCACCTGCGTCAACAGCTGATAACCTTCGTTTTCACCGGTCAACCGTTCCGTTGGTTCTCCCGTGGTCAGGTCCGCTTCAAAGCCGCCGTGATAGGCCACGATGACCACATCGGCCAGGTCATGTAAGCGCGGCACCCAGTGTTTGGCCGTCGCCAAAGCCGCTTGAAAATGCAGGCCGGTCAAATGGTCCGCGCGTTCCCAAACCGGTACGTACGCCGTCGTTAACCCCAAGACCGCAATCTTGAGTCCTTGGCGTTCAATCAGGTGATACGGCGCGTCCAAAATACCCTGGTCACTACCGCCCTGGATATTGGCGCCAACTAGTGGATACGTCCGTTGCGCCTCACAGTAACGGAGGTAGTCCTGACCATAATTAAATTCATGATTGCCCAGTACGCCCACGTCGACCCCCAGTTGACTGGTCAATTGGGTAAACAGTGCGGCCTCGGCTGCCGGGCGTTGGGCCAAGTAGCTGGCAAACGGTGCGCCTTGGATCCAGTCACCATTTTCAATGGTCACCACGACCTCATCTGGCCCAGCCGCTGCCTGGACGTCACGAATTACCGTGGCCGCCCGCAACCAGCCGTAGTCCCGGTGGTCATCACGCCGACTGTAGCTGGTGGGATAAACGTAGCCATGGACGTCACTAGTCGATAAAATTTTTAATTTCATCCCTAAATCAACCTCTTCCGTAACTGTTCGGACAGCGAGTCGATCAAAAGCACCATGACCACGATGCCCAGCAAGATGATGCCGACTTTGGGCCAGTTCCGCGTCTGAATCGCAAAGATCATCGGCGTCCCAATCCCACCGGCCCCCACCATCCCCAAGATGGAGGCGGACCGCACGGCAATTTCGAACCGATACAGCGTGTACGAGAAGAATTCGGGCATGATGGTCGGCACGGTCGCTAAGGCAAAGACCTGCCCCGCGCGGCCACCGGCACTGGTAATGGCTTCTTCAGAGCCGCGGTCCATATTTTCAATCGCCTCACTGAAGAGCTTGCCCAGCATCCCAATCGAGTGAATGCTGACGGCGAGTACCCCGGCGTAAGAACCCGGTCCCACGGCCTTGATGAACATGATAGCCAACACAATTTCTGGAAAAGTCCGAATCAGGGTCAACACGACCTTGCCGCTTCCGGAGCGTAAGAAGAAACGTTCATGGGTTCCGCGCGCTGCCCAAAAGGCAAAGGGCACGCTGATGACGGCCGACACGATGGTCCCTAAAAAGGCGATGGCCAGCGTTTGTAAGATCAACGAAAGTAGGTCTTCCCCGCTCCCGTCATATACGTACGACCATTGCGGATGGACCAGCCCATCAACGATAGATTGCGACACGGCCCCGGCCGATTCCTGCAGACCCGTGAATTTCAGGCCATTGATGGTCCAATAATACAGCGCACCAATCACGACCACCCACAGTAGCCAATTCCACCGCTGCCAAATGGTCCGGTGGGGCTTGGTCATTACTGTCATTGTTGTCATTAGAGCAGCACCCTCCTTAAGTGATTGCTGATGCCGTCAATCACCAAGACGACGACCAGTGTGGCCAAGATGATCACAGCCGTTTGACTGTAGTTGAATTCGTTGAGTGACCGTTGTAAGAAGACCCCGATCCCCCCGGCGCCCAGGTACCCCAAAACGGTCGAGGCCCGGACGTTGATTTCTAAGGTGTAGAGAAAATAACTGATAAATTGATTTAAAATCTGCGGCAAAACGGCGTACCAAATAATCGTGACCTTGGACGCGCCCACCGACTCCAGCGCCTCTAGCGGCCCCATGTCGATGGTCTCGATGACTTCGTAAAACAGCTTCGACACCATTCCGAATGAGAAAATCGCCAGCGTCACGACCCCGGCCGTGGACCCAATCCCAAAGATGGCCACGAAAATTGCCGCCAACAAAAGGTCGGGCAAGGTCCGGACCAGGTCCAAAAACAACCGGGTCACGCCCCGCAAGAGCCGACTGTGAATCAGATTGCTGGCACTGAGAACCGCAAAGGGAATGGCAAGCGCCGCCCCAATCGTGGTCCCAAGAATCGCCATCTGAATGGTCTCCAGCAAGGGTTGGATGATAACGGCCGTGTAATCCCAGGCTGGAGAGGACATCCGGACCAGTAAATTCATGAACTGGCCAAAATTACTAAAGAACATGCCCACATCCACGCCGGTCATTCGCGACGACGCGATAAGGAGGACAACCAACACCACGGTGCCAACAATGCCCTTCACGTGCCAGCGTTGTACCCACGAGCGGCGAGGAGTTTCTGGATAAGTCATACTTGTTCCCCCTCCGCATAGATGCGATTCAGGTCCGCTTCCGTGACCGCCGCAATCGGTTGGTCATAGACCAATTGGCCGGCCCGTAATCCAATGATGCGGTCCGCGTACTTCCGTGCCAGCGCCACCGAATGCAGGTTGACGATAACGGTGATGCCGTCTTCGCGGTTCAGACGTTGCAGCGTGTCCATCACGGTCGCCGTGGTCAGTGGGTCCAGTGACGCCACCGGTTCATCGGCCAAAATGATCTTCGGGTCTTGCATCAACGTCCGTGCAATCGCAACCCGTTGTTGCTGGCCCCCGGACAATTCGTCGGCGCGCGTATAAAGCTTGTCCGCCAGGTTAACCCGTTGTAAGGACCGCACCGCCATTTCCCGGTCAGCCTTGGTGAAGAGGCCACAAATCGTCTTCCAGGTTGGATAATAACTGACCCGACCAGACAACACGTTGCGTTCCACACTGGAGCGATTGATTAGGTTGAAGCCTTGAAAAATCATGCCGATCTTTCGCCGCAATAAACGCAACGACTGGCCCTTGTAATCATTGATGGGTTCTTCTTCAATCGTAATCTCACCCGAAGTGATCTCATGCATCCGATTGATGGTCCGCAGTAACGTACTCTTGCCGGCACCGGATAGCCCGACGACGACCAAAAATTGGCCACGCGGAATGTCAAAACTAATATCCTTGAGTCCGACCGTCCCGTTATTATAAATTTTATTGACGCCTTTAAACGAAATAATTGGTGCTTGTGTCATTGTCGGTTCCCCCGTAAAAAAGTAGCAAGGTGCCCCAAAGCGCTTCCCCACTACTTTTTGATTTTGACGTGTATTTAACTAAATGGTGTCTAGGTTACTTATCCAATTGCTTGGCTTGTTTGTCATATTGCCGGATGATATCAAAGTTGCTGTCCTTAGAGTCCACGTAGCCTTCATGTGAGTATACGCTGGAAATGATGGCGTGGCCCTTCTTGGTCTTGGCGATAGCCTTGAAGGCCGTGGCGATCTTCTTTTGCCATTTGGCATCCATATCGCCCCGTACCGTGATGGTATCGTTCGGAATCTTGGCCGTAGTGTAGATTGGCACAACCTTGCTCATGATGTCCTTTTCGTCATTCATGACCAGCTTCCGGGCGCCTTGGAAGACGAAGGCCGCGTCGGTGTTCTTGTTGTAAACTGACAAGACACCTTGGTCGTGACCCTTGACCGTGACCGTTTGAATCCCGGACTTGTTGATGTTAACGCCGTGCTTAAGCATTTCGACAGCTGGGTAGATCCACCCGGCCGTGGACGTGGTGTCTTGGACGGCAATCTTCTTGCCCTTCAAATCCTTGATGGACTTGATGCCACTGTCTTTGCGCACCAAAATTTGAGAGCGGTAGTAGTTGACCAACTTCTTCGTAGCCTTGTCGTCCGGCTCCGAAACCCCGTAACGTTGCGCCTGCAAGATGACCTTGTCACCGTATTGCTTGTGCGCTAACACGTAAGCGTCAGGCGGCAGGAAGCCCACATCGACCTTCTTGGAACCCATCGCTTCTACGATCGTGTTGTAGTCGGTGGAAACGCTGACCGTCACCGGAATCCCTAATTGCTTCTTCAGTAAGCCTTCCAATGGTTTGGCCTTGGCTTCGATGGTCCCCGCATTAGACGACGGCACGAACTCGACCGTCAATTTCTTGGGGGCATAAGCCTTAGAACTAGAACCAGCCTGACTGCTGCTGGATTTACCACAAGCGGCTAATCCGGCTGGCAACACTAACAATGCTGCCAAAATCAAGAGTAATTTACCCTTACCCTTCAAATGCATACTCTCCACTCCTCAGATATGTAATTTGATTTCTCTAGCAATTCCAAGTGTACCAGAAAAAGCGAACTTATCAAGAATAAATTTATTTTTAGTTCGTTATTAGTATTTTTATAGTCGGAGAAATCGACTTATTACAGCTGGTAAAACGTAAAACCTGAACATTAAAATAGTTTTTCGCGTCAGCCGTTATCAATAAATTTATAATCGACCCTTGTTTTCAAGAAAACTGGGCGCGAAAAAAAGACGCCTAAATTTTTCGGCGTCTTTCAAAGTTTTCAGTTGTGCAGCCTGCACCAAGTGACGGCTAAAATTCCGGATCACGACTGTTAGTCGCTGCTTTCACACTATCCGTTGACCGCCGAATCAGGGCCCACCAATCATCCACGATGCATAAGTATGCGTTTGGTCACGTGACCGGGGCCCAACCTGATGACGAAAAAGACAGAAAAATGACAACTTGTCATCCTCAAATAACCGGCTGGTCAAATTGTAATATTACAAATCGCCAAATTCGCCCGCAAGCCTTGATTTCTCTGTTATAGTAATTATGTCGTAAACAATTGCTTAACAAACTAACGACAAACTAAAGCTTTTTTGGTAACAGCGGTTAAGGTACCCGGAAAATGCCTTAACTCTGTCTGTCCCCAATTGAATAATTAACCTTATTGAATCAGACTAAATCCCAGTTCGATTCAATGAGGTTAATTTTTTTGCCCTAATTTTCTATTCGGTTCATTAAAGTTGTGCCTTAATCATCATCGTCATCCGTCTCTTGGCCCAAGACCTTACCCGTCAGCGCATTGACTCGCACCTCATGATGGGTCTGGTCTTTGCGAACCTTGACCTCCCACTCAGTCGTCCCGTGTTCGCGGTCCAACGACCAGGCAATGGCCTCACCGCCACCAACTTGCTTCGTGGCGACCTGAGAAACGCTGGCTCGCGACTTCACCTTAGCTAACGGCAAGGCGTCCCGCTGGGCAATACCATTGGCCTCATCGGCGTCTAGCTTCTCCTGTTGCGCGCGGCTGGTCTTACCGGTGCGGGCATCGACGGTCAGCTCGTATTCCTTTTGCTGGTCCACACCACTGATTTCGTACTGGTAGCGCTGATTTTCGGCCTCTAGCGACAGCTCGGTCACGGCCACCTTGCCGCCAAAATGCTGGTGGAACTGCTTGACGGCTGCATTCATCGTCACCTTGATCTGGCGCGGCGACGGGGTCGTCTGCTGTGAGGTCTGTTGTGACGCGGCCTGGCTGGTGCTACTACTCGTCTGTGATTGCGTTTGCTGATTGGCACAGCCCACCAATAACAGCGAGCTGGCCACTAACACCCAACTGAACTTGCGCATAAACCCATCCTCCAGTTCGTCTGGCTTTCTCTCTTGCCTTTAGTTTACCAAATACCACCGACTACCAGCAATCAGGTCGCTCACTCGCGGTAGTCACTGGGGCCCGTCAGTGTGGCCGCCAATTGCTGTAAGACCTGCAACAGCTCCGTCCGATCCGCGTTGGAGTAGTTGGCCAATTTCTGCCGAATCGCGGCCTCGCGGGCTAATTTGATCTGCAACAACGCGCGCTGCCCCTGCGGACTCAAGGTCACTTGCCGAATCCGCTGGTCACGCCGCTCGACCTCCACGAGCCATCCCGCTGCGACTAGCTTATCGACCTGCCGACTGATGGACGAATGGTTCCGGCCAATCTGGTCAGCCAACTCGCCAATACTGATTTCCGGTTGGCGGCCGACCCGCACGATAATCGGTAGTGCGGCCGGTTCCAAGGGAATACTGGCTTGCTGAAGCAATTTACGGTCCTGTTGGGGCTGATTGAAAAACGTCACGATTTCAAAGAGTGCTTCAAAAATTTCATTATCCATATTGCCATTATACCAGAACGGTGCTAAGATGTGTGCATAATGCACGAGTTGATCAAAGGAGTTTTTAGATGACGAAAAAAGTTGGATTAATTATCGGTTCCACCCGGCCGACCCGCATCAGTCCGAGCATCGCCCGTTGGCTACAAGCCCAAGTGGCTCAGCCCGAATTGGCCGTTGATCTCCTCGACCTGGCCACCATCAACCTCCCGTTTTTAAACGAACCCGCCATGCCGGCTGACCACCACTACGAGCACGCTAGCACGCAACAGTGGAGTGCACTAGTCCAAAGCTACGACGCCTTCATTTTGCTGTTTCCGCAATACAACTGGGGCTATCCGGCACCGTTGAAAAACGCGCTCGACACGCTGTACCAAGAATGGCTGGGCAAACCAGTCAGCCTGGTCTCTTATGGCGGCCATGGCGGCTTCCAGGCCGCACTGGGCATGCAACTGGTCGTGCGTGGCTTGAAGATGCCGCTGTTGACCAACAACCTACAGATCAGCTTACAAAAGTCTTGGTTCAATGCCGACGGTCAATTCACCGACGTCGACTTGGCCCTGGCCCCGTACGCGGCTGAAGCACGGCAACTGGGTGCGGAGTTGCGGCACAAATTAGCCTAACCAACACTAAAAAATCGGACGTAGCAGAGAAACCTCTCTGGCACGTCCGACTTTTTGTGCATAAACATCCAAAAACAGTGTAAACCTTGGTGGCTAATCCACCATCACTTCATCGCGTAGTGCCGTCATCGTCACGAAATCATCCGTGAAGATACCGGTCACGCCGTCTTGAAACAACTGCTTGGCCAGCACCGGATCATCCACGGTCCAGATGCGTTCGGCGACCGGCACGTCGGCTTGGTAATGGCTGAGGTGCAAGCCCGCCAAGTGTTCGCTAGCCACGAAGGCTGCGGCATTGACCACTGGCTTGCCCGTCAACCAACAGTAGGCCTCGTCGGGGGCGATCTGCTGGCAATTTTTCAACGTCGGCAGGTGAAATGATGAGTAGATGACCGGATGCTTCAGTGGCGTGGCGTTGACCATCCCCATCACGATCCGCTCGATGTGCGGGTACTGGATCTTGTCAGTCTTGAATTCCAGGTTCAGCTGGACGTCGTGGGTCCCCACCAACGTGAGAAACTCCGCCAGCGTGGGAATCGGTTCGTTTTCAGCTAAATGAAACTGCCGGAGTTCGGCCAGCGTATAGCTGTTGATGAGGCCGGTCCCGTCGCTGGTTCGGTCGATGCGCTCGTCATGCATGATGACCGGCACCTGGTCCTTGGTCAAGTGCACATCAAATTCCAAACCCTCGACACCATGATCCAAGGCGTAGGCAAACCCCGCCAAACTATTCTCGGGAAACTTAGCCGGATAACCCCGGTGCCCAAACACTAACGTTTTAACTGTCATTTTACCGCTCCCTACTACATTTTTAATAGTTGTTCTAAAGGTTGAAAGTAGCATTAACGCAATAGTCCCTGAAAAAGAGTGTGACAACAGGCGGTTAACTGGCGAGCATTAACGGCGCTAGGCAGATAATCCCGATTCTGGATTATTTGCCTAGTGGTGTTAAGCGGAACCAGTTGCCTGTTGGCGCACGTTTCGGCTATGAGGCCAGAGACATGCGCCATTGGTCCGGTCCGCCCACCGCGTTCCAGGCTGACGGTAGGCGGCCAGTCCTTACTAGGATGCTATAAACGACTAATTTTTACGTCATCAGTCGCGTGGTGACAGTGCTTCTAGCTGATATTTATCTTTCAACCTTCAGTAGTTGTTTCTATGAATCCAACCACCTTGCCAATCAATAGGCCCGGTCAGTACCCGTTGGCGCGGTTGTTGCCTTGGATGTAGCTGTTCATGGACTTCTCCGCTACCTCCAGGGACTTCTTGATATCACTCCCATTATAAATCTGTTCCATGGCGGTTTGGCTTAAATTTCGCTCTTGAATCAATCCTTGCAAGAAGATTCCCGAGTTAGTCGCGTTAGGCGTGGCCGCGCGGAGCTGTTCGCCAGGCACCTTGGTGGCCGGCAACTTCTGATACAGCTTTTGCAAGACGGCTTCCTTTTGCGAACCGCGGTTCAGCGCCAGATAACCGGTAGCGACTTGCCACTGTGCTTGGCTCTTAGCCGTCATCAAGTATTTAATAAACTCCCAGGCACCGCGTTGTACGTGAGCAGATTTGTCGTTAGAAATCCACAGTGACGCACCCCCAATGGCGACCCCATTGCTCTTCTGGCCGTCTGGGTGGGGGTAGTAGGTGATGCCCAATTTCTCATGATTCCCGGTTGTCAGTTGCCCAATCGACGCGGAACTTTGCAGGAACATCCCCAGCCGTCCGGACAAGAAGCTGGCCGTTTCATTGTTCTGCGCGTTGGCACCGGCCCCGTAATTGACGAAGTCGCCGCGCTTCAAATTGTCCTGAATCCATTTCATCGTCGTCAAGGTCGACGGACTGGTGAAGTTGACAGCGGTCGGCGTGCCCGCGTGACCGTCTTGGTGGTTGGCCAAAGAAATGCCAGCGTTGGCCATGAATTGTTCAAACAGCCAGCCGTAAATTTCGACCGTCATCCCTTGGACCTGCTTGTGCGAACGGTCCGTCAATTGCGTAGCGACCCGGGTGATGTCACTGTAAGACGGGTCGACGGGTGGTGGGGTGATGTGGTATTTCTGGAGCAGTGACGCGTTGTAGTACAACACGGGTTGTGAGGTGTTGAACGGCATGGAGAGTTGCGTCCCCTTGTTGGCGTAGAAAGCCCGCGCCCCGGCTGCGATTTGATTAACATTGTAATGGTCGGCGTCGATGAATTTTTGTACCGGCGTGGTGTAGCCCGTGTGGTGAATCTGACTGGTCGAAATGTCCATGGACTGGAACACCGCGGGCGATGCATCCGTGCCGTGGGTGTTGATGATTTTCTGGACAGCCTCGTTATAGTTGCCCTCGAATTCGGGGACGACCTCATACTTATTTTGCGAGCGGTTAAAGTCCTTGACGAAGGTATCGAGCTGTTGCTGGGCGGGCCCGGTCATCTCGTGCCAGAACACGACCTTGGTGCGTTTGGCCCCCTGCGCTTGAGCGGCGGGCTTACTCATGACTGACCAGCCGACGAAGACCGCCAGCACAGCCAAGAAGAGTGCTCCCAGGAGCAGTAGCCGTTGATGAGACTTGGTGTTTGTCATTTCGTGGCCCCCTCATTCAAGCCGTTCTTAAAGTAATGTTGCCCGATGAACAGCACCAGTAGCGTGGGCACCACGACAATGACCGCACTGGCTTGGATCATGCCCCAGTTGTTAAAGGTTTCTTGTGACTGGAGCTGCCGCAGCCCGTCTTGGACTGGGCGGAACTTGTCGCTAAACGTGGTCAGCATTGGCCAGAGGTATTGGTTCCAGCTTTCCAAAAAACTGTAGGCAGCCAGCGTGAACAAGCTGATGCGCGCATACGGCAGGGTCACGCGCCAGTAGAATTGCCAGTGGTTGAGGCCCTCGACGTCCGCGGCTTCCTTGAGCTCTGGCGGAATCTGCCGAAAGGCCTGGCGCAACATGAAGATGCCAAAGGCCGAGGTCAGAAATGGAATCACCATAACGCCGTAGTGGTTCAGCAGGTTCAGCCGCCGCACCGTGGCGAAGTTAGGAATGACTTCCGCTTCAAAGGGCAGCATCATGGTCGCCAAGATCAGGTAGAACAACAGGTCGCGGCCCTTAAAGGACAGGAACACGAACGCGTAGGCACCTAGCGAACAGAACAACAGCTGGGCGGCCATGGTCAGCGTCGAAATCACAAAACTATTCAAGAGATACCGTAAAATGGCGGTCTGCTTCACGGCCTCGGCGTAGTTGGCCAAAGAAATGTGGCTACTCCACAGTGCGCCTTTGGCAATATCGGCGGTCGGCAACAGGCTGGTCCAAAATCCCAAGATAAACGGACCCAAAATCACGATGGCCAACAGGATCAAGACCAGATAATGCAACGGTTTTAAGCTTCTGGATTGAATCATTAGTAGGTCACCCGTTTCTCTAAGAACTTGAACTGTAGCAGCGTAAACAGCGCAATGATAACGGCCAAGATGACCGATTCCGCACTAGCCAAGCCGTAATTCCCATTTAAAAAGGCATCACGATAGACTTGGTAGACCATCAGGTTCGTCGCGTTGTTGGGCCCCCCAGCCGTCATTAAGTCGATCAGCCCGAAGCTCTTGAACGCGCCAATCAGGGTGACAGTCGAGGTGAAGAACAGCGTGGGACTAATCATCGGCAAGGTCACGTGAAAGAACTGATAGCTCGACGAGGCCCCTTCGATGGCGGACGCCTCATACAGCGACTGTGCACCATTTGCAGCGCGCCAAAGAGAATCAGGAACGTGAAGCCCAGATTCATCCAGACCGTGGAAATGATGACGGCCACCATCGCCGGTCCGGGCGTCGTCAGCCATTGGACCAGTGGCAAATGCAACAGCTTGCCAATCTGATCGAACAAGCCGACGGACGGACTGAAGATAAACAGCCAAAAGATGGCGGCAACGGAGACGGACACACCCATGGTCGCGGAAAAAATCGTCCGGAACCATTGGATCCCCGCTAATTTACGCACGGCCATCTGGGCTAAGAGTAGCCCGAGGACCAATGTGAACGCCACCACGCCAATCACGTAGACGGCCGTGGCTTGGAGACTGGCCTGGTAGGCGCTAGACGTCAGGAGGTTCACGTAATTTTTCACGCCCACGAACACGGTCGGCCGTCCCACGTTATTGGTCAAAAACAAGCTCAAATACAGCGTTCGCAACATTGGATAGAAGACAAAGACGCCTAAAACCAGTAGTGACGGTCCCAAGAAGGCCAACGCGTAGTACTTATCATTGACGTGGAGGCTGAACCCCCGCGCACTGGGCTGCGCGATGGGCTGGTCCTTAGGCGTGGACTGCGGTTTTGGTGTCGACATCATTTCCGCCATGACGCACGCCCCCTTCCACCATGAATTGGGCCTGACCGGCGTGATCAAACACGTAGGCCCGCCCGGCGATGCCCACGCTGAGGCTGTCGCCAACTTGATAGTTCTCGTCAGCGGCCGCCATCAACTCAATGGGCGTGCCGTCGGCCATTTCTGCTTCCAGTAAGATCTCGGAGCCCAGGTATTCCACGGTCCGGACCTGCGCGTTAGCGGGATTGCCCGCTGGCAAGAGTTGCAGCGCGTTAGGCCGCAAGCCGACCACGTAATCGGCCACGGGCAAATCACGCGGCACCGCCAGCTTGAGGGCGTTGGCTAACAAGAGTTCGCGGTCGGCGTCCACGCGGGCCGGCAAGAGGTTCATCCGTGGCGTGCCGAAGAAGCTGGCCACAAAGGTATTGGCGGGTTGGTTGTAAATTTCTAGTGGCGTGCCAATCTGTTGGATGGCATGATTGTGCAACACCATGATGTGGTCGGCCATGGTCATCGCCTCGACCTGGTCGTGGGTCACGTAGATGACGGTCAAGCCCAGTTCCCGTTGTAGGTTGCGTAGCTCGGTCCGCATCTTGATCCGCAGTTGCGCGTCCAAGTTAGACAGCGGTTCGTCCATCAGGCAAATCTTCACGTCACTGGCAATCGCCCGCGCCAAGGCCACCCGTTGGCGTTGCCCACCAGATAAGTCACGGGGCTTGCGGTCCTTGAACTCATTCAAATTAACCAGGTCAATCGCCCGGTCGACACGTTCCTTGATTTCCGCCGCCGGAAATTTCCGGGCCTTCAACCCAAAGGCCACGTTGTCGGTCACGGACAGGAACGGAAATAACGCGTAACTCTGAAAGACCATCGTCAACTTGCGATCCTTGGGTGGCAGATCGGTGGCCACCTGGTCGTCGATCTTCAGTTCGCCCGCAGAAATCGGAATCAGCCCCGCAATCATCCGCAGTAACGTACTCTTGCCACAGCCAGAAGGTCCCACGATTGCGAAAAACTCGCCACTATTGATATGGGCACTCACATTTTCCAAAACCCAGTTGCCCGGCGTGTACTCTTTCCCCAAAGCATTTAGTTCAATCGCCATACTGCCACTCCCCTTTTTTATGAATCTGGGGCCAGTCTACACGGGCGACGTAATGGGTTGGTGTTGGGGTTGTAAAATGTGTGTAAATGTTTCCGTGAAAGCCTTTCAAACCACGAGTCACTCGCCTGGCACAAAGGTTTCTGGATTAATTTCAGACCAGCGTTGATTTAAAAAATGACCGAAGAAATTGCGTGGGCATTTCTTCGGTCACTTATCTAATTAACCTATCTTTTTAATTGCGACTGCTAACAACTTGATTACCACAAACCATTGATAGGCTGCGTATTTGAATTAAGTTCCTTACCGTTTTCAGGATCAATGTTCATCGGCATTCCTAATTCTTTGGTGATGAAGTCCCAGAGTGGCAAACCAATGTGACGTTCCGGTAGATCTTCGATTGGTGTCGTGTACCGAATCGTGTCCTCATGGCCGTTTTCGACCTTTTGAACCCATTGCGGTTCCCGAATCAGTTCCCGACCCAACGCGACGAATTCAACGCCATCATCCATGACGTCTTCTGCTTGCTGTGGTGTGGCAACCGACCCAACTGAAATCAACGGTACCTTGCCATTCACCTCGCGCTTAATCTTGTCAATCAATGGTTCTTGATCATCCTGGTCATTCAATGATGTCCGGAACACGTAGCCCATAGAAACGTGTAAGTAATCGATTGGCTTGGTAATCAATTGGTCAATCAGCTTCATGGTATCGGCCAGCCGAATACCTGGCGTCTCAACCTCTTCTGGAGAAATCCGGTAGCCCAAAATAAATGGCTTATCTGCGTACTGTTTGATAACTTCTGCACATTTATCAACGATGGCCAATGGGAAACGCATACGGTTTTCAAGTGAACCGCCCCACTTATCCTGACGTTGATTAGAGTTAGGAGAGAAGAATTGTTGAATCAAATACGTATTGGCCCCATGAATTTCAATCCCATCAAAACCGGCCTGAATAGCACGCCGGGTAGCCTGACCAAAGTCATCAATGACTGCTAAAATTTCATCTTCAGTTAATGCTCGAGGTGTCTCCATCCCCTCACGCGGTGCGGCAATTGCGCTGGCACTGACTGGTTGCGCACCACCTAGCAATTGCGAATTGTTCATTCGACCAGGGTTTAATAACTGTAAGACAGCACGTGTGCCTTCCTGTTGAATCGTTGTTGCTAATTGATGCAGACCTGGAATGAACCGATCTTCGTGAGCACCTAGTTCGCCCTCGTAATTCTTACCACCGCGTTCTCGGGGTGATGTCTGGGCAGCCGCCGTGATAAACATCCCCACGCCGCCGGCACGTTGGTCGTAGTAAGCTAGTTCGTCATCGCTGATAACACCATTGGCATATGACATCAGCTCCGTTAGTGGTGGAATCACAATTCGGTTTTTAATCGTCATGCCATTGGGCAAAGTGAAACTCTTCAAAAATTTATAGTCAGTCATTTCTAATCTACCTCCAAAAGAGTTATATTGAACACGTTCATTGAACATGTTCAATATAACTCTTTGTGCAAACAATTACAAGCTTGTTTTGATTGACAGTCCTCCAGCAAACTCGTTATGATTAGACTAAATAACTTTGAGAAAGCGTGACTGGTAATGGCTGAAGCTACCAAAGAGACTCGCCGAGAACAAGCTCAATCAACTCAGAAAAAAATTTTTAATGCAGCACTGAGGGTTATGCAGGAAAGAGGCTACGAGAAAACCACCATTCGTGAAATCTGTAAGCAAGCCAACACCTCACTGGGCAGCTTTTACACCTACTTCAAGAGTAAGGATGCGGTCCTTCAGGCATTCTATGATGAAGCAGTGACAACTTACACTGCTAGCCCTCAATCTGCCAATAATCTACAAGATACCCAAGCAAATATTCTGGATTTCTATGACTGGTACGCTGATTACGTCACTACAATCGGCGTCGATTTCTGCCGTATTTTTTTCTCACCCAGTAACCGCGCACTGGATACCGACAAAGTCTACAATCAAATTATGCAAACCACTTTAAAATTTATCACTCAAGGGTTCCAAGAGCAGGTGTTTGATAAAAATCAGACGACTCCCAGGGGACTGAACAAAGATATTTGTATTGTCTTCAAAGGCGCTTTACTAGACTGGTGTGCTGAAAATGGTAATTACAATCTCAAGCAATATACCCATCACCTGTTAACCACCTACCTAAAGGCGGTCACCTTAAAATAACTTAGGCGTCACACACAAAAAGCCCGAAGCACGGGCTTTTTGTGTGTCATTCATTAATTGGTTAAATAAAACCACAAGTTTTACTTGTGGGGGTGAAAAAAGGCTTTAGCCCAAAACACCCTTTCGATATACTATTTAACGGCTACCAACCAAAAAATAGTATCGAAAGGGTGTTTTACATGTCTAAAAAGTCTAAGGACGATAGTAGCTTAGCACATACTAGATGGAATTGTAAGTACCACATAATCTTTTGCCCCAAGTATCGGCGAAAA
>NZ_RHOB01000028.1 GCF_003946085.1 Levilactobacillus angrenensis | reverse complement strand
GGTGTGAACCGCAAAATCAAACAGATCAAACGCACCGCCTACGGCTACCGCAACTGGACCAACTTCCACTATAGAATACAGATTGAATTTAATATCCGGGTCCAAAAAAGAGGCCCAATTCGTAAGTGAATTGAACCTCTCAAATTCTCTCCATCAACACCGGTTGACAAAGAGCCGTTTTCCTTATTTCCCCGCATACCGCACCGTCTGATGCTGAATACCAGCTTCTTCAAACGGTTCGCCGATGGGTTCAAAGCCGAGTTCTTTGTAGAAATCCATGGCCGTTAGCTGGGCATCCAGCTCGACGTGGGCCACGTCTGACTTCTTGGCGTCCTTGATGATTTGCTTGATCAATTCCGCTGCGTAACCGTGCTTACGTTGGTCAGCGACCGTGGCTACGCGTTGGATTTTCACCCGGTTGCCGGCGAGCATGTCGATTCTAGCTGTCGTGACGGGTTCATCATCAATATAGCCGACGTAGTGCATCTTATCTTCGTCAGTTCCGTCCAGCTCTACCTTCGGGTCAATCCCCTGCTCTTCAATAAAAACATCCTTACGCATCTGCAGGGCATCCTTAAATACCGGATTCAATTTACCCCAAGCCATTCTAATTTCCATCAAACCATCCTCGCTTAATCTTTTTGGTTGTAGCTTAAAACCTGAATATCATCAGGCGTTAATAATAATTTTGTGACACTGCCATTGGCTGGCCGCACGCTGAGGTCGTATTTGCCCTGACCGTAACGTTCCATCAGACTCAACAAGGTATTGCCATGACTGATCATCAAGACGTTGTCGCCATCGTTTAAGTCCGGGTTGTGGCGAATCAAATCAAAGCCTTGATCCACCCGGGCCCAGTATTCATCGTTGTTTTCAGCCTGGCGGAACGGGTCGGCTTCCTTCAAGAAGTCCTTGGCCTTACCAATCGAGTATTTCTCTTCAATCGCCTTAAACGTCGGCACGCCATGCGGTGCCCCAGCCACGTACCAGGCCTGGGCCATGTCCGTGCCTTCGTAGTAACCGTAGAACTCTTCTCTAAAGAATGAGGCCGTGGTCAATTGTGCGGCCGGTTGGGAATGATTGGCCGCTAAAATGGTCTTGGCCGTCTGTTCCGCGCGGGTCGTGTCACTGCAGTAAGCCGCCGCGAATTGGACGTCTTGAAGCCGTTTGCCGGCCCCTTCCGCATCCGCGATACCCGCTTCAGTCAGGGGTGAATTACTCCAGCCTTGGAGTTTATTGTAGATGTTAAAATACGTTTGCCCGTGACGGACCACGTACAGCGTGAGTTGTTTCGTCATAATCTAGTCACACCTTTCATCTGAATATACCTCTAGTGTACCAAAGATACTGCGATAGCGGTTACAATTTTATAGCCTGACTTAAAGTTTTCCTAAACTTGGCGGTAAAATGCGTTTCCCGGCTGAAAGTTTGCTACCATTAGTGAAATACGTGGTCGAAAGCCAGCGACCAGTGGGTGAATATATAATAGAAGTAATCGCCACAATCCGTAACTTTATGCGTTGGTTACTCACCCGGTTTTCTAGTGATTGCCGGGCGCCATCGTTGACCCACGACACCCCCACTGGTTCTATGGTAAAATGGGACTACTTTAACCGTACACGAAGGAGCGAAAAAACTTGGAACGTTTCAAAAAAATATGGGCCAGAACTGGCACCCGGATGGGCTTTGTCACCCTGATGGTCGTCCTGTTCTGGCTGAAGACTTTGGTCGCCTACTTTGTCGACTTCAAGTTAGGACTCAGTGATCCGTTTCAATTTCTGATCCTGCTCTTGAACCCGCTGGCCACGACCATTCTGCTCTTCGGGCTGGCGCTTTACTTTAAGCGGGCGCGCTTTTTCTACCCGTTTTTATTTCTGATCGACATCTTAAACACCCTACTGCTCTACATCAACGTCATTTATTTCCGCGAATTCACGGATTTCATGACCGTCAGTACGGTGTTGGGCTACTCCAAAGTTGACCAGGGCCTGTCCGGCAGTTCGCTGGCATTGACCTCGCCACACGATATCCTGTACTGGCTGGACCTCGTGGTGGTCTTGGTCTTGATGGCCACGCGGCGCATCTACATCGACCCGCGGCCACTGAACAAGCGCGTCGGCCTGGCCGTGACCTCCAGCGCCCTCCTGCTCTTCACGGTCAACCTGACCATGGGCGAAATGGACCGGCCGCAGCTGTTGACGCGGACCTTTGACCGGACCTACGTGGTCAAATATCTGGGGCTAGACGCCTTCACCGTGTACGACGGCATCAAGTCGCAGCACACCAGTGAGTTGCGGTCACACGCTAAGAAGTCCGAGCTCAGTGGTATTTTAAAATACGTGCACAAAAACTATGCCGCGCCGAACAAGCAGCTCTACGGGGTGGCTAAAGGCAAAAACGTCATCATCATTCACCTGGAGAGTTTCCAGCAATTTCTGATCAATAAGAAAATCAATGGTCAAGAGGTCACGCCGTTTCTGAACAAGCTGTATAAGAGTAAATCGACCTACAGCTTTGACAACTTCTTCCATGAAGTCGGCCAAGGTAAGACCTCCGATGCTGAAACCATGCTCGAAACCGGGACGTATGGCCTGTCGCAAGGCTCGCTGTTCACCCAACTGGGGAACGACAACACCTTCCAGGCCGCGCCCGCGATTTTCGATCAGGCCGGTTACAGCACCGCGGTCTTCCACGGTAACGTCGCCAGCTTCTGGAACCGCAGTAGCACCTACAAGAACCTGGGGTATCAGTACTTCTTCGATGCCAGCTACTACGATACGTCGGGTGACAAGTCGCTGGGCTACGGGTTGAAGGATAAGCTGTTGTTCAACGATTCCGTGAAATACCTGCAGCATCTCCAGCAGCCATTTTACGTGAAATACCTGACCGTCACCAATCACTTCCCGTTCACCTTGGACAGCGAAGATTCTAGCTTCAAGACGCCCGACACCGGGGATAAGACGGTCGACAACTACTTCAAGACCGCCCACTACCTCGACCAATCGGTGAAGGAATTCTACGCCTACCTGAAGAAATCCGGCCTGGCTAAGAATTCACTGGTCATGATCTACGGTGACCACTACGGCATTTCCAACTCGTCGAACAAGAGCTTGGCCAAGCTACTAGGCGTCAACCCGGATGACTGGAACGACTACGACAACGCCCAGCTCCAACGCGTGCCTTTGATGTTCAACATGCCCGGCTACAAGAAGGGCAAGGTCGAACACACCTATGGCGGCGAAATCGACGTACTGCCAACGTTGATGCACCTGATGGGGATGAACACCAAGAAGTACATCCAGTTCGGGACCGACCTGTTCTCCAAGGCTCACAATCCCGTCGTCGCTTTCCGTAACCGCGACTGGGTCAGCCCTGAGTACACGTCGATTGACGGCACCGTTTACAGCAACAAGACCCAAGAGGAGATTCACCCAACCAAGCAACAGCAAAAACTGATTGACGCCATGCAAAAACACGTCAACCAGGGCCTCAACGATTCTGACTCGCTGAACCAAAAGAACCTGTTGCGTTTCTACCATCCCAAGGGCTTCAAGGCTGTCGACCCGTCTGATTACAACTACTCCGATGGGTTAGAGAAGGAAGAAAAGATTGAGAAGAAGTTAGGCTTGAGGTCCACCAGCCTGTTCTCCCGCAACGGAGACAAGTCCACGCAGCCGTTCTACAAGACGGATGCGCCTGAGCTGGGCCACAAGACGACAGATTCCAACCGGATCAAGATTACCAACCAGGATGAGACTAGTGGGAAGTAGTTCTTTCAATTGACCACCCACGTAATCCAAATAAAGAAGCTGTCCGTTCAATCTCACCGATTGGTCGGACAGCTTCTTTGCGTTTGATGAAAAATCTTCTATTGTTAGGATAGACTTACTAAGCCAAGCGACGGTGCCTGGTAAGAACGGCCGGTTAAGTTGGTCTGTTCAGGCCTAACCAGTGTGAATGACAGGCATCTATCGTAGCCGAAAGTGAAGTGAAATCTAGGCTCAGCCGGGAATTTAGCAGCGCACCTTGCTGGTAAATTGGTGACTTTGAGACGCGACTTTCGGCTCAAAGCAAGGGTCGAGACCGGGTTTGGGCTCGACCCGTCCTCCCCCAGCGTTCCAGCCTAGAGTTTCACGTAACGACAGGCGGCCAGCTCCACACAGATTTTGTCGTAGCCGGATTAATGCCGGTCAGACAGTGACGTACTGTGGACTGGGCCGCGGCGGTCTGGGAAGTAACGCGTCATGATATCGCGGACCGCGACTGGCGCCTCACCGTAGCCGGTCGCAATCAGCGGCTGTTTGCCGGGATACATGACGCCGTCGCCAATCGCGTAGATGCCGGGCACGCTGGTCGCCATGGTCGAATCCACCGCAATCAGGCGGTGGTCTTCCGCCAAATCAACGTCCCAGCCGGCCAGTGCGTGGTGGTCCGCCGTAAAGCCGTAGCTGACGACCAAATCATCCAGGGTAACGTGAGTCATATCATCCTGTGACCCCACCTGCTTTAAGGTCACATCGAGCTGATCAGCTGGCGTTTTCTGCAGGTCGCGAATCAGGTATGGCGTCTTCACGGTCACCGTGGAGGCGTGCAGCAGGTCGACCATGTGGGCCAGCCCACGGAACTGGTCGCGGCGATGCAGGAGCGTAACGGATTTGGCCACCTTTTCCAGCATCAAGGCTTGGTCGATTGCCGCGTCGCCACCCCCGGCCACCATCACGTCGCGGTCGCGGAAATGTTCCGGGTCGCGAACGCTGTAAAACAGGTGCTGGCCCTCGAAGTCAGCGGCGTTGGCCACGTTTAATTTCCGTGGCGCAAAGGCCCCGTTGCCGACCGCAATGATAACGGCTCTAGTCTGCGTTGTTCCGGCCGCAGTGGTAATGGCAAAGCCGTCGTCAATCGCCGCAACGTTGGTGACCGCTTGGCCCGTCTTGATGGTCAACGGAAATTGGTCTAACTGCCGCTGCTGATTGGCGATTAAGTCGCGGCCGGTGACGGCGGGAAAACCCGCCACGTCTAGAATCGTTTTCTCTGGATACAAGGCGTTGACCTGGCCGCCGAGTTCGGCTAGGCTTTCGACCAGCTGGGTCTTGGCGTTGTGCATACCGGCGTAAAAGGCGGCGAACATGCCCGCCGGACCGCCGCCAATAATCGTGATATCATACGTGTCTGTCATTATCATTACTCCATTTCTAAGGGAGGTGGCCACCGTGAAACATCCACGGGGATTCACCGTATTTATAACTTGTTTCCTGGTACTGAGTAGCTTGACGCTTTGGTGGAATCACCGCTGGACGGTGTTACAGTCCGTGCGCGTGCCGCAAACCCAAACGGTCACCCTCTTCTTGCCGGGATCCCACGGGGCGTGGCTCTCATTGCGTAGCATGGTGACCAGCCTGAACCGGCCACACCTGGGCACCTTTGCCCTGACGGCGCGGGTCTCCTGGACCGGTCACGTACACTGGCACCAGCGACGGGCGTTGGCGGCCAACAATCCACTGATTCCGGTCATTTTCGCCGACAATACGCACCCGCAAAAGCAAGCGCGTCAACTGACCACCGTCTTGACCCAGCTCCACCGGCGTTACGGCGTGACCCAGGTCAATTTAGTCGGTCACTCGTCAGGTGGCACGATTGCCTACGACTACCTGGACGACCACGCGCCGGCCCCGGTCACGGTTCGACGTATCGCCATGATTGGCGCCGACTTTCCGGAACGGACCGGGCTACACGCCCACTATCCCCGCCTAAAGATACTCAATCTCACCGGCGTGATTGGCCGCACTGGCAATGACAGCGAGGTGCCCGCCAACACCGTGACGCCGCTGCGTCGCTTGGTCGCGGGCCACGTGGGCCAGTATCAATTTGCCCGCATCATCGGCCCCGTCTGGGAGACGCAACACTCCCTGCTCCACGAAAATCCAGCACTGGACGCGCGGCTGATACGGTACCTCTATCCGCCGAGTTGAGTCGCCTTCAAAATACGCTGGCCCTGTAGCGTGCGGGCCTCCCGCAAGCCGGCATTGATCAGAACAAAAATGGCGACCCACCCCACGGCGATCAGGACCCACTGCTGCAGGTATAAGATATCTAATAACGCAAACGGCGCGTTCCAATCCCAGATGGCATGAAGCGCAATCGCCAAGAGGTAGAAACGCAGGAATTTCGGCGCCACCATATTACTCCCCGTCACGGGTTGATGCCGCTCCTTGGCGAGAATGATGGCCGCGCCCATGATGGCTGACCAAATCGTATGGGTCCCGATGGCCTGCCAACTGCGCATCAGCAGTGTCATCAGGCCGTACTGCCCGGTGTAGCCTGCCGTTTCAAACACAGCAAAACCCGCGCCAATCGCCGCCCCCACCAGCAAGCCGTTGAAAATGTAATTCAGGTGGAAACGATTGATGAAGTAAGCAATCACCAGCATCTTGGCGGTCTCCTCGATGAAGCCAACAATCAGGGCCGACTCCCACGAGGTCCCGTTACCAGACGGAATCAGCGAGTAAAGAATCATAGTCGCTATCAGCGATAGGATGCCGCCGACCAAAAAGACCGTCATTAATTGATAGACTGAGATGTTGCGGAACACATTGATTTCAAAAAACATGATCAGTAGCGCAAAAGGTACAGTCAACGAGCCGATGAAAATCATCCCCGGTACGGCGTTGTTACTACGAAAGACCAGGAACAACATCGCCAGGAGCACGAAGCTGGCACCCAACAACGCGAAGACGCGGGAGAACAACCACGGCTTGACCGGGGCCGCCGAGACGGCTTCCAGTGAGGGCGTGGTTTCGCGCGTGCCCACGATGAACAGCGTCTCGGCATCGTCAAGGTCGTGGTGCTTGAAGACTTCGGAAAACATTTGGAACAGGTGGATTTCGACCACCTTATTCTCCCCCGTCCACTCGTTCATTTCCTTCGTCGCATCATCGAGCAAATGGTTGTGGTACTCAAAGCGTTTCTTTTCTAATTTATTAACATTCTTGGCCATGGCTGGCCCCCCTCTTGCCGCACCGCTGACAGCCAACTCAGCTGGCCAAGTGGTCGCCCAGTTTACGGGTGCGTAAAAAAATTTAAATTTTTTCTGCCGGCTAAATTTATGCCGCTGTAAGCGTTTCAAACGTTGATTCAATGGTGCGTAAAACGCTTTACTCAAGCCTTTCCGCGGACCTCGTGAGCGGGTAATTTTACCGGTCAGTTGGCCTCTTCATTTTACCTTGAACCGGGTTTTGCTTCAACTTGGTGACGACGTGAGCTTGCTAAATGTAACCAGTTACATTATAGTTAAAGATGGATTTAACCTAAAACTTTACTCAAAGGGGAGACACGCTTATCATGGCAAAACGTAAAATGATTTTGGACTTAGATACTGGGATCGATGATTCTCTTGCAATCGCTTACGCATTAGGTGCACCTGATGTTGATTTGATTGGGATCGTTGGTTCATACGGCAACGTTGTCGTTGAAGAAGGCGGCAAGAACGCCTTGAAGATTTTGGAACTGTTGGGTCACACCGACATCCCTGTATACTTAGGTGAAAGTCATTCCTCAACCTCTGATCACTTCGACCGCATGGAAGTTAGTGCAAACATTCACGGTCAAAACGGGATTGGTGAAGTTGAACTGCCAGAACCAACTCGGGCCATTGAAAAGGAATCCGGTGTTGATTTCTTAATCGAAGCCGCTCATAAATACGGCAAGGACCTGACGTTGGTCCCAACTGGTCCAATGACCAACTTGGCAGCTGCTTTGAAGAAGGCCCCAGAAATCGCCAATGAAATCGGCAACATGACCTTCATGGGTGGTGCGCTGACCATGCCTGGGAACGTGACTCCATTTGCTGAAGCCAACATCAACCAAGATGCTGAAGCAGCCAACGCTGTGTTGACCAGCCCACTGCACTCAACCATGGTTGGGTTGGATGTTACGTTGCGGACCCTCTTGACCAAGAAGGAAACCCAACAATGGCGTGACCTCGGGACCGTTGCCGGTGAAAAATTTGCCGACATCGTGGACTACTACATCGAAGCCTACAAGCAATTCAATGACAACTTGGGTGGCTGTGCTTTGCATGACCCACTGGCTGTTGGGGTTGCTTTGGACCCTAGCTTCGTGACGACGATTGACTTGAACATGGTCGTCAACTACAACAAGGAAACTTACGGCCGGACCATTGGCGATGACAACCGCCTGAACGAACCGACGAACGTCAAGGTTTCTGTCATGGTCGACAAGGACCGTTACCTCAAGGTCTTCATGGACTACTTGACCACGTTATTCAAGAACAACAAGTAAGCACTTTAAAACGCTGCTCCCTTTGATGGGGGCAGCGTTTTTTACATGTTCATTCAAGTGCCGCGACACTGGCAGCCGCATCGTCTCATTTTTGCTGGCCGCTATGAACCGCCAGCATTTTCGAGATGCGTTGCTGATGCCACTTAAAACGACTAAGTCAAAACGCTGCCCCACAATTGTAGGACAGCGTTTTAGTCATAACCAACTAAGCCTTGTAATTAAAGTTGTTGATCATCGTCTTGACCGCATTGTTCGTGTACTGCGTTGCGTACTGTTTCTTTTGCGCCGCAGTCAAGTCCGAAGAACCGTTGAAAAGCGCGGTGTACTTCTTTTGCAGGGCTGGCTTGACGTACTTCTTAGCATACGCGGAAGCTGGGCTCTTCTTGACCTTGGAATACGTGTAGGACTTACCACTGGTTGCCAAGCGACGGTTCAATTTCTTGCCAGTGACCTTGGTACTAAAGGTCGTGCTGGACTTCTTCGTCAGCTTGAAGGTGTAAGCCTTCTTGGTCAGTGATGTGGTCGTCTTGTTGCTCGTCGTCTTGAATTCAATCAGCTTGTACTTCGTCGTCAAGGTCTTCTTATTCTTGCTAATCTTAATGGAGGTTGGCACCCCGTACTTGACGTTGGCGTTCTTCCCATTGAAATCACCAAAAATCAACAACGTTCCCGTCTTGCCGTTGGACTTATAGGTCTTGAAATAAAAGGCTGTCTTGGACTTTGCATTCTTGTAATAACGCTTCAAATCAGTGTTCGTAAAGGTTGGCGTCTTCTTGGTGCTAGCGCTAGCCACACTTGGCGTCGCGATGCCACCTAAGGTCCCTGCCGCCAATACTACTAACCCGAGTTTAACCATCAAACGTTTCATGCCATAATCCTCCTTAAGATTTATCCTATACACATTTAATACTGCCATGACATCGTCAAAATAGCAAGTCTACGCTCCCTTAACTCAGGAGTTCAGGGAAGGTTTGTTGCAGATATGCCGCAACGCCTGCCTCATTATTGACTTTTGGTGTGATATGGTTTGCCGCGGCCTTCACTGCCGGTTGGCCGTTCAACATGGCCACGCCGTCACCGGCGGCCTTGATCATCCCCAAGTCATTTTCTGCATCACCAAAGGCCATCAAATTACTGAAGTCCCAGCCGAAATGCGTCAATAATTGCCCTAACCCCACGGCCTTGTCCATGTCGGCCGCCAAGAATTCCAAAATCTTTGGCTGCGACCGGACCACGTGATACTGCGCGTGCATTGCTGGCGTGAGTGCTGCCACTGCCGCGTCCAACGTGGCTGGATCAGTGGCCATGACGGCCTTACTGAAGAGATGGTCGGGCAGATCAGCGAAGTTAGTCGGCGTAAAAGTCATGGGCGCCTTCAACATTTGTTGATAGACCGAAGGCGTCAGGTCCGCCAGCGGGTAGACCTGTTCGAAGTCCAAGACGTCTAAGGGGTAACCGTGTTCTTGGGCAAAGGCGTGCAGCGGTTTGAAATCATTGTGGCTCAGCCCACTTTGCGCCAACGCTTCCTTGGTCGTGTTTTGAATCACTAAGGCCCCGTTAAACGTAATCGTGTAGTCATCGGTCGTCGTCAGCCCCAGTTGTTCCAGGTACCCCCAGATGGCATTGATGGGCCGTCCCGTGCACAAGACCACCTTGATGCCCGCCGTGTGTAACTGCCGTAAAGCCTCGGCATTCGCGGCACTAATGGTTTTATCCGTGTTGAGTAACGTCTCGTCTAAATCGAGCGCAATCATCTTGATCATTCGTTGTTAGCCTCCATGAATTTCCTTATATCCCTAGTTTACTCGTCTCAGCGAGCGAAATAAACCCGTTCTTGTCTAGGAATTGGCGACAACGCCTCACGAATGCTCACTGACTCACGTTTAGCCAGCCTAGGGTAAAATATCTTGGCAAATCAGCCCCACGATCTGCTGATTCTCGGGCAGGTCCGCGTGATTGGCATTGGCCCCGGTCACCGTGATCTGCGTGAAGGCTTTGACCTGGTCTTGGAACAGGTACTTGCCGCGATTGACACTGTCAAACGGCACGATGCCATCCCCGGTATACGTCTTACTGCCAGCAATCGAGTAAACGACTAGCTCATGCGGCAAACGTTTCCGCCCAGACTCCAGGCGCTTGAACAGCGGTGTGTCCACATCTGGATCGGCTTCCTCCAGATTGAATGGCGTCGCAATCGTCATCAACCGGTCGGCGTGAGCGTGGGTCGCGGCCAGGTCATCTTCCAAAAACAAGGTGAGGATCAGACCCCCGTTGGAGTGGCCCATCGCCGAGAAATGATTAAAGTGATAGGTTGCTTGCAGTTGCTTGAAGGCCGTCGCGAACCATTGCGCTTGTTTTAAAATATTTCGGTAGCCATCGTGGTGATTCTGAAAACCGATGACGATAAAGGGATGTTCATCCCCTGACTGTAAAGTCCCGCTGTACTTGAGCGTGCCATCCGTCATGACCTCGACGCGCAACAGGCTGTGGGTCTTGGGCGTTTCGTGATTCAGCTCCTTGACCAGCGCGTTGAAGCGGTTTTGGGTGGCACTGGACCCGGGCACTAAAATAATGGGATCCAGGTAGCTGCGGTAATTGGCGCGTACCGTGGCGGCTTGATGGGGTTGCCAGAGGAATCCTGGCACACAGAGCAATACCAGCAAGACTAGTAAAAAAAGTCCTCTACGCTTCATGGACGGCGCCCCCTTCCACTTGCGCCACCTGTTGCCATTTGACGAACGGATAATAGATAGCCGTACTGATGGCCAAATCGACCAGCGCTAATGCCAGCGCCGACCAACTGCCGCCAGTACCCAGGTAAGCCAGCAACGGTCCCGGCGTTCCGGTCGCCAGCGGATAGGCCACGGCGGGCACCCAGGCAAACCGCACGCATAGCCAGCTGACGCTAATCGTGGCCAGCGGGGCTAGGAGAAACGGAATACCTAACAGCGGACTCAAGATGACCGGCACTCCCACCATCAGTGGCGCCCCTAGATTGCCCAGCGTCGGCACGAGGCTTAACCAGCCCACACGCTGTTGTTGGTGCGCACCGCGGACCAGGAAAATGGCGAACAGCAGGCCCAATAGCATCCCACTCCCACCAAATTCCGCGTAGACGTTGACGATGGTGTGCAACGTGACCGGATGGGGCAACTGCCAACCATGATGGTTAAGGACCGCTGCCAGATTTTGGGCGGATTCCATTGATTGACCGCCCACCGTGATCGGTCCCAGCAAACCTAGCCATTGATACAGACTCGTCAATACGCTGAAACCGGCTAATCCCATAATGAAGTGCGGTAGGTGAAACGGCCACCGCATCATGCTGGTGAAGATGGCATTGACACTCGTCGTTTGGGTACCGATCCACAAGAGGCCTAAAGCGGCGGTCCCCAAGATCCAGCCACTAGTGACTGTTAAGGTGAGGCCCAAATCTGCTTCATCAGCTTGCTGACGATTGAGACACCAGCGATAGGAGTTGCCGACCAACAGGCCAATCAAGATGCCCATCAGTACGCCCGTCAAGCCCAGGTCCGTCGACAGCCATTTGATGGGCCGCAACGCCAACACGGAGGCCCGATTGACGTTAAAAAATTTTAGACTAATTACCGCCGTGATGCCAGCCATCAAGCGGTCGGTCGTATGTTGCGTACTGGATGCTACGAGGTAGAAGCTGACCGCAAAGGCCATGAGCACCGCCGTCAACCCTAACGTGCCGGCACTGATCAGGCGCAGGTATTCTCGTGCTAATCGCAGCCGCAAGACCCATTTGACCACGTGCAGCGTTTGATAATAATAGCCATCAGTCTGTAGCCAAGCCTGGTTGATGAAGTCCGCCAAGCTCCCCAGTAAGACCAATGGAAAAATCAGCCGCAGGGCCCGACGAATCGCGGTGATTTGGCGGTTGTGTTGCCAACTGATTTCAACACGAATTAAGTAACGCGCAAATAGATTCGTCGTTTGCATTTTCCCACCCCCATACTGGCCATTGTACGGCTAGTTTGGTGAGGTGGCCGAATCACTGACTCAGTTAGCAAAGCTGCTACTCAAACCAACCAGTGGTCAATCTGTTCACAGACAGCGCCATCATCATTGGTGTGCACCAAGCGCTGTGGCGCCCCAGCTAAGACTTCCGGGGCCGCATTGGCGACCGCAAAGCCCTGGCCGACCTGTTGGAGCATGGCCAAATCGTTACCAGAATCGCCGAACGCCGCCATCTGAGCCGAGCCGATTTGCCAACGTTCCCCGAGAAATTCCAGTGCCGCGGCCTTGTTAACGCCGGGGAGCGTGACATTCATCCCACCCAAGCCGCTACTGGTGGCGACCAGTGAGCCGGCAAAATGCTGATTGAAGGCGGCAACCTGCTGGGTAATATCGGCCTTTATCCAAGTCAGATCCAACTTTAAAATGGCATCGCCGACCGTTGCCAACTGATCGACGTGCGTGAGACTGGGGTAGAATTCCTGTGAGTCGCGGAACCGTTGACTGTCCGCGGCCAACTGGGTGTACGAGCGTTTCCAACCGCACGCTAGGATAAAGCAATCCGCCATGACGGGCGTATGCTTAATCCAGGTCACCGCCGCTAGCCACAAAGACGGTGCGATGGCCGCGGTCTTGAGCACCTGGCCGTTCGCCGACGTAATCAGCGCCCCGTCTTCGACCACATAGGTAATCTCGTGGCGATTTTTCAGGGGACAAAACAAACTCTGGGCGTGGTCGAGCGGGTCGCCTGTGGTCACAACGAAGCGAATATCACGTTCTTTCATTGCCGCTAACTGCTGGTCAAATTTAAGCGCTTCGTACCGCCCCACGCTGTCTAGAAATGTACCGTCTAAATCCGTTGCAATCAACCGTGGAATCACTGCGCTCATCTTCCTTTCCGTTATTTCGTGTAATCCCATCATACCGGGCCTGCTGAACTAACGCAACGATAATTGCTTATAAATAAAATCATAGCAACTGCGGGAATTCCTGGCTAACGGCGGCCAGCAACGCCGTGACTCGGTAAGCGCTTACTGTATTGGCCAGATCCTGGACGATTTAGAATAAGCCGTCAACTAACGAACGGCCTTAATTGCTTAAAAATAAGGACTGGGACAAAACATCCCAGACCCTTATGCGTCAACTTCAAATGGCCGAAATAAGTACCAAAGGACAGCCCCCTGCCGCTCTCATTTTCATGGCTTCTCCAAGTGACCCACCTGAAGCGATGGGGGTGGTCTTTTCATAACGATATAATTTTTTAACCATGATAATCGCTCACTTTATATTTTTTCAGCATACCGGATATCCCCCTGAAATACTAGAAAACACCACCGCAATCAAATTACCCTTTTAATCAGACAGCACCCCAATCAAAAACGACAGCCCCACTAGCGGCTGCCGTTTTCCAAATTAAGCATTCATACTACTATAGCTATAAGCCTTATTCATCAATGACCGTGTCTCCGTAAATTCATTGATATCGTGGAGCACGACCGTGATGACCCGATGCTTACCGGTCTTTTGGCCCGTCCCGACGAAGCAGTACCCTGCCAGTGGCGTGTAGCCGGTCTTCAAACCGTCTACGTTCAGCGCTGACTGGTAGTATTTCCGCCCAGCCAACAGGTTGTTGTAGTTGTAAGTCGTCTGACCATCCACCGTCTTGGAACCGATGGCGCCGTCCGTTAAGATCCGGGGGTAATCCTGGATCAAATGCCGGGCAATCAAGGCGACATCCTTGGCCGAGACCATGTTGGCGTTAGCACTACCGTATGCGTAGCCGAACGCCTTCAAGTCACTGTTTTCCAACCCTGAGGCGGAAACGAAACTGGCCTTACCCAAATTCCAACTCTTGGCCTGGGCGTTCATTTGCTGGATAAACTTGGCATTACTGCCAGCGACCCATTTGCCCAGCGCGATGGCCGCGTTGTTCGAGGAGTCCAGCAGTGCCGCGTAGTACAGGTCTTGGACCGTGTACTTGTGGCCACTCTTAAAGAGGAAGCCCCCACACGATGCGCTTTGGCCCATGGCAATCAGGCCCTTACTACTGGTATTGACCACGTCGTTCCAGCTACCGGAGCCGCTACCGACCTTTTGTAAGACCAGGTACAGCGTCATCAATTTTGACACAGACGCAATCGGCCGGGCCGTGTTAGCCTTCTTGGACCAAACCGCCTTACCCGTGGTGTAGTCCATGGCAATCGCGTTCTTGGCGTACTTCAAGCCAAACGGCGCCTTGCCCTTTTTCAGATAACCGTGCCAAATCCAGCCCTTCACGGCCCCAGACTTATTCGCCACGTAATAGTAAATCCCCTTGGAATTTCCATGCTTCAACGTCGCCTTTTGTGTCACGTACCAGGTCGTGTTGGGATACCCTTTCATGGTCGCCAGCTTCCGGTTATGCGCTTTGTTATAAATGGCGCCCGCCGTACTCTTCTTGTGGTACGCAGTCTTCGTCAGGTTCGTGGTCGAGACCGTGGTGTAAACGGCCGCGTGCGCCGTCTCCTGGACGCTCACCCCAGCGCCGACTGTCAGCGCGAATAGAAAGGCCAGTGCGGCCCATTTGGCTTTGTGTGCTCTCATGATAATATGTCCTCTTCTCGTTTAATCTTCCGCAACTACCGTACCACGGGCAATCCCGTCACAACAAGGCGGACCGCGACTTTGTAACTAACTTGTTGGGGACGTAACGTTTGCGTAATCCACCACTTTTGGGGTCAATCAATTGAAACGTTAATCATTTGAAAGCAAACCGGCCATGATAGGCGTGACGAAAACTGTCAGGACGCTGGTCGCCCTGACAGTTTGGTGATTACCGATTTAATTGGCTAGAAGCATTGTTACCCCGCAACGGCAACCGGCCAGTCGTACTAGTTGTTCATGCTGCTCAATCGGTAAGCGTGGTCCATCAACGACCGCGTCTCCGTGAACTCATTGATGTCATGCAACACCACCGTGATGACCCGGTGCTTGCCGCTCTTGTGGCCGGTTCCCACGAAGCAGTACCCCGCCAGTGGCGTGTAGCCGGTCTTCAAGCCGTCAACCTTCAAGGAAGCGCGGTAATATTTGCGCCCCTTCAAGAGATTGTTGTAGTTGTAGCAAAGTTGCCCGTTGACTTTCATCGAGCCAATCTTGCCGTCCTTCAAGACGCGCGGATAAGCCGTCATCAAGTGCCGCGCAATCAACGCCACGTCCTTGGCTGAGACCTTGTTGGCGTTAGCCTTACCGTAAGCGTAACCGAAGCGTCGCAAGTCACTATTTTCCAGGCCGGATGCCGAAACGAAATGCGCCTTGCCCAGCTTCCAGGCCTTGGCTTGGGCGTTCATCTTGCGGATAAACTTGCCGTTACTGCCACTGACCCATTTGCCCAGGGCAATTGCAGCGTTATTCGACGAATCCAAGAAGGCCGCGTAGTACAATTGCTTGACCGTGTAGCGGTGATTTAATTTGAAATGAAAACCGCCACAGTCCGCGCTCCGGCTCATTGACACCAATCCGCGACTGGTAATCTTGACCTTGTGCTGCCAATTACTCTTCTTGCCGTCGATTTTCTTCAGAGTCAAGTAGAGCGTCATAATCTTTGAAACAGAAGCAATCGGCCGCGCCGTGTTGGCGTGTTTGGACCAGACGACCTTCCCCGTCTTGGCGTCCAGGGCCACTGCTGCCTTAGCCTTGGTCAAGACGAACGGTGCCTTGCCCTTCTTTAAGTAGCCGTGCCAAATCCAACCCTTGACGGTATGCTTGCTGTTTTGCACGTAGAGGTAAATGCCCGTCGACTTGCCGTGCTTCAATTTGGCTTGCTTGGTGGCGTACCAGGTTGTGTGGGGATGGGTCGTTAAATTGCTGACCTTCTTGGTGTGTTTTTTATTGTAAATAGCGCCACTACGGCGTTTCTTGTGGTAGGCCGTTTGCTTGATTTTCTGGGTGCTGACGGTGTGATAAGCCGCCGCATTTGCCGGGATTACGCTCGTGACCGAGCCACCCAAGGCAATCAGTGCACCCAAGGCCATGGTCCAGCGGCTGAAAGGTAAGTTCTTCATGTGTTGAATCCTTCCTGTTCTTCAATAATTAAGCTAACTAACGATTAGAATAGCACTTCCTGTTCCACCACAATAGCCATTTTCGCCGCTTTAGGTGTGTGGTCACGGCTTTGTAACTAAACTGTAAAAAACGTTTCCATCCTGAATAGCTCAATGACTAGCCACGATAATTTTCAGTCGTGGTTGCATTTACCCGCCAAATTAGTTACGCTTAGGGTAATCAAATACGACTGGGGTGCCTCGCGGCTGAGATCAAACCCATTGAACCTGCTCTGGTTAACACCAGCGAAGGGAATTGCGTACTTTTGTGCTATCAATGAACCCCTACTAATTTTTTTAGTGGGGGATTTTTTATTCGTTGGTCACCCCTGTCAAAACTCTCATAGGAGGCATCATCTCATGAAAAGTTGGCATATCCGCGATATTATTTTGGTCACGATTCTCGCAATTTTTATGGGCGTCATCTTCTGGATCATTAATCCTGTCTACACTATTCTGGCCGCCGCACTGGCACCATTTGGGCTGCAACCGCTGGCTAATGAAATCGTATTGGGCATCTGGGTCATGGCTGGTCCTTTGGCCGGCTTTATCATTCGGATTCCCGGTTCCGCCACACTCGGCGAATTTCTAGGCGCCGCCGTTGAAATGTTCCTGGGCGGTATCTGGGGTGCTAGCACGTTGATTTCTGGCGCTGTTCAAGGACTGGGCGCAGAAATTGGTTTTGCCGCCACCGGTTACAAGCGCTATAACTGGGTCAGCCTGTCAATCAGTTGCCTGACGACCGCTATTGTTACCTTTACTTGGGACCTGTTCCGGAGCGGTTATTCCGCTTATCACTTTGGCTTTTTGGTCATGTTGTTTGCGGTTCGGTGCTTGTCAATTTTCCTGTTCGGTGGCGTCTTGACCAAGCTGATCACCAATCTGCTGGCGCGTGCCCACGTTCTGCCTAACGTCAGCGGAAAATAAGCTTGTTCTTGGCTGGCTGGCCGCCGCACAGCAGTCACCATGCCTTGTCCCAACAGCGAGCTGACAACGACCAGTCAATCAACACCATCCATCAAAAAAATCATCACCAATCTGTTTCACATTGGAGGAATTTTCGTGGCCACTGTAACCGTTCATGCACTTACATTTACCTATCCCAAACGCACGCAGCCGGTCTTGGATGACCTCGACGTGACCTTTCCCAGCGGCAAATTTTCTCTGCTGACCGGGGTGTCTGGGGGCGGCAAGTCTACGCTCCTGAAGCTGATTGCGGGGCTGACCCCGCTACCGGACGCGGACGCCATCACCTTTGATGGCCACCCCTTAACGCAGATTGCGCCTGCTAAACGAGCCGCGACCGTCGCCATGCTGTTCCAGGAGCCCAGCACCCAATTCACCATGGATACCGTGGTCAACGAGTTGCGCTTTGCCTTGGAAAATCAGCGAGTCGATCCAGCGGCCATCCCCGCTAAGATCACCGCGGCCCTGGACTTCATCGGCATCGCCGACCTCCGTGACCGCCAGTTGATGCAGCTATCCGGCGGCGAACAGCAGAAGGTGGCCCTCGCCATTATCGTGGCCATGGACAGCGATGTCATTTTACTCGACGAACCCTTTGCCAACATCGACCCGCCCACCCGACTAGCGTTGCTGGAAAAGCTAGTCGCGCTATGTACGCAGCGCGGCAAGACCATCATTTTAGCCGACCACGATCTGAGTAATTATGACCGCTGGGTGGACCACCTGGCCGTTCTGGACGCCGGTAAAGTCACCCTGTTGTCGCCAACCGCCACGCAAGCGCGCTTTGCTGCCTTTACTCCCGACAAGCTCCGGTTGACCCACGTGGCCCTGCCTACCGACGACTTGACCGTCAGCTTGCAAGGCACCCAATTGGCGCTGGGTCACAGTCAACGGCAGTTGTTGCGGCCACAGGACCTAGCACTATTTGCCCATCAAGCGACCCTGATCACCGGCCCCAACGGCAGTGGCAAGTCCACGCTGTTTCGTGCCCTGGTCCGCTTAGGCGCTTATCAAGGCCAGCTGACCTACAACGGCCAAGACATTCGCAAGCTTTCACGCAAACGCTATGCGCGCCAGGTCGGCCTGATGTTCCAGTCAGCCAGTGCCCAATTTCTCAACGTGACCGTGGCCGAAGAACTGGCATTGTCCCAGAAATTTGGCAATCACACCTACTTCACACCGGAGCGGGTGCAAGACCTCTTGACCCAACTGCACCTCGCCGACCACGTTGACCAAATCATTTACTCGTTGAGTAGCGGCCAGCAAAAGAAACTGCAACTGCTGTGCATGCTGATCATGGCGCCCAACGTCTTACTGCTAGACGAACCCTTGAAGGGATTGGATTTTGCATCCATTCAAGTCGTCATGCGGATTTTAACGACCGTCCAGCGCGACCTCAAGTTGACGCTGATTATGATCAGTCACCAACTCAGCGGCTTAGATGACCTGATCACGCTACACTTGGCCCTCGACCAGCAACAACTCACTTACCAGGAGGCGACACCATGAACCCGAGTTTAAAATTAGCCTTGGCCGTGTTGATTGCCCTGGAAGTGTCCTTCACGCAAGTCTGGACGGTCAACGTGGCCCTCATCGCCATTAGCTTGGTCTTGATGCTCATCAACCACGTCACTGTCAAACGTTTCTTGTGGCTAACGCTGGTCCCGTTGTTCTTTGCCAGCGCGTTGGTCTGGTCGTTGACCTTACAAGGCACGGCCAGCCACCACTTTCTCATCGTCCTGTTCACGCGGATGTTCGTCTACGTTTATATGGGTGGGCTGTTCACCCAGACCACGGATCCGTTGACGCTGACCCGGTCGCTGGAACAAAATGCCAAGTTGCCGGCTAAATTCGCTTACGGCTTTCTGGCCGCCTTCAACCTGATGCCCAAGATTCAAGCGGAGGTCGCCACTATTCGCGCCGCTGCCTTGATGCGGGGCCAAGAATTGCACGTGTGGTCGCCGCAACTGTATTTCAAAGTCATCTTAGCTGCCATGAACTGGTCTGATCAGTTGGCCGCCGCCATGACCTCACACGGCTTTGTCGAAGGCGCCCCACGGACTCATGCAATCACAGTCGCATTGCGGGCCCGCGACTGGTGGATCTTTGCCCTCAGCCTGGTGGTCATTCAAGTTGGCTTGTTTATTGGCTTACCCTAACTAAAAAGGAGTTTTTGTATGTTTACTGATCAAGCACACACCGCAACGCAAGCCCTCTGGGACGCGTCCAAACGCCATCCCTTCATCCAACAGCTTCAAGCAGGCACGCTACCGGCTGCGACCTTTCGCTACTACCTGATTCAAGACCATTTCTACCTCCACGAATTCGGCAAGCTTCACGACTTGGCCGCTGATCAAAGCGATGACCCGCGCGTAGTCAAGCAGCTACGTGCCGGTGCGACCAGTCTCCGTGACGGCGAAATTGCGGTCCGACAGACCTTCTTCGACCGACTCAACGTCACCCCCGAAGAGATTGCCCAACATGCGCCCGCCCCGACCTGTTACGCTTACATCAGCCACATCTATCGCGCACTGATGACGCACGGGCCCGCGGGCGCCGTAGCTGGCTTATTGCCGTGCTATTGGTTGTACGCAGAAATTGGCCAGGCTCTGGCTGGTACCGGGTCGCCGGTCCCCATCTACCAATCTTGGATCGATACCTACAACGCCGATGACTATACCGGGTCCATGCACGACCAGCTGGCCTTAGCCAACTATGTCGCCACGCCAGCTAACACGGCTGCGCTACTGGCTATTTTTCAAAAGAGTAGCTGGTACGAGCTCCAATTTTGGCAAATGGCCCTGGATCAAGAAAAATGGTCGCTGAGTGATTCTGAGACAGCGTCTGCATTTTCAAGTCACTAAACCCGCGTTATAATAAAGCTACCGTTAGAAAGAAAGCAGGTGGCAATCTTGAAAATGTCACGTTTAACATTCCTAGAATTTTTCGGTTACCTGGCCTTGGTGCTGGGCGCAGCCATTGAACTGTACGCGCTGTTCAGCGAACCTGGCAGCAAGCTCAGCGGCGACAACATGTTTGGTGGAGCCGTCGTCTTAGCGCTCGCGGTCGCCTTTATCCACAGTAAGCACCTGGTATTCAATCTGATTGTGATTGGCCTGAGCACCTTAGGCTTTGCCTACTTCACCTTCATCCACACGCAAAATTGGCTGTGGACAGTGGTCCTCGGGGTTGCCGTAGCCGCCTTTCTGGTCTACTTCTTCGGTATCCGCAGTGACGTCCGCCGCAATCAAAGTGACTGGTTTCATTTTAATTGATTGCTGAGTTTACCTAGCAACGTGCCTAACGCATCTTGTCAAGTTATCCGCGACTCATCCTGATTGGGATGGGCCTTTTTTGGCTAGAAAAACAGGCCTGCCCGAAGGCCGACCTGTTTTCCTGCTTGATAAACTACAAGTGACTGTAGTGTGTAATCACAATGATTACCAAAGATTTAAAATGACACAGCCGGGTGAGACCCGACTTCGGGGCGGAGAATTCCGCGTTATTTCACACTCGCGCGAAAATTACGCGAGTGCGGGGTATCTAAAACGCCCACGGGACTGGTACTCTGGTGCGTCGTGGTGTGTTTGCCCATCGTGAACCACGCTAGACCACTCACCACGCCCAAAATAATGACGGCGGCCATGAGGCTACCAATAATGTGTCTTAAATTCACCTTGCCACCTCACTAGTCATCGTACCAAAATAATCTAATAACTAGCTTAACCGCTTCGCATTGCAAAACTGTGACAGGCTAACGTTAGTTTTCTAACAATTTCGCGACATTGGTTGACAACCGCCGTCCGACCCGTTTTCATATTGAATTTAATTTTACGCAATTTTTCCCGATTCAGCAAGCATTATCGAAAAAAACTTCCAGATATCGGGACTTATTCCGCCCATTTTTGAAAAATTTAGTATAATGAACTTAAGCAGTCATTAGGATTATCATTTGGAGGGATATTAATGAGTCAAGAATTAAACGATTTGGCCGAAGCAATCATCGCCTACCAAAAGAAATACGATAAGACAGATGGAGAAATGGCCTTTGGCTCTCGGCTGTCCGTCGAGAAGTTTCACGCCATCAAGACCGGTGAACTCGCACCAACCAGCGAGGAACAAAGTGCTTTAAAGGGTTTCATTGCCACGAAACCACACTAACGACACTGATTAAAAAGACCAGACGCACCAAGACGTTGGGTAATCCCCCTAAACGTTTTGGTGCGTCTATTTGTTTACCAATTTAATCAACGACCTGCGCCCAGGCCACCCGGTAAGCGGCGGCTGTCGCGTCATCAAACGCGACCAACCGCACGCGTTGGAGATCATTGCTTTTGGCCAGGACCGTCGCAATCGTTTGGGTCGCCACGGCCGCCGCATCGGCGAGCGGATAGCCGTAAACACCGGTGCTCAAGGATGGAAAATCGACCGTCTTGCACCCGTGGTCCATGGCCAGGCGCAGACTGTTGCGGTAACAGTTGGCCAGCAGTTCGGGTTCGCCCTGCTGACCACCGTGCCACACCGGTCCCGGGGTATGGATCACCCATTTTGACGGCAACTTGAAACCGGGGGTAATCTTAGCTTCACCGGTCAGACACCCATTCAACGGCACGCAGGCCGCAAAGAGTTCCGGACCCGCCGCACGATGGATGGCCCCATCAACGCCGCCCCCGCCTAGTAACGTGGTGTTCGCTGCGTTAACGATGGCATCGACCTTACTTTCGGTGATGTCGCCTCGAATCACTGCAAATTCAGCCATTGCTGTCACTCCTTTGACCAGGGCCAATGCCACCGCCGCTTGGGCTTCGTGGTCGCTTGACCCTCCTTGGCTTTCAACCGCTTCATGCCTTCGCGATACGGGTTGGCATACAGCGATGATAGATTCAACTTTTGACTGGCCGCTGGCGGCTTAGGAGACTCCCGGTAAGGCCGTAAATCGGTCTGACACTGAGGACAAACCGTATCGGTCGCCTGCACAGCCGCGCCGCAATGCGGACAAAATTTTAATTCAGCTGCCACCGCAATCCCTCCTTAGTCGTGTCGCCGTTGTTGATGCGCTTGGTTGCGTGCCAAGTTCTTCTCCCGCGTTGCCGCGGCCATCTTCTCGCCGGCTATCTTTTGCGCTTCACGTTTTTGTTGCCGCTCTTTAGCCGCCTGTGCTTTTTGTTGCTCAGCCAGCTTGCGTTTCTGTTGGCTGCGGTAGCTAAAGTAGCTCCACACCCCAACAGCCAGTAGTGCCACGACGATTTGAATCGGCACCAGCACCCAGTTGACGTGCTTAGCAAAGAACGCATCGTAGATGACCAACAGAACCGCCATCGCACCGACCACGGAAATCGTATCCCGCGCCCAACGCGGTAAGTTTTGCCATTTCATGTTTAACAAACTCCTTATGTAAGCGGCCGACAGGTTCCGGCCGCAGGTTTTCATTTGGTTCTAAAATGAGAATTACACTAGTAGCCCGCCTTACCGTCCGCCAGCGTTCCAGCCTAGACTTTCGCGCAACGGTAGGCGGCCAGTGACCACCAAGTCAACCGCCTAAAGTTCGCCTTCGATGCGGAGCTGTTGTTCGACCAGATAAGCGTCCATGTAGCCGAAAGAAATTTCGTCCACGTCGTTGATTTGATAGACTGCCCCGACCCGATCGAGGTCGTCGTTGTCTTCCACCTTGTGGAAAATAAACCGACCGCCAGCAACGTGACTTGGGTAGCCACTCAGACTGTCGCCCCCCGCAAGTTTAATGTGGATGATCGTCTGAAACGCTGCCGCTTGGCTCAAACGCGCCTGGAACTGGTCAACGGTCACGTCAAACAGTCGCTCGTCGTTTAACACCGGTTGAATCGGCTGTTGACGGGCCCGGTTGAGTAGCGAAAACAGCCGCATGGTCTGCAGGTAATCCGATTCAATGACGATGGCGTGTAGCCCCTTCAGACGCATCAGCGTGTAGCCGCCGAATTGTCCAGTCATGTCCAAGAGACTCATGATGACCGAATCATCGGTGAGCGTATTGATACGGCCCACATAGAATAAATCGCGGTTATGTTCCGGAATCAAGGCCACCAGCGGGTCTTTGCCCACCAGTTGAGCCAAGGTATCGTGGAACTGTGCCTCGTCGGTGACGGCCACCTGGTCCTCATGGGACAGTTGCCGTAACCGCGATGCCGCCAGGCCTTGTAAGGTCAACTCACGGCCTTGAAATTCAATGACTTCAATGTCGGCTGGATTCAACGTCAAGGCGGGTTGGTCGCTGAAATCAAATTTATTGATCAGCTGGACCCCCACGACGTCGCTGGCAACACTGGTGACCATCCCCTCGTAGAAATGCTCGTCATTTTTCAAAACGATCATCAAAACCAAGTGGTCGACCCAAGCGTGACTCAACACCTGACGTCGCAAGTCCCGGTGGCGGTCAAAGGTCATGGTCAATCCCCCGGCCTGAACGAAGCGTTCGTCGCGCGCCGTTTGAATCCGGAAGGTCATATTTTCTAAGTCTTCACTCGAGAACTCGACTTCATCAATGACCGACAACGCCAAGAAGACGGCGCCATCGGGAATGCCGAAGTCATCATAGGTGGCGAGGATAATGCCGGTTGCGCCAACTGCCGTCACGTACCCGGTGTAAACCACATCTTGATTCGTTTGGTACACGTTGACCAGCAAATGCCGATCCAGTGCCCGGTTTAAGTCATTCACAATTGAATTCACATGACGACCCCCTTTTCTTACTATGCAGAAAATCTTACCATATATTGACAGAAATAGCCCGTCAAGTCCGTTGCCGGTACTTAAGAAACGGCCGTGCTGAGAAATCTCGCTAACGTTGCTCCCGTCAGACCGGCGCTTAAGCCGACCAACAGCTTGATGCGGGCTTTTTGCCCATTCAAGCCTTGGCACAACATCAGCCCCATTTTCCGCAGCTCGATGCCCCCACCTTGATAGTCGTAAATATCTTCGGCGACGCCATTATAACACCGCGAGACTAGTACGATTGGGATTTGCCGGTCCAATAAACGCTGAACAGCCGGTAAGGTTTGGGGTGGCAAGTTACCGGCACCTAGGCCCTCAATCACTAGCCCCGCCGTCTGGTCGTTGTCCAGGAAATCAAACAAACTGCCGTCCATCCCCGCGTAGGCCTTCAAAAGGTAAACGTGGTCCGTGACGTGGTCGATATCACAGGTATCTTGGCGAATGAGTTTTTGGAAATAGACCGCATGATCCTTGGCGACGATCCCAATCGGGCCAAAGGTCGGCGTCCGAAACGTGGCCACGTTGGTGGTGTGCGTCTTGGTCACGTAGCGCGCCGTGTGAATCTCATCATTCATCACGACCATCACGCCATTGCCCCGTGAGGCGTCGTCTGCGGCCACTTCGATAGCGGATTGAAAGTTATACAGGCCGTCGGATCCGACCTCGTTAGACGAGCGCATAGCCCCGGTCACGACGACGGGAATCGTGCTCGGTAGGGTCAGGTCCAAGAAGTACGCCGTTTCTTCCAGCGTATCCGTCCCGTGGGTGATGACCACGCCATCAATGCCATCACGTTCGGCCTGGGCGATGCGCCGCTTGATTTTCAGCATCTCGACGGGGGTCATGTGTGGCGATGGAAGATTGAACATTTCATCGGTAAAGAGCTCAACCCGCCCCGCCAGGATGGTCTCCTGTTGCGCAATCGGGTTCTTAGCGTTCGGGACGACTTCGCCCTGGTCATTTTGCGACATGGAGATGGTGCCGCCGGTGTGAATGGCTAAAATTTTCTTCAAAACTGTCAGCTTCTTTCGTGAAAGGATCAGAGTATAGTTGGGGGCGATGGTGTTTGCGACAACGCCCAAACTCGTTATCCACATTGTACCTTACTTGCGGTAAAATTAAGTTAGAATTCGGAGAGGATGACTCATAAATGTCAAAAAACGAAGAACGCGACAAAGTCTATGTTCCCGGGGTTCACGTCCATCCCAAGAAGTATAGTTCATCGGGCGGAATGGCTGACTGGGGCCCCGTGCTTCACTGGTTCGGCGACATTCTGAAAAATCTCTGGCACAAAATCCGAAAATGACAACAGGGATTGTTTTTTTCAGTGGTGCGTGGTAAAGTAAGTGACATTCTAGTTTAAAAATATGTGATTGCCTATATAATGCCATAATAAGGTTGGCGAGTTTCTACCCAGAACCGTAAATTCTGGACTATAAGCAAATTGAGGACGAAACTCTTTTTGCCGATGAAAAGAGTTCGTCGGCGAGTTTTCAGTAGCCCCCTTTTTGCAAGGGAGCTTTTTTGTTTTCATCAACCGGGCGAATAGACATCACATCAAGGAGGAAATTGTCTTGCAGTCCAAATCTACACCAGCCACTTCATCAGCGACCAGCCAGCCACTTTCCCTGTGGCGCGCGGCCATTCTCGGGTTTCAGCATTTATTAGCCATGTATTCTGGCGACGTCATCGTGCCGCTGTTGATTGGGGGCGCGCTACATTTCAACGCCATGCAAATGGCCTATCTGATCAGCGCGGACATCTTCATGTGCGGGGTTGCGACCCTGTTACAGTTAAAACGCACGCCGTTGACCGGTATCGGTCTGCCCGTTGTCTTGGGTTGTGCCGTCCAAGCCGTCACACCATTGAGCGCCATTGGCAATCAATATGGCGTCGGCGTCATGTATGGCGCCATCATCAGTGCCGGCATCTTCGTCTTCTTAAGTGCCGGCTGGTTCTCGAAGATCAAACACTTCTTCCCACCAGTCGTCACGGGATCTCTGATCACCATTATCGGGTTCACCTTGATTCCCGTTGGCTTCCAAGATTTAGGTGGGGGCGATGCGACGGCTAAGAGCTTCGGCGACCCCAAGATGTTACTGGTCGGTTTCTTGACTATGGGCATCATCTTAGGCCTCAACGCCTTTGCCAAAGGGTTCTTGAAGTCGTTGGCAATCCTTGCCGGCATCTTGATCGGCACGTTCATCGCGGCGGCCATGGGCATGGTCTCCCTCAAAGCGGTCGGCCAAGCCAGCTGGTTCCACCTGCCCCAATTCTTCTACTTCGGGACGCCCAAGTTCGAGTGGTCGTCGATTCTGACCATGATTCTCGTCTCATTGACGACCATGGTCGAATCTACCGGTGTCTTCTTTGCCTTGGGCGAGATCACCGGCAAACAGATTGGCGAACAAGATTTAAAACGCGGGTATCGCGCGGAAGGTATCGCCGTGATTCTCGGTGGTCTGTTTAACACCTTCCCCTACTCGACTTTCTCGGAAAACGTCGGCGTCGTCCAACTCTCCGGCGTGAAGACGCGCAAGCCATTGTACTTCTCCGCAGCATTCTTAATGTTGCTGGGGCTCTTGCCCAAGATTGGTGCACTGGCAACAGTCATTCCTGATCCCGTCTTGGGTGGTGCCATGATCGTCATGTTTGGCATGGTCGGGGTGCAAGGTATCCGGATGCTCCAACAGGTCGACTTCAAGGACAACAATAATCTGCTGGTCTCCGCCATTTCCATCGGCCTAGGACTCGGCGTTACCGTCTACCCGCAAATCTTCCAAGCACTGCCACAATCCTTACAGATCGTCATGAACAACGGCGTGGTCATCGGGAGCTTCTCCGCCGTCTTGCTCAACATCATCTTCAACATGCGACCGGCCCGAAAAACAGCGCCGGCGCAAGCGCAGGTCAATAGCACCGCGCAACCACAGAATAGAAAATAGCTCAAACGACCAACCAGGCCCCTTTGCCCTGGTTGGCCGTTTTTATCTCACCATCGCATTATAATTAATATTATATCGACTGATTCTCACCCCAAAAATGACAGCAACCTTACAAAGTACCTGCCCGCCTTTAGTTTCGCCACTACTTATGGGTATAATGAATTCACTAAAGCAACGCGATAGGAGCGAAATGCCATGTTAAGCATTCAGCATATCAGTAAGACCTTTGGTCCGGTCAAGGCGCTCAATGACGTCAGCTTTGACGTCCCAGACGGCCAGATTCTGGGCCTGATTGGTCAAAATGGGGCCGGTAAATCCACGACCTTCCACAGTATCTTAAATTTCATCACCTACGATGGTCAGATTCAGTGGCAAGGCCACACCCTGGCCGCGACAGACTTCGACCAAATCGGCTACCTGCCAGAAGAACGGAGTCTGATGCCCAAACTCACCATTGAACAACAAATCGTTTATCTAGCCCGCCTCAAAGGGCAATCGGCCAAGGTCATCCGGCCCCAAATCGACGACTGGCTCCAACGCTTTGCCGTCAAGGGAACCCGCAAAAGCAAGATCAAAGACCTCTCCAAGGGGAACCAACAAAAGGTCCAACTGATCTGCACGCTGATCCATCAACCCAAGCTCATCATCCTAGATGAACCGTTCAGTGGCTTGGATCCGGTCAACGCCGACTTGTTGAAACAAGCCATTTTGACCGCTAAGCAAGCCGGCGCGGCTATCATTTTCTCCAGCCACGACATGGAAAACGTCACGGCGGTGTGCGACCGGTTAGTCATGCTACGTAAGGGCAACGTCGTCTTACACGGTACGTTGGATGAGGTGCGCGAACAATTTGGCAAGACCGAGCTGTTCGTGACCACCGATTGGTCGACCGACCAACTTACCGCTCTCCCCGGTGTCGCTAGTGTCACCCATCGTCACGGCCAGCGTTACGTGCTCCACCTGAGCGCTGCCACCGCGGGCCCCGCCATTTTTGACGCGTTGACGCAAGGCCACTACATCGAGGAATTCAGTCAACAGCCACCGACCCTGGACGAAATTTTCCGTTTGAAAGTAGGTGAAGAACATGTCTAAGACTTGGGTCGTCACCTTTGAAACCTATCTGCGCCAGGTCAAGTCCTGGAGCTTCCTGTTCATGATTCTCGGTCCATTTCTGATGATTGCCTTAACGGCGGGCATCAGTTATATCAGTGCCAATAGCAATCGCAGTAGCAGTCAAGTCGCCGTAATCAGCGACACTCGGACCTTGCGTCGCAGTTATTTGCAGCAACATCCGGACAACATCAATACTAAAGTGACCACCGTCGCCGCTGCGAAAAAGGCAGTCAAGGCCAATCACTTAGCTGGCTACCTCACCCTCAGTAGCGAAGGCCCCCGCCTCCGCGGCGACTATCACGGCAGTAAGCCGATGAGTAACGGTCTGCAGGCCCAGGTCAAGAACTTCTTGACCCAATACCAGCAGGTCCAAAACTACCAAACAGCCAAGCTGTCCCCCAAGCAACAACGTGCCCTAGCGCAAACGCCGGTGTTGAAACAACACGTCGCCACCAAAGCGGGCACGTCTAACTTGGCCAAGCTGATTTCCTTTTGGGTGTTGGTGACCATGATCTACATCATCCTCATCACCTATTCCTCGATTACGGCGCAAGAAATCGCCTCGGAAAAGGGCACGAAAATCATGGAGATCATCTTCTCTAGTACCACTGCGACCAGCTACTTCGTGGGTAAGATCACGGGTATTCTCCTGATGATTGTCACCCAAATCGTCATCTACCTGTTAGGCGGCTGGGCTGGTTACGCCATTGCCATGAACTATGCGGGAATTCACCGTTTGGTCGTCGCTCATCAAGCGCTGGTCAGTGGCGTGTTCCACAACCTGTTCAATTTGAACCTGTTGTACCTTCTGTTCGGCGTAGTCATCTACACGATTTTAGCCGCCTACAGTGGGGCGCTAGTCGCTAAAGCCGAGGATGCTTCTAAGGCGGCCCAGCCAGTTGTGATGCTGGGGATGTTGGGCTTCTTCGCCACCTTCCCGTTCCAAAACAACATGGACGCGTTGGCTGTCAAGATTCTGTCGTACGTGCCCTTCTTCTCGTCATACTTCATGCCAATGCGCATCATCAATGGTACCGTGGGCTGGGGCGAACAATGGGGCTCCCTGGTTATCTTGATCGTAGCTACGGCCCTCTTCGCCGTTTACATTGGCCGCCAATACCAGCGTCTGATGTTACAAACCGACAGCCAAAGCCTCTGGCAACACTTATTTAAGAAATTCAAGCACTAAATTTTTAAAACCAAAAGCCACTTTTGCATTAACATTTTCAATCATCGTGATATAATAGAATGCATAAGTGGTATGGGCCTTTAGCTCAGTTGGGAGAGCGCCTGCTTCGCATGCAGGAGGTCGTCGGTTCAAATCCGGTAAGGTCCATTGAAGTAAGATTTGCGATGAGAACGGTGGCACTAAGGGTGACACACTGACGTTCTCATTTTTTGGCTCTTTGTCAACCGGTGTTGATGGGGAGAATTTGAGAGGTTCAATTCACTTACGAATTGGGCCTCTTTTTTGGACCCGGATATTAAATTCAATCTGTATTCTATAGTGGAAGTTGGTCCAGTTGCGGTAGCCGTAGGCGGTGCGTT
>NZ_RHOB01000027.1 GCF_003946085.1 Levilactobacillus angrenensis | reverse complement strand
CGCTCGCTGATATTGGGTATTCTAACTCTAACTGTCTTGGCTCCATTCTTAACGATTTCGTGTTTGCCACAACGTGGGCAAACACTGACGGAATAAGTTAAGTCCGCATAAATCCGTAAGGCATCACGTGAAGTATCTTGAACTTTGAAGTTAATAATGTTTTGGTCTTTAATTTGTAGTAAATCTCTTGTAGACTGGTCTTGGGACATGTTGTCATTCTCACTTTCAATTGGTTTTCGTCGACTATGTTGTTGTGGTGGGGCAATGTGCCCTTTTATTATACAAAAAATGATGTCGACAGATTTCTCTATCAACACCAAATATCATAGAACCGAGATAATTAAGTAAATAATCGAGAATGAGCCTGGTTGACTTCGCGGTCGGCCGGGCTTTTTTGAACGAGTAGATTCGTATCTAGCTGGCTTATACAAGGCCGAGTAACAGCTTAGTAACGGGTTACATCGAAATAAAATTTAATGAAAGCTCACGTCGTTGGTCAATAGCGGGGGTCTCAGGCACTGCAAACAATCAACAACTAATCGTAAAATTAGTTTAAAAAGCGAAATAATCAACTGTTACGCTTTCAGCAAAGTGTAACTCAAATAAAACGTTTGACGTAATTTGTGACAAAAATCGAGTCAAAATCCTTGTTTTAAGACTGTAAATATGGCCAAGTGTGTAACTCACAAATTTAGTCACCTGGACAACTTTTCTAATGATAAATTAATATTTTTCGTTAGACTCTAAAACTATGAAATTGACCTATCGTTAATGGTATTGCCCCGGCACTAATCATTTGATAATTTTTACCTATGAGTTACAGACGTCTTAAATGCCTATATATAAGCATTTATAAACTGACGAGTGCAGTTAATAAGCTGACTTGGAATACAACAACTAGCCGTTTATCAGGCTAACAGTGAGATGAAATCTGAATGTGATTGTTTTAACATTAAAGATAAATAATTAAAAAATTTGTATATACCACCGATAAATTTATGCTTAAAACAGTATGTAGAGTAAAATTGTGTTAAAATAACGATTGTTAAGATAGTGGTTTATAGGGGATACCCTTTATTAGGGTAATGTGTATAGACCACTCAACATGCATCTTCAAAATATTTGCATATTTAATGGGAGTAGTGATTGTCACTCAACTATCACGTGTTTAATTTAAAAGGAGGACGTTTAAAGTGAAATTCATGCGGAATAAAGCTTTTAACGGCGATCCCAAATTACGGTACAAGATGTACAAGGTAGGGAAGACCTGGGTTTTCGCTACACTAGCATCTTTTTCGCTGTTAGGTGCGGGAACGCTATCTGCCAGTGCGGACACAACCAGCCAAGCAGATCAAACGAAGACAACGGCGGTCGCTTCTTCTGCGGCGAGTGCATCCAGTAGTAGTGCGGGACAACAAAAAAACAGTAGTTCAGCGGCATCGAGTGCAGCCAGCTCGGCCACTGGTCAAGAAACGACTGGAACCAGTTCCAGTGCAGCTAGTTCTAGTGCAACTAGTGACACCCCGAGCAGCGCGGCGCCTTCTGCGGTAGCGGAAAGTGAATCAGTTGCGTCTGCTAGCAGTTCAGCCAGCTCATCGTCAAATACATCAAGTGCTAGTGCAACTAGCGCGATGACTAGTGCCAGCGCCACAGTGGCTTCTTCTACTGTAGACGCGGCCAGTGTTGCTGCCAGTGCTGCCGCAACGGTTAGCACGGACGTGACGCTGCATACGAATGTGACCAAGGCCGTAACGAAGGTGGCCACGACCAAGAAGAGTGTTGTGACGCCGGTAGCTGAAAGCGATACCGTTACGGTGGCCGCTAGTTCCAGTGCAACGAGTGGGGCAGACAGTTCAGCGGCTAGCAGTGCATCGAGTGCTGCCGCAGCCGCTCAAGCCAACGCGCAAGCTGCTAGTAGCTATGCAGCCTTAGTGCCAACGGCCGAAACTGCCAACGCCTACAATGCGACCAGCAGTTACGCTGTCAAGACGGCGACGGCTGCTGATATTACCCAGTACTACAACAGTTTAGCGTCAGCCTACAAGCAAGCCGTTGCCGACGACATGGGGGATTCCGACACCATGATTGACCGCTACACGACGGCTTTGTCGGCGGCTAGTTCTGCGGCTATCGAAGCGGTATCATACGCTGACTTAGCCTCTAGTGCGGCAGTAGTCGCCAAATCAGCTGCAGCAACCGGCTTGAAAGATTTGGTCAGCAGCGCCAATACGCCGACCTTCTCGGCAGCTGCGGCGGCAAGTGAAGCAGCGGTAGCCGCAGCCACGGCCGCAAGTAGCGCATACAATGCCACGCAGTACGATACCAGTAACGCGGCAGCGGTTGAAGCCTACTCAACAGCCAACAGTGCGGCTGCCGTGGCGGCCAATGCTTCTTCTCTCGCAACCTCATTAGCCAGTGACGCGCAAGCCCAATACGTTTTGGCTTCGAGTGCCGCTTTAAGTGGCGACTATGAAGCGGCTAGCGATGCGTTGGTGGCTGCAAATAGTTTGGCAACTGAAGGATTATCGGCCTACAGTACTGCTAGCGAAGCCAATGCGACCGCCCAATCTGCGGCCAACACGGCAACGTCTTTGGCTGTCGGTGATTCAGCAACCAAGGCTTCTTCTAGCGCGGTATTAGCTGCCGGCTATGCCAGCTCGGCTAATTCGTTAGCCGAAGTTGCAGGAGACTACGCCGGAAACCAGTCAGCGGACTACGCCAAGAGTGCGGCATCATACGCAACACTAGCGACGTCTTCTGCTAACCTGGCGAGCTCCGCAGCGTCTACTGCGGCTATGGCGACGAGTGCTGCCGATGCCGCATCGTTAGCGCGGGTAGCCAGTTCAGCTGCATCTGAAGCAGCCATTTCCTTGGCGGGAGCTTCGAGTGCTGCCTCTTTGGCTGCGGCTTACGATACTGAAACGAGTGGCACGCAAAGCACGATAGACGAGGATCAGAACGCTGATGGTGCCACGGTCAATACGATTACCTCGACCAGCACTGCAGTTAAAGTTGGCGAGAGCGTTTCGCTGAGCAATACGATGGCATTAGGGAGCTACTATAACGGTGCTTTGTTAGGTGGCTCACGGAATTATAGTCTGAAAGGTAACGCAACGTTCACTTGGTATGTTTCAACGGATGGGGCGAACTGGGAAATTGCTTCAACCAGTACTGAAAAGGGGACCACGGGCACTTATGCGCCAACTTATACGGCTGCTGGGACCTACTACTATCAATTAGTGGTTAGTGGGACTAAGACGGCAACTTACTTGCTATCAACGGTAAATACGGCAACGTTCTCAGCAGCTTCCAACGTCATCACCATTGTGGTTTCAGATGACAATGGTAACTACACGGATCAAGCCACGAGTGCAGCGACTGCCGCGCAAACGGCAGCTTCGATGGCTAATTCACTAGCCTCATCTGCCAACTCGGCTTACACGCAATTGACGACGACAACTGAAATCGGCGCGAGTGTAACGATTCAGTCCTACGCTTCCAGTGCGGCAGCGCACACGGCTAACACGGCATCTTACGCGGCCTTGGCTTCTTCAGCGGCAACCGCTGCCAGTCAGGCTAGCAGTTTAGCAGCTAGTTACGAAGCAGGGCGAGACTACTCCAGTGCATCTTCTGCAGCCGCAGCCGCAATCACTGCTCAAAGTGATGCCACGGCATTTGGTGAGAAGACGTCTTCCGCAGCTAGTTTGGCAGCTTCCTACGTGGCCTTGACTTATAATGCCGCGCAAACGCAGTCCTCCGCTGCGGCTTACCTGGCGTCTAGTTACGCAGCTGCAGCTTCAACGGCGGCTAGCTTAGCCATGGATCAGGCCAATATTGCCAACTCTAATGCAGCCGATGCGGCCAACGCCTTTGCTTCAGCACCTTTGTATCAAGCGGATGCAAGCGCTGCCAATAATGCGGCGATCACGGCTAACTCCAATGCGGCATCGAATGCTAGTCAAGCAGCGGCAAGTTCTAAATTAGCTGCTTCCTACGCGGCGGCAGGTGATTTGAACGCTGCATCGAACGCCGCAGCTGACGCGGGCACTTACCTGCAATGGGCCAAAGAAGCGGCCAGTTCCGCTGCCAGCTCAGCGAGTCAAGCAACTAAGATCATCATTGATGGACAATCTTCGGCTACGAGTTCTGCGGCGGCAGCCACTGCCGCAGTTGATTCCGCAGCCACCGCAATCGCGCAAAGCGCCGGGTCCACAGCCGCTTCCTTAGCCGCTGCGATGACACAAAACACCAGCCTAGGGGCGTCATACACGGCCGCAGCCGCCCAATACGCACAGGCAGCCCAATATGCGACGGCTACCGCGGATGCTGCGACTAATGATGCCAACAACTACATGGCGATGGCGTCTTCAGCGGTTGCTGCTGGTAGTTTCGCGATGGCTAGTGAATACTCGACCGCTGCTGATGCAGAATTGTCGACAGCCGCGGAACTGGCTTCAACGGCCACCGTTTCCGCTGCTGCTGCCAGTGAAGCCGCCAGCTATGCGGTATTGTACTCGAACAACTTGGGCAAGCCTAATGGCAAGCCAACCGGTGACGCACTGGTTCTTTTAGGGATGGTCATCTCTGGTGGTTTCACGCAACAGCCAACGGCAGTTACTTCCACCACCTCTGGTAAGACGATCACCTTGACGTCCACGGCTAAGACGGGGTTAGGTGCCCTGAACATTTCGCATTCGACGACTTGGTACGTCCAAATCAACGGAAAGTGGACGCGGCTCAAAGGGACTTCTGGCACCATCACCGACGCTAACGGGACTACCGTGGGAACGTATTCCACGAAAGACAACACGCCATGGTATTCCATGCTGGCAATGGCTTCCAGTACGTTGACGGTAACGACAGCCGATGACTTTACCGGCTCGTTACTGTTCCAAGCGGATGCGTCATTCTTGGGAACTAGTAGTATTACGGGTGATTTCCATAGTAACGTCGCCCAAGTCGACGTCTACGACAGTGAAATCGCTGCGTCGGGTATTTCAATTGACGGGGATGACTACATTCTCAACGGCTCTGATACGCAGACTGAAGGGGTCTTCACGGCGACAACCAATCCTGGAAACGCAACTGGAGACATTACTTGGACCAGTAGTGATGAGTCGATTGCAACGGTCAGTTCTGATGGAACGGTCACGCCAACGTCTGAGACTTCTGCTGGTAAGATTACGATTACCGCAACGATTACGAATGCGGATGGGACCAGCTATTCTGCTAGTAAAGAAGTAACGGTTGGTAACGGTTTGGCTGATCAAACGGCGAACACGGGTGATACATTGACCTGGACGCCAGAAATGAACACGACCGACACGAGTCAGGCCACTTACCAGTGGTACTACTCCGCAACCGCCGGGAGTAAAGGCCAAGCCATTTCAGGACAAACGGGCGAAACGTTAAATCTTGAGGGTGTCACGACGAGCAACCAAGGCTACTACACGCTGGTGGTAACCACGAAGAATGGGTCAATGTCCTTAGGGCAAGCCTACTTGACAGTTAACGCGACTTCCACGGCCGGCGCTTCTTCCTCAGCAAGTCTGGCCACAGATGCAGCAACTGAAGCGGCCAAATACGCAAGCGTTGCCAACTCTTATGGGGATGTGGCTTCACAGTATGCGGTCAAAGGCTCAACGGCAAGCTCACATGCAGCCAATGCAGCTACAGCCGCTTCTACGGCCACTTCAGCAGCATCGGCCGCTCAAGCAGCAGCTGATGCCGCATCATCCGCTTACTCTGCAGCTTCCTCAGCAGAAGCAGCGGCAGACAATTCAGCAGCACAATCGTATGCTAAAGAAGCGCAGTCAGCAGCTTCCGCAGCTAAGGAATCTAAAGATCACGCTTCAAGTGCAGCAGCAGATGCACAGTCATACGCTAATTTAGCAATTGCGGCCGAAGTGGATGATTCCGATAGTGATTCAGAAGGGGATTCTGACGCGGATAGCGATTCGGATTCAGATAGCGATTCCGACTCTGACGCGGACTCCGACAGTGACACTGACTCGGATAGCGACACAGATAGTGATTCAGATTCCGATACGGATTCGGATGCCGACAGCGACACAGATAGTGACTCTGATTCAGACACGGATAGTGATTCAGACAGCGACTCCGATTCAGATTCCGATGCAGATAGCGATACCGACTCCGATACGGATTCAGATTCCGACTCCGACACAGACAGTGACTCTGATACGGACTCCGACAGCGATTCCGATACAGATAGTGATTCCGACACGGACAGTGATTCAGATTCCGATAGCGATTCGGACAGCGATACCGACTCGGATGCGGATTCCGACAGTGATTCGGATACTGACTCCGATTCAGACACGGATTCAGATAGTGATTCGGACAGTGACACCGATTCTGACGCCGACAGTGACTCTGATACGGATGCTGACAGTGACACTGATTCTGATAGTGATTCGGATTCCGACTCTGACTCAGATTCGGACAGTGATTCTGATGCGGATGCTGACAGTGACACGGACTCCGATTCAGATAGCGACAGTGATTCTGACACAGACTCCGATTCAGATAGTGACTCTGATTCGGACACTGACTCCGACACAGACAGTGATGCGGACTCTGATAGTGATTCGGATTCCGACTCTGACTCAGATTCGGACAGTGATTCCGATTCAGATGCCGACAGTGACACCGACTCGGATGCCGACAGTGACTCTGATACGGATTCTGACACCGACAGTGATACCGACTCTGATAGCGATTCCGACACTGACTCCGATTCAGATTCAGATACAGACAGTGATTCTGATGCTGACTCTGACACAGATAGTGATTCAGATTCTGACAGCGATACTGACTCGGATTCAGACTCCGATAGTGATTCCGATACAGATAGCGATTCCGACTCTGATACGGACTCTGACACGGATAGTGATTCCGATAGTGACACTGACTCTGACTCGGATTCCGATAGCGATGCGGACTCCGACGCAGACAGTGACACAGATTCCGATAGTGACGCCGATAGCGATTCTGACAGCGACACCGATTCTGATACGGACTCTGACTCAGATTCTGACAGCGATAGTGATTCAGACAGTGACACAGATTCCGATTCAGATGCGGATTCGGACTCCGACTCGGATTCTGACGCAGACAGTGACACCGATAGTGATGCAGATTCCGATTCAGACACGGATAGCGATTCGGATGCAGACAGCGATTCAGACTCTGATGCGGATTCCGATAGCGATAGCGACACCGACACCGACTCCGACGCTGATTCCGATACAGACAGCGATACTGACTCGGATACGGATTCGGACAGTGACACGGACTCCGATTCAGATAGCGACACTGACTCAGATGCAGATAGTGACTCTGATTCAGACACTGACAGTGATTCTGATACGGATTCTGACAGCGACTCTGACGCTGATTCCGATTCAGACTCAGACACTGACAGCGATTCAGACTCTGATGCAGATAGCGACAGTGATTCCGATACGGACTCTGACTCAGACACAGATAGCGATTCGGATTCCGATACAGACAGCGACTCTGACTCAGATTCAGACGCCGATAGCGATTCCGACTCAGACACGGATAGTGATTCTGATACGGATTCAGATTCCGACACGGACAGTGATTCAGATTCCGATAGCGATTCGGACAGCGACTCAGATAGTGACAGTGATTCAGATTCCGATAGCGATTCGGACAGCGACTCAGATAGTGACAGTGATTCCGATTCAGACACTGACTCAGATGCAGATAGTGACAGTGATTCAGACACGGATAGCGACACCGATTCCGATGCGGACTCCGATTCAGACTCCGACAGTGATACTGACGCTGATTCTGATTCGGACAGTGATTCCGATAGCGACACCGATTCAGATAGCGATACGGATTCCGACGCTGACTCCGATAGTGACTCTGATACGGATTCAGATTCCGACACTGACAGCGACTCTGATTCAGACTCGGATTCGGACAGTGATTCCGATTCGGACAGTGATACGGATTCAGACTCGGATAGCGACAGTGACAGCGATACAGATTCTGATACAGATTCTGATACAGATTCAGACTCTGACGCGGATACCGATAGCGACTCCGACACTGATTCCGACACCGATTCCGACACCGATTCAGATACAGACAGCGACACCGATTCTGACAGTGATTCGGATTCCGATAGCGACACCGACTCGGATAGCGATTCCGACACTGATTCCGACACCGATTCCGACACCGATTCAGATACAGACAGCGACACCGATTCTGACAGTGATTCGGATTCCGATAGCGACACCGACTCGGATAGCGATTCCGACACTGACTCCGATTCCGATTCAGATGCAGACAGTGACACGGATTCGGATAGTGATACGGACTCTGACTCCGATAGTGATTCAGACACTGACAGTGATTCCGATGCGGACTCCGACGCAGACAGTGACTCAGATTCCGATAGTGATGCGGATTCCGACAGTGACACTGACTCCGATTCAGATAGCGACAGTGATTCTGACTCAGACACCGATTCCGATTCAGACTCCGATAGCGACTCAGACACAGACACCGATTCCGACAGCGATTCGGATGCTGATAGTGACACAGACTCTGATTCAGACTCCGATAGTGACTCTGATACGGATTCCGACTCTGACGCGGATAGCGATTCAGACTCTGATTCTGACACGGACTCAGATGCAGATTCAGACACAGACTCCGATTCGGATAGCGACAGTGATACTGACTCCGATACAGACTCCGATTCAGATTCGGACAGCGACTCAGATAGTGACACTGATTCTGACAGCGATACCGATTCCGATAGTGATTCCGACAGTGACACTGACTCGGATGCAGACAGCGATTCGGACTCTGATGCGGATGCCGATAGTGACTCTGATACCGATTCTGATAGTGATGCTGATTCTGATGCGGATAGCGACTCTGACTCTGACACGGATTCTGACAGTGACTCTGATACTGACAGCGATTCGGACTCTGATACAGACTCTGACAGCGACACTGATTCAGATGCAGATAGCGACACCGATTCCGACTCCGATAGCGATTCCGACTCAGACACAGACTCAGATTCCGACAGCGATTCGGATGCTGATAGTGACACCGACTCGGATAGCGATTCCGACAGTGATGCTGACTCTGATTCTGACGCGGACTCCGATAGCGACTCTGATACGGATAGCGATACAGACAGTGACTCCGATTCAGATACAGACAGCGACTCTGACTCTGACGCTGATTCCGATTCAGACTCAGACACTGACAGCGATTCCGACTCTGACACGGATGGTGATTCCGATAGCGATACGGATTCCGACGCTGACTCCGATAGTGACTCTGATACGGATTCAGATTCCGACACTGACAGCGACTCTGATTCCGACTCAGATTCCGACAGTGATTCCGATTCGGACAGTGATACGGATTCTGACTCGGATAGCGACAGTGACAGCGATACAGATTCTGATACAGATTCCGACTCTGACGCGGATACCGATAGCGACTCCGACACTGATTCAGATACAGACAGTGACTCGGATTCCGACTCCGACACTGACTCAGATTCAGATTCAGATGCAGATAGTGATACGGATTCTGACGCCGATAGCGACTCTGACACTGATTCGGACAGCGATACTGACTCGGATTCAGACTCTGATTCTGATAGTGACAGTGACACGGATGCTGATAGTGATACGGACTCTGACTCCGATAGTGATTCAGACACTGACAGTGATTCCGATGCGGACTCCGACGCAGACAGTGACTCAGATTCCGATAGTGATGCGGATTCCGACAGCGACACTGACTCCGATGCAGATAGCGATTCGGATAGTGACACCGATTCTGACAGCGATAGCGACTCTGATACGGATTCCGATTCTGACAGCGATAGCGACTCTGATACGGATTCCGATTCTGACGCGGATAGCGATTCCGACACGGACTCAGATTCAGATTCGGACAGCGACTCAGATAGTGACACTGATTCTGATAGCGACACCGATTCCGATAGTGATTCCGACAGTGACACTGACTCGGATGCAGATAGCGATTCCGACTCTGATGCGGATGCCGATAGTGACTCCGATACCGATAGTGATTCGGATTCTGACGCGGATAGCGACTCTGACTCTGATACTGACAGCGATTCGGATGCTGATAGTGACACAGACTCTGATTCAGATTCCGACAGTGACACTGACTCTGATTCTGACGCGGACTCAGATAGCGACTCTGACACGGATAGCGATACAGACAGTGACTCCGATTCAGACAGCGATTCCGATTCTGACTCAGATGCAGATAGCGACAGTGATTCAGACGCGGATAGCGACTCTGATACGGATTCTGATAGCGACACCGATTCCGATTCTGACTCCGACGCCGATAGCGATTCAGACTCTGATACAGACACTGATTCCGATTCAGATACAGACAGCGACTCGGATTCCGACTCAGACACGGACTCAGATTCAGATGCGGACAGCGACTCAGATAGTGACACTGATTCTGATAGCGACACCGATTCCGATAGTGATTCAGACTCCGACAGCGATTCAGACACTGATAGCGATTCCGACAGTGACACTGACTCGGATGCAGACAGCGATACCGACTCTGATACGGATACCGATAGCGACAGTGATTCAGATACGGATAGCGATTCTGATTCTGACAGCGACTCAGATTCTGATTCAGACGCCGATAGTGATTCAGACGCAGACTCCGACAGTGACTCAGATACAGACACCGATTCCGACAGTGATACGGATTCCGATTCAGACACCGATTCTGATAGCGACACTGATTCCGATTCCGACAGTGATAGTGATACGGATTCAGACAGCGATTCAGACAGTGATAGCGACTCAGACACAGACTCAGATTCAGACAGTGACTCCGACTCAGATTCCGACAGCGATACGGATTCTGACACAGATTCCGATTCCGATACTGATTCCGACACTGACAGTGATTCAGACACGGATTCCGATAGTGACTCTGATACCGATTCCGATTCTGATACGGATTCAGACTCTGACGCTGATAGCGATTCCGATTCTGACAGCAACACTGGTTCAGAAGGTGATTCAGATTCTGAATCCGAAGGCTCCGATGGCGATGAAGGATCTGGTAGTGATAACGGTACTGGTAGTGGCAATGGTAGTTCCAACACTGGCAACGGTTCTGGCAGTAATGCAGGTGGATCTGGTACGACTGGCGGCAACGACGCAGGTACGACCACGGACCAAGGCGCAGCAACCAGCACAGGTACCGCTGGTGCTACGGGTACACCGGCTACGACTGGCTCAGCCGCAGCAACAGTTTCACCACTTGGCGACGCTACAAACACTGCAACGCCAGCAACACCGGTTGTTGATTTGACAGCTACGTCTCCAGCAGTTGCGAGTGATACGGCAACTGAGGCAAGTGATCAAACTACTGATGAAAAATCAGCTGATGATCGTGCCACGAAGGATAAGGCGAACACGACTACTGGTGGTGCAGCTGACACGACTAATAGTGGTGAAGGCGAAACGGCAACAGACAAGGCACAAGCAGATAATCACACGACGCTTTGGGGCGCAATCCTGGCGGCAATCGCAGCTGTCGGTGGAGGATCATGGTGGTTCTTCGACAAACGGCGGAAGAACGACAATGATTAACGCCTAGCGACACTAGTTAAATTAAGAGGGGCGCATTAGTTGAAAAACTAATGTGCCCTTTTTATATAGTTTAGTAATGACCACACACTTTGTAAAAAGTGTCTAGTTAAGCTGCTTTGAAGGTTAATCAATTTAAATGTGGTATGATAAACTTACATGAGCAGTTTGTTAGTAAAATAGGCAATCAATCTAAGTCAAATTGATTTTAAGATAAGCAATCAAATCCTAATATCATGGCGATTGTGAAAGCGAAGAAATCATGAATTGCTTATTGGCAATTCGTTATCAATTTATTATGGAAATCAAATGAAAAAAATAGTGTGCATGGTAAAATTATGTTAACATAAACTTGTGTAGAGAATAAACCAAATATACCAATAGACGTATGCATTTTAACGAATTTAAACGAAATTTGGAGGAACCTGCCGATGAAAAAAACGATAATTAAAAAATTCAAGGAAGCGGTCATTGATTCGGGTAATCTGACGGATCGGTCGACAGGTCAAAGCACGTTGGCGGTTTCCATTTCCAATCGGAAGAAGCGAGCGGTCGTTCATTTCTTTCAGGCAGCCACGTTCAATCAGGCGTGGGAGCAGGTTACCGCGGTCTTAGCAGTGGCACCTCAGGACGCTTGGGTACGTGTTGAAGTGGTTCAGGCGTTGCAGCAGCGTCCTGTAGCGGCAGTTAAGAAGGAATTGGCCGCGATGGAACGGATGAATTATTGGCGCCAGGGCTTGAGCTTTGATGCCAATTGCCAGACGGCCTTGCTGGAGATGGAAATCAATGGGCATGAATTCTTCAAGCCGAGCAAGGATCACCGCATTGGTAAGAATCCTTCTGGAATGTGGATTGACTACCCCCAGATCAGCAAGTATCTGACTAAGCGCAACGGAACGCCGGCACCTGATCTAGCGGCCGTTAAACAGGTGTGGACGTTTACCACGGCGGGGATTTTCTCCGATGGCACTAAGATTTGGCAGTTGGATGAGTCCGGGGCTGGCGAAAAGGGGACTCGACAATTAGTTGCGCCCCGACAGGAATTGCAAAATTACTTGCCACTGGGAGAAGATTTCTTAGCGCGGCAAATTAAGGAAGATGGCAAATTTATCTACGGCTACTATCCCGCTCAGCAGCGCATCCTCAGTAGTTACAACAGCGTGCGGCATTTCTCTTCGATTTACGCATTATTGGAAGCGATTGCTTTTACTGGTAAATGGGCGGACTTGCCGCGTGCTAAGCAAGCGCTGGCTTGGGGGTTGGATAATTTAACGCTGCAGGTCGACGATGCTTTATTCGTGATCGAGCACCGCAAGAACCAGGACCCCGAAGTCAAATTGGGTGCACAAGCCATGTTGATTTTAGCATTGTGTAAATACCAAGAAGTCAGCCACGACGAGACATTTTTGCCCAAGGCGCAACAGGTCTTCAACGGTGTGATTGCGTTTCGACAGCCGTCAGGGCGCTATAATCACGTCTTGAACCCTGACTTGACGGTCAAGGACGCCTTTCGCATTATCTATTACGAAGGGGAAATCACCTTTGCGCTGGCCCGGCTGTATGAATTGATTCATGACGACCGCGTCCAGGAAATGATGAAGCAGTCGCTGGACTTCATGGTGGCCAATGACTACGGCCGTTACCACGACCACTGGATTGCCTACGCGGTTAACGAAGCACTGCAGATTTTCCCTGAAAACCGGGATTACATGAAGCTCGGCCTGCAAAATGCCTTCAGCCATCTGCTCTTCATTGAAAAGCGGGATACCGCCTATCCGACGCTGTTGGAATTGCTGGATGCTGCCGTCAAGATGACCGACATCATCAAGCGGACGGGCAACGATGACTTGCTGGCTGATTATGATTTGAGCCGCTTACGCCGGGTCTGGCGCCAACGGGCCATGCATGAGCTGGCTACTGGGGCCTTTCAACCTGAATTGGCCATGTATTTCTATGCCCCGAGCAAGTTTGTCGGCGGCTTCTTTGCCCGGCATGACCATTTCCGAACCCGAATCGATGACTGTGAGCACTTCTTGTCCGGACTGATCAACTACTACAACTACGTTTACTGAAAGGAGAAGTCGATGGCAATTTTAACGGCAGTCTTTGCTTATAAAAAGGTGCAGTTGGCCATCCGTATGCTTCTGTACGTGATTGTGGGGGTCTTGGTCCTGGTTATGCGTTGGCGGCACAAGGAAAAGACCCGCAAGCGCATGGATGAGCGCACGAAGAAAATGATGCGGGAGACCAAGAAAAATAAGGATGGCAAATACCCCTGGGAAGAGTAACCACTAAGAGATTGGAGTGTCACGATGTTCTATTTTATTAATGAATACATCTTGCAGAAAAATTCTAGCGTGGAACACACCGCAATGAACCGCGTGAAGTTATTCAACCACTACAAGCAGCCGGCCCAAATTGTGACGAAGACTTACGACCGGTTGTTACATCAAACGATTGGCACGTTTAACCTGGCAGATGATGAAATCGTTAACATGTTTGATTTCTTCCAACACGCCACGGACGTGCCCACACAGGTCCTGCACACGGATGATTTGAACTTACCGTTGGCCTCCGAGGTCACGGTGGGGGCCAACTTTAGTCAAGTCTTTGAAGGGGACCGGCAGACCAGCAACGTTGGCTTTATCCCTGGGACGATTGGTCGGGTCTTTTATCAAGAGTTCTTCGATGGGCTGGGCAACGTGATTGAGACCAACCTGTGGGACTGGCGGGGCTTCAAGTCCGCGACGCAGTACTTCGGGCAAAATGGCAAGCTGATTTTGGAACGCTACTACACGCCAACTGGGGCAATCGCTATGGAACAATTCTTTGTGCCGGACACCAACGGTCAGCCGTTAGCATCACGGATCATCTTGAAGGACTATCAAGGTCGGGGCGACTTGTTCTTCCAAAACACCGACGACCTGTTTGCCTTTTTCTTGAGTGAACTTAGCAATCAGGACCCCGCAACGACCACCTTTATCAGTGACCGTCCTGGCACGGGGGTCCAACCCCTGCTGGCTTTAAATGACAATTCACGCAAGTATATCTACGTGCCCATCAACCACGCCGTTGAACCGAATGATCCGGTCCATGGCACACTCGATGGTTTCTTGGCCCCAGCGTTTGAGCACTTTAATCATTTCGACGGCTTTCTAACGGCGACGGAACAACAAGCCGACCACCTGAAGCAACGCTATCCGCAAGCCAAGGTGAACGCCATTTCGGCCGTGACCATGCTGCCGGCAACCAAGGATCAAGTCGTGGATCAGCCACAGCGGCGGCCGCACAGCCTGTTGTACGTTGGGCGAATCGCGGCGGATAAGCAGATCGAACAACTCTTGCGGATGTTCGCCTTGGTTCACGACCAAGTGCCCGATGCGACCTTTGACCTGTTCGGCTATGGCAGTCCAGAGTATGTCAAGCAAATGACGGCGCTGGTCCAAGAGCTGAAGTTGACGACCAGTGTGACCTTCAAGGATTACGATCCCCACTTGGCGGATCAGTACGACCATTACCAGCTGCTGGTCAATATGGCACTGGCAGACGGTGCGCCACTGGCGATGCAAGAAGCCATGGGACACGGCATCCCCGTACTCAGTTACCCATTCAATTACGGACCGCAAGCCTTCATCCAAGATGGCGTGACCGGCTATTTAATCGACCGGGGCAATTCACTAGCCATGGCCGATAAGGTGCGGACGCTCTTCACGGATGACGCCCAGTTGACAAAATTAAGCCAGGCCGCCTTTGACGAGGCCCACCAGAACTGGACGCGCCGTAAAGTTTGGAACCGTTGGCAACGCCTCTTACAATTTTAGAAGGGAGCACCGTTATGTATTATTTTTTAAATGACAATTTACAATATTCCAAATCTGGGATTGAACACGCCGAAATCAACCGGCTACGGCTATTTGACAAGAACGGGGTGCCCGCTAAAATCGTGACCCGTATCTTTTCCATGGAATTGTCTGACATCATCCAGCAGGCTGGTATTCCGACGGCAGGCTTCGTGAATTTATTTCAATTCTTCTGTGGCAGCGGCAACGTGCCGACCCGGCGCTTCTCGCTAAACGACCTTTCACTGCCCAGCAACACCACCCAAACCCGCAAGGACAATCAGGTCCAGGTCTTTGCCCAAGGGAAGATGCAGCTGATTATTTATTTGCGACAGGGCAGTGAGGACATCAGTAACATTCAGTACTTTGACGTCAACGGCCGAACGCTCAAAATGGCTTGGTGGGACGTGCGCGGCTTCAAGTGTCTCGAACAACTCTTCGACTGGGACGGTAAAATCGTGCAGGAACAGTACTTCGGCCCGGATGGCGTGGTCCATTTGGAAAAATGCCACCTGTTGAATCGGGCGGGCAAGGAACACATCAGCTGGCGGGTAGCCAATTACCGTGGCCGCGATTGGGTCTTCAGTGGGATGAACGAATTGACGCGTTTCTTCTATGATGAGCTCAATGATAACGGCGAGCCCAACGTCTACATTTGCGACCGGACCGTTGAGTGTGACTGGGCGCTGTTCCACATGCACACACCGGCATTTCGCGTCTTACACCTGCACAACGACCACGTGGCTGACCCCAGCGACATGCTGCACTCGCAACTGAACAACAACTACCAAAATGCGCTGACCAACTGGCGGGAGTGGGATGCCGTGATTTCTTCGACGCCCGAACAATCGCAAGACATTGAAGACCGTTTTGGCAAAGACATTCCAGCCTTCACGATTCCCGTGGGCTACGTGACCGATGCCCAAATCGCCGCGCCGCATCAAGCCTTCGATCAGCGGCAAAAGAACCTGATCGTGCACGTTGCGCGGCTGGCACCGGAAAAGCAACAGAACCACTCGATTGAGGCCTTTGCGCAAGTACACCGGCAATTCCCCGACGCGCGTTTGGAGTTGTGGGGGTATGCCAACGGCGACATTGGTAAGAAATTCAAGCAAGAAGCCGCGGACCTGGGACTGGCCGACGTGGTCAGCTTCAAGGGCTACACGCATGATATCGCGGCCGTTTACAATCGCGCGCAACTGGGGCTCTTACCCAGCCGAGCAGAAGGCTTCTCGCTGATGCTTTTGGAAGCGCAGTCACACGGTCTGCCAATGATTGCCAACGATGTAAAATATGGGCCGAGCGACATCATCGACGACGGGGTGAGTGGTCGACTGACTACCGATGGCGACGTGCAGGGTTTAGCCGACGCCATGATTGACCTGTTAAGCGACCAGCAACGACTCGCAGACTACAGCGCGGCGGCTTACGAGAATGCCAAGCGTTATTCCGAACAGGCCGTCTTTGAACAGTGGCGCGTACTACTGGACTATTTTAAAAACCGCACGCAGGCTCGCGTCGAAGTTTAATCACGGAAATGGGGGAGTAGTCATGGATCGAACAACGAGTTTAGTCGTCGATATTGACGGCACACTGTGCGACTTGAAGACGGCGGATCAGTCTTATTTGGACGTCGCGCCCAAGCCCAGCATGATTGCCCGGTTACGCGACTGTCAGGCGGCCGGCTACCACATCATCTTGTTCACCTCGCGGCAGATGCGGACGTACGCGGGAAATCTCGGTAAGATCAACAAGTACACGGCCCCGATAACGGCTCAGTGGCTGGCCAAATACGACGTGCCGTACGACGAGATTGTTTATGGCAAGCCGTGGGCCGGACACGACGGCTTTTACGTGGATGACCGGGCCATTCGACCGAGTGAATTGCTGAAGTACGATGACGATGAGCTGGCTGACTTGGTAGCAAAGGAGCGTGAGGTGCATTGACTCCAACCGTATTGGTCTTGTCCGCCGCCGAGATTACCGCTGACATGCAAACGACCTTTGGCGCCATTTACCCGGCCATGATTCCCGTCCAGGACGGCCAACGACTCATCGACCGCCTCGTCCAACAGTATCAGCCGCTGGGATATCAATTGTTTATGGCCGTGAGTGCCAGCGATGACTCGGTGGTCAGCTACCTGCGTGAGAAATGCTTGCCAGTCACGCCATTAAAAATTGCTAGCGGACTGCCCCTGAGTGAAGCGGTGGCCCAAGCATTGGCCCAACTGCAAGCGCAAACGACACTGGCCGACTTAACCCTGGTCTTTGGCGATACGCTGATTCAAACAGCGGACCGAACGTCGGCGGATACGATTTTCACGCATCAAGTCACCGACGCCGGGCGTTGGACGACCGTGACCAGCGATTCGCAACAGCACCTGCAGTTCACGGACAAGGTGGTGCCGTCGGCCAATCAAGCGCAGTTCACGGCAGTCGTCGGGGTATTCAACTTTAAGGCTGGTCAGGCGCTAGCCCAACTGTGGCAGGGCGCCAAGTCTTTTTACGAAAATCTAAGCCTGTATGCGGCCGACCATCCGCTGAAATTGGTGGATACGCCGCAGTGGCTGGACTTCGGGCACAGCGACAAGTACGCCGAGGCCAAGCAGGTGGAGGCGCGCTTCTTCAACAAGATGCAGATTGACTTTAAGCGCGGCATCATTCGCAAGGAGAGCACTGACGTTGACAAGTTTATCGGTGAGGTGCAGTGGTATTTGAAATTACCCAAACGCTTGGCGTACTTGGCCCCGCGCATCTTTGACTACTCGCTGGATGAGCAGGCACCGTTCGTGGAAATGGAATACGTGTCTTACGAAAGCCTGCACAACCTCTTCTTGTATGGCAACTTTGAGCTGGGGTTTTGGCGCGAGGTGATCGACGAGCTCTTCTTCTTGCGTTCGGAAATGACGCAGTACCAAGTGCAGGTGGCCCCAACGACCTATCAAAAGACGGTGACCACCATGTACTTGGATAAGACGGTGGCGCGGCTACGGCGGCTGTTGGCCGAAGATGCCTTTTACGCAGCCATTGCGGATAAACCGCTGATCATCAACGGGGCGACTTACCCCAGCATCAACGCCATTATCGCCGCGTTGCCCACGGTGCTCGCCCACAGCGGCGTGCTCCAGGGGGATGCGGTGGGCGTGATTCACGGCGACTTTTGTCTGACCAATATTTTGTACGACAACGTCAAGCACGTCATGCGGCTGATCGACCCCCGTGGGAAATTTGGTCAGTTCGACATCTACGGGGATGCCAAGTATGACTACGCCAAGCTGATGCACAGTTTTTCTGGGAAATACGACTGCATCATTGCTGATATGTTCCGGGTGTCTGCCGATACGACGGGGCGGCTGGACTATTCACTGCTGGTGACGGGCAATGAGGCGGCGGTGGGCCAATTGTTTGAAGCAAGACTGCGGGAACATTTAGGCGATGACCAAGTTTACCGGCAAATTCAGTTGATCACGTCATTGCTGTTTCTCAGCATGATTCCGCTACATCAAGATAAACCAGACCGACAAAAAGCCATGCTGGCGGTGGGGGTGACTACCTTTGCCCCGTTCATGGCAGGCGTTACGGAGGGATGAACGTGCAAGTAGTGATTACGATGGCGGGCCAGGGGTCCCGGTTTAGAGAGGTTGGGGTCATGGTCCCGAAACACGAGATTGTCGTGCGCGGCAAGAGTTTGTTTGAATGGGCCATGCGGTCCTTGACCGACCTGGTGACGGCCCAATTTATCTTCGTGGTGCGTCGGGGCCAATATCAACGGGCGGCCTTGGACCGGCTGATTGCGCAAGCGGGGATTCGCCACTACCAGCTGGTGGAAATCGACCAGCTCACGTCTGGTCAGGCGGCGACGGTCATGGCGGCCCGATCCGTGTTGACGCCGGCCGATGGCTTGGCCATTTACAACATTGACACCTACGTTGAGCCCGGGCAAATTTTACCGGCGGATTGGCACCAGGCCGATGGCTACTTGACGACCTTTCAGGCGCCGGGTGATCACTGGTCGTTCGCCCAAGTCGATGCGCACGGGAAGGTCGTGGACGTGGTGGAAAAGCGCCGCGTCTCGAACCACGCTTCAGTGGGGTTCTACTACTTCCGGCGGGCACAGGACTTCTTTCAGTTGTATCAAGACCATGCGGCAGCGGTACTGGCTGAATACGGCGAAACGTATGTGGCCCCGTTCTACCATTATTTCTTGGCCGACCACGCCCACGTGACCATCAAAGACATTCCGGTCGACACGGTCCACGTGCTGGGCACGCCAGCGGAATTGGCAGTGTTTCGTGCGGCGGGAGATTGAGTGAGCTGGCCGCTCTCGGCTACACTGGTAGTTAACCGCAACGATTCGTTCAGCCATGACTAGTGGTACGCGGGCAATCGTGCATTAAGTCGTCATCCCACGGGAGATTGCGGTTATCGTTGTTGATAGCCATTACTGTAGTTAGTGAAGGGTAGGCGGCCACCTCTCACGGTAGCGTGGCTCAAGAACCAATGTCTAGTTCAAAACCCTGGAATTTTAGAGGAGGAGGCAGTCGTATGCGGACAGTTTGGGCGATGGTGTGTGGCACCATTCGCGATCAAGTAGATTTTAGTTTAATCATGGATTACCTCCTACAATGCCGGGAGCGAGGCGTTATTCAAGGCATTGTGGTCAGTACCTGGACCCATGAATTTGACGAGCTCGAGGACTTACAAATGGCGTTGGCCTTGAACAACGTGGCCGTCGTACAGTCGGCGCCCAATGATGCGCTGGTCGGCGACATGCGGTCGAACTCCGTGAATTACTGGCGGCAGGCTAAGCAAATGCAAGCGGCGTTGGACCGCATCCCACCCGAAGCCATTGTTATCAAGACGCGGACGGATCGGGCTTTGCCAGCAACCAAGCGTTTGATTGCGATGCTCAAAGATGAGGATCCGTTGCCGTTGGTGGCCGACCGGGCGCAAACGACCGGGCTGACCCAGTTACCACAGGTCTTGACGCATCAAATTGCGATTTTTAAGGCACGGACCGGGCGTCTCCTGCAGTTCACCGACTTTGCTTTCATGGGTTACAGCCAAGACATTCGTAAGCTACTTAACTTTGATATCTCCGACTTCACCTTCACGCGGGGCTTAGTCGCCAACATCCAGTTTTTCATTTACCCCTTCATTCGGGAGTATCCCGTGATGCGCGACTACTATCGCGTCATTGATTTTTACCCGTTGCTAAAGGACTTGGCCACGTACACGACTCAGGGGGGCCAGGAGTTTCCCAAATTTTTCGAGCGGGTCTACGCGGTCTACTTCGGTTTGTTAGCGCTACATTTTAGAATCGGCAGTCTCTTGGATGCGGATAAATTGGGACCGGTGACGTTGCCGATTGAATTTTCAGCGCTGTTTCATTCGGGGCAGGGTAAGCACCTGGTACACGATGCCTTGGGGGTCACGCTGAATTCACAAGACGTGTTGATGGCATTCATGGCGCAAGCGCCGACAGCAAACGCACCGACGCGTCAACGCTGGTGGCAACGGTCAAAGGCGGATGCGGCTGTTCCACCGGCTGTGCAGGAGGCAGCGACCAAACGGGTGTTGACCCAAATTTCGCAGTTGACCCCGGCTACTTGTGAACGAATCAGCGATGACGAGTTGGCCGACCTGGAGACCTTTGCGGCCAATCAACAGTTCTCACCGCATCCGTGGTTGCGCATCCATCAGCCGCAGTTAGCAGCGCAACCGGCGACGTATACCAAGTCCATGCGCTATGCGTTACCTGGTATTAGTGACACTGAACGAGACGCCTTGTGGCAAGCTTGTGCGGCCGGGAGTAGTGCCAATGGCGTGCTCTACCGGTACTGGCGCGACCACAACATTGCGCCCGAAAACGCCGCACCTTATCTGATGAGCAGTGCCCGCACGGACAATCGCTTTAGTATTTTGACGATGACGCGTATTTTGCGGGCGGGCCTCGCCGCGGACACCGTGACGGCAGAGATTTTGCGAATCAACGACTTTTTTGCCAGTTTTCACGTGCGTCACGGGCAAATGAACGCGGAGATGGCGGCCTACTGCCTGGCACGTTATCTGTATTTGGTTGAGCATCAACAGAAAATCCCCGCGACGGCCAGCGACCAGGTCAAGGTCGTGTTCAACCATTATCTACCCGGGAAATTTGCGGCCTTTGCCGCGGCGGCGGCGGACCCGGCGGCGTTGACTGACCTATTCGATCAAGCGATTGCCCAACGCCAGGGCCCTAAACAGGCGACCGCCCGCCAGCGGGTCACGGAGATGGCTCTGGAGGCCACGCATGATGCCAAGTACTGGCTACAGCTGGAAAAACAGTTCAATGGGCGCAATGCCAATTATGAAAGCGCCTACCGCTATGGTATTTCCTGGCAATTGATTTAATGGGGGTGGCAGCCAGCTAAAGAGTGTTCTATTCGCTAAAATTAGTGAAACTAGAAGCCTGCATCAGCCAACACTAGCTTCATGGGTTAGCGATTATCAGCACCATTGTGTTAGTCAAAGACTGGTTGCCAAATTAACTGCTAGCTGGGGTTAAGTCGACCTTTCATTGGTAAGCGCCCCGTAGCCGAGAGTCCACCAAATATGGGTTCAGCCGTGGGAGTTGTCTTAGCGGCGCGTTTCATGCCGCTTAGACAATTGGCGTCTTTGAGACGCGATTTTCGGCTCAAAGCGAGGCCGAGACCGCTTTTCAGGCTCGGTCCGGTCCGCCCACCGCGTTCCAACCCATAGTTGGGGGACGGTAGGCGGCCAGTACACACTACGAAGCTGTAAACAACTAGTTTTAACGCGAGAAGTCGCCTGATGACAATGATTCTAGCCAATTTTTAGCTTTCGACCTTAACGAACTTTAAACGAGAAGAAGTATTGATTTGGAGGGATTCACGTGGCTCTACTGACCATGCAACAGATTAAAAAAATTGTGGGTGGCGAATGGGTCGTTGCCCCGCAAGATGAGACGGCAACGGTCCAGCATTACGGGCTTTATGGCGGGGAGATTCGCCGGGATATTGGGGCGAACAACTTGCTCTTTGCCATGTCCTTGGAGCACTGGCGCCACGGTTCTGGCAACTCGGGGGTGTATTTGAATACCTTCAAGGACAATCACGATAAGGTGGTCGCTCTGCAGCCCTACCTCAAGATGGCAATCGTGGAACGCCCCGTGCCCGAGAGTTCCGTGCCCCAGTTACAGGTGCCCGACGCCTATCAGGCCATGGAAAAATTGGTCCGCGTCATTCAGCCGGCTTACACGGGGAAAAACATTGGCGTGACGGGTTCCGTGGGGAAGAGCACGACCAAAACACTGATTGCCTATCTGTTGCAGCACCTAGGGCCGACCGTGAGTTCCGTGGGCAATCACAATTCCCGGACCAGTGGCAAGATTCAGGCGCTCAACGTTGAGCAGAGTGACTTCAATGTTTTAGAGCTGGCGGCAATGGCATTCAACTATCAAGAGCCAGGCGAAAAACGCATTGGGATTGCGGCGCTGGTACCGTTTGATTTGGCGGTCCTGACCCAAGTTGATGCTGGTCAAAAGGGTTGGGACGCGCGGTTGACCGCCGACGTCAAGACCCGGATGGGCGCTAGCCTTAAGCCTGACGCGCCATTTTTGGTCAACGCGGCTATTAAGAATTTAGACGAGGTCACCGATTTTGTGCATCGCTACACGCAAAATCTCATTACGTACGGGCTGACGCCAGCGAGTGACTACCAGGGGCAGTTGGCCGCAGATGGTCAATTGACCTTGATCCATCAAGGGATTCGGTTGGGCAAAGTGGATGCGACCGGCTTGGATGAAGGCATGGTCAGCGACATGGTGGGGGCGTTGACCGCGTACCACTTGCTGGGTGGGCAATTGACCCCGGCCGTGCTATTAGATTTCGGCGAAAAATGCGCGCAGACCAGTACCCGCAAGGTTCACCGCTTCGTTGCCAACGGCCATCAGGTCACCATCGTGGACGATACCCACAACGCGGAACTATTGTCGATCAAGAACTTTATTCACTATGCGCAGCACTATCAGGTTGGCCCCCACACCAAGAAGCTGTTCATTGAGGGCCGGGTGATCAATCTCCGCAAGATTTCAGTTAAAACGCATACGGAGGTCACCCAACTCCTTAACGCGGCCAATTTTGACCAGTTTTACACCTATGGTCCCGAAATGGACTGGGTCATCCCGGCAGCGGACTTTGCCAGATATGGTGGATATTTCACAACACCGTCAGCCGTCACGCAAGCGATTGCGGCTGAGGCCGACCAGGACTTAGTGATTTTTATCAAAGGTGACAGTCGGAACAGTTCGATTGACCGCATCGCCGAGAACTTAATGCACAATCTTGATTACTGGGCGACGCCGGCGAGTGCGTTTGCGATGAGCATTGGCGCAGACCAACCGTTGGCTTACAGCCGCAACGGGGTCGGCCGGCTACTGATTATTCTCAAAATCATGGAACAGTTGGCGGCGGGAAAATTACAACTGACGGACGCCCTGACCATTACCAACCCGATGCCGCGAGACCACAGTCGCCATAAGATTGGCCTCACCAAAGACGCGGCTTATACGGTGTATGACCTCTTGACGATTGCCATTGTGACCTCGGCACCGGACGTGATCATGAACCTGGCTGAGCATTTGTACGGGACTCACGGGCGGCAAATCGTGCAGGCTTTGCGGCAACACGCACAAGCCTTGGACCTGTCTGATCAGACCGTGGCCAACGTCACGGGTCGGCCGACCAAACAGCCCCAGCGGACGTATTTAGCAGACTTGACCAAGATTGGGGCGGCGTTCACGCGGCTGCCCAACGGCATTTTCAGCTTACTTAGTGCGCAACAGATCATGGTCAACGGAAAGCTGCATCACAAGCGTTCACAACTTTTTAAGACGGGCAAAATCGCGGGGTCCGTGTTCAACGACTGGCAGGAACGGTCGGGGCTGTACTTCACCCATGACCAACAGGGCAAGCACGCGGTCGCCTTCATCAACAGTCCGCACCTGAGTACCGCGGATGCGTTGATGGCCGACTGGGTCGATGACCGGGTCGACAGCGCGCAACTGGTACCAGCCAACACCACGATTCACTTACAAACGCCGGTGGTCAACGTGCTAGCGGATACGTATTTTGGTGAGGATTACACCCGTCGCCGCCAGCAACGCGACCAGACCGACGCGCTACAGAAGTATGGCTATGGCCATTCGTTTGCCAAAATTGGAAAATTTTTCAGCGACAGTGATTATAACCTGGTGAACTTCGAAGCAGTCTTTGCGCAAGGGGCGAGCCCGCTGGACGACGTGAAACCATTTGTTCTGGACGCCCGGGCCGAACCGACGTTGGCCGAACTGAAAAAGCAGCATTTTAATCTCGCCATGTTGGGGAACAACCACGCCAACGACTATGGACCCGACGCCTTGAGTACGACATTGACGGCGTTCAAGTCTGCGGGCATGGTCACGGTAGGTGCCGGTAATGACCGCACGGATGCGCGCCGCGTGGTCACCCTGGATTTTGACGGGCAACAGCTGGCGTTATTTAACGGCTATTGGTACCGGAATCCCGCGGAGAACCTCTTTGACTTCTACGCTCGCGCCAATCAGCCGGGTGTCAACTGTCTTGACACCTTGATGGCCCAAGATATTCGCCACTACAAGCAAGCTCACCCGCAGGCTTTGGTCGTGGTGAGTGCCCACTGGGGGACGGATTACGGCGACATCAAGCCCGCCCAAGAAGAAACGGCCCAACGATTAGTCCGGGCGGGCGCGGACCTGATCATCGGCCACGGGCCCCATCGCCTGCAGCCCATCACGTACTTGGGTAAGGCGCCAGTGCTCTACAGTATTGGCAACGGGGTCTTTAACAACAATGGTGAATTCAAGAAACGCGACGTGCCACCGTACGCGGCCATCGTGCGCCTGAACATTGTGGAGCATCAACTCTACTGGTGTCCCATTTACGCGGATAACCGGACGACCTTCTGGCAACCGGATTTCGTTTCAGACGCAGACTTTGCCGAGATTTGCCAGCTTAACGGGCCCAAGTTTGCGACGACCCAGTTAGACAACGGCGTGAACGCGGCCGTGATTCCGTTTTAATGTGAAGGGGGGCAACACGAGATGAAAATCATGAAATGGCTCGGTGGCTTGCTCCTCTTGGCCGTGCTGATTGGCGGCGCCATGTGGGGAATGAACCGGATGTATCGCGGGATGTTTGGCAACAACCATTACTACCAGCGGTCACGCGCCTACACCACTCAGGATGGGCTGTTGAATCAAAAAATGCGGTCGCCGCAGCAAATGAAACGGCTCACGCAACTGACCCACGGTACTCGGTATACTGGTAACACCAGCCTGGACCAAGCGGCCAGGACTTACCGGTATCGAGTGGGTAAGGACGATATTAGTAATTTCATGGGAACGGATGCCAAACTCCAGCTGTACACGACCTCTAAACTGATGACGACGGCCAAGGTCCGCGTGGCCGCTAGCTTTTGGAACCGCGTGGCCGGCCAGCCAATCGTGCAGGTCGTCCAGTCGGCCAAGCAAAGTGACGAGGTGATTCACGATGCCCAGCCTAAGGCCCACGACCAGTCGTTAGGCGGGCAGACCTACGACCGCCAGGGAATGGTGTTTTACCCCAAAAACTGGCGCTCATCGGGATTAGCGGCTACCGAAAAAAGTGACTGGCAAACGGCCGTGTTGATTCGTGAAATTGGCCACGCACTGGGCATCCCCAGTCTAGCCGGTGGCCGGCAAGGGACCAACGCCTTTGACCAGGGGAAAATCACCGCCGAGGTCATGAGCTATTGGTCCGTCGGCAGTGCGGCACCCGCGGCCAATCGGCAGGGCATCACGAGTACCACCATGGACGGTGCCGCGTTGGCACTGGCCGGCCTGAGCTGGCGGCGCCCCCAACGTCTCGCCAGCTGGGTCTTCACCCAACATCCCGTGATCGTGCACGTCCACGATGACCGGGTCACCACCAAGTAAAAATAATTTGGGCATGCGAACAAAGGGCAGTACAACGACAAACTCCTCGGGAAATGCGGTTCCTTGAGCGGTTAACATCCACACGGCAACTCGTCGTTGAAGGGCGTTCGCGCAACAGAAAAGGACTCGACTGGTCAACTTCAATCCACCAGGCGGGTCCTTTTTGGGTAGCCATTTAATTAAAAAATAGGCGGCCAAGTACTCACAACGTTAGCTAAACGCCAACACGTCGGGGCCGTAAACCAGGTTGACGCCGAGTTTAGTGGCCACGTCAGCTGCATCCTTAGCCGTCACATTGGCGGGGATCAGCGTGAGCCCATCGGCATCGGCAAGCCGCTTACTGGCGGTCCAATCGGCAAAGCGATCGTCGCTTGCAGCGCCGGTGCTCAAGACGTGGTCCACGCCTTGGCTAGCCAGCCAGTCGAGCGCGGTCCCACGGTCTTGTGGCCGAATCTGATTGAAGGCCGTGCCAAAGGTCAGCGTCATCCCGCCTGCCGCCGCAATCAGGGTACTGAGGGCTTCCACGTCCAATTGACGCTGGTCGGTCAGGCCACTGAGAATGGCGCCGTCTACCCCGAGTTGTTGGGCTTCCAACAGGTCGGCTTCCATCATTTTGATTTCCACGCCATTGTAGGGTGCGAAGCCGCCGCGGGGCGCAATGATCAGGTCTAAGGTGACCTGGTGCTCATGAGCGTAGCGGACAGCCTCGGCCATCACCCCTTTACTGACGGTGGTGCCACCCGCAGCTAAATTGTCCGCGAGGGCCACGCGTTTGGCGCCAGCCCGAATGGCAGCGGGGAGGTCTGTATAATTTTCTAATAACGGTTCAACTAGTAGCAAAATCGTCGTCCTTTCTCCGCTTGCATAACGCAAAGCGGCTAACAGTATGGTACAATATATCCACTCTATGAATGCTTGGGGGGCCACAGTATTGGTCCGCCGGCATTCGTGATGACAGTCTAAATTAGGAGGAACGCCCTTGAAATCAGAATCCAAGCAACACCGGTCGTGGTTTTGGAGCTGGGTCATGAACAATCGACTGGTTGCCATCCTAACCGTCACGCTCCTTATTTTACTCATTTTACTGGTCCTAAGTAAAGTCCCATGGCTCGCGACACCATTTGTACTGGTGGGGCAGATTCTGGGGCTACCGGTCATCTTGGCGGGCATCGGGTACTATCTGATGAACCCCGTGGTCGATCGCTTAGAGCGCCGCGGAATTCGCCGCAGTTGGTCCATCATCGGCCTGTTTATTGTCGTGGCGTTGTTACTGGCGTGGGGCGTCATTAGCTTGATTCCTATGGTCCAGCGGCAAACGACGATGCTGCTCACAGAATGGCCGCACTACTGGCATCAGCTGACTCAGACCAGCATGCAGTGGCTCCAAGATGACCGCTTAGACGGCGTGCGCGAACAGTTAGACCAGTTCAATCAGCAGCTGTCGGCTAGTTCTTCGACCGCGTTGTCAGGCCTGGCGAAAACGACGGTCAGTTCCGTTGGCGGTATCGTCAGCCGGGTCGTGTCGATCGTGGTGGCAGTGGTGACCGCGCCCTTTATTCTCTTTTATTTACTACGTGACGGGCGTCAGCTACCTGAGTATTTAGCCCGGTTGTTACCGGTCCGTCGACGCGCGTCGGTGGTCAAGCTATTACGGGAAATGAATCGCCAAGTCAGCAATTATGTGCGGGGCCAGTTGGTCGTCGCCTTTATCGTCGCCGTCTTATTTTACGTCGGCTTTCTGATTGTTGGGCTGAAATTCGCGCTACTCTTGGGCATCGTCGCCGGGGTATTGAACCTGGTGCCGTACTTGGGGTCGTTTTTAGCCATGATTCCCGCAGTGGTGGTCGCGGCCTTCGTGTCACCTTGGATGTTGGTGAAGGTCTTGATCGTGTTCATCGTTGAACAGACCTTAGAGGGACGGATTATTTCGCCGTTGGTTCTGGGGAGTTCCTTGAAGATTCATCCGTTAACCATTATTTTTATTTTACTGATTGCTGGTAAGGCGTTTGGCGTCTTAGGTGTGGTGTTGGGAATCCCAGGCTACGCAGTCATTCGCGTGGTCGCCACCGAGATTTTCCATTGGTACCAACAGTTCGCTGGCGGCTATGACGAACCACAACCCGTGCCAGCACAAGCAGAGGAGAAAACGCATGAAGAAGATTGATCAAGCCGCAAGCTTTTTAGCGGCGCACACCCAGCTCTTTCGCTGCCCGGTGTGTTTAGCACCTTATGAAACGGTCGTTGGGCACAGTCTGGTTTGTCCCCACGGCCACAACGTTGATTTATCTAAGAAGGGGACGCTGTACTTTATGCAGCGGGCCGTGGCCAGTGAATATGACAACGCGATGTTAGCTGCGCGGCGCCGGATGTTACAGGCCGGCCTCTTTGCCGGTATCACGGCGGCGTTTGCGGCCAAATTGCCCGCGACGCCCCAGACCATCTTGGACGTTGGCTGCGGAGAAGGGACGCCATTAGATGACGTGCTCAGTCACCGCCCGGGTCAGCGCGACGTGGCGGTCGGCTTTGATTTATCCAAGCCAGGCATCAATCTGGCCACACAATTGGCCAACGACGCCTTTTTCTGCGTTGCCGACCTGGCCCAAATGCCGTTTGCAGATCATCAGTTTACGGCGATTCTCGACTTGTTTTCCCCGTCAGCTTACAATGAGTTCAACCGGGTCTTAGCACCCGGGGGTCAGTTGCTCAAGGTGATTCCCAACCCAGATTACCTGATTGAGTTGCGCCACGCCATCTTCCCGGCGGACAGTGCCCATGCCAGTTATGATAACAGCAATGTCTTGGACCTGTTCCGTCAGCACTATCCGACGGCCACGGCCGAGCGGATTCGCTACCAAGTCCCGGTGCCCGCTGAGTTGTTCGCTGACTTGATGTTGATGACACCGATGCATTGGGGGGCCGATGAAGAACGGCTAGCCGCGGTCAAGGCTGATCCGTTCCCCGAAATCACGGTTGACGTGACGCTGTTAACCGCTGAGGGCGTGAAGTAAAACGTTTAAGTTTCTGATAAAAAATGCTTGTGAACCTAACAGGACAGTGTTATATTTATCGATGAGAAATCGTTTGGCGGTCGACATCAGCGAATAACTGTTGGTGGCTGACAAGTAGCACTTCACTAAAGTAGCCCCTCGCCGTGCCCACACCGAGGAGCTGCTTTTTTTTGCGCTTTTTTCTAAAGTAGGGAAGTGGAATTACCGCGGTGAATTCCAGAACAATAGTATTTTATCCAATGAAGTTAGTGAACCCCTGCGTCAGCCAGAGATTCCGCTGGCTATAATGGACGCCGCTAGCTGTCAAAGTCGTCTCGTGCTGTAGAAATACCGTCACCACGGCTGGGGCAATCTCTGGTTGCTAGTGAGGTCGAGACCTTCGTTCGGCTCAGTTCGGTCTGCCGTGTTGGCGGTCAACTCTCACGACGAAGTCCTAGACGACTGATCTTACCGCGATAAGTTGCATGGTGACGATGCTTCAGCGAATAAGCAATTGATAATTCAAGCAGAATAGATCAATGCGAAATTGGTTCAGGTCACCCGACAATTGGGGTTCTAAAATATCTGTTGTTGGTAATCAACTTAATTGGTTACTGGCAGCGGATATTTTTGTATACTGTATAGAGTAAAAATGGGTACAAAAAAGGGATATAGTCGCAGATCTATGTCCATCCACTACCACATTTCAAGAGAAAGAA
>NZ_RHOB01000026.1 GCF_003946085.1 Levilactobacillus angrenensis | reverse complement strand
CAGCGATAATTTCTGTGGTAAGTTCATTCATGGGGAATGCCTCCTGTGATGTTTTCTGTGGTTACTAAATATCATAAGGGAAGGCATTCCCTATTTCTATACAATTTAGAAATCTTTTGTGCGTTTACACAAGATATTTTACGCTCTCCTATCTTATTGACTATGGTTAGTATAAAGCGAGAACCAAAAGAGTTGGACGGACACTTCAATGGGGGTGGATAGTTTTGACGGGACAATAGTTGCAAAGTGGACAACCTTTATCCCATAAACGGGATAGTGTGGCATAAAACAGTTACACATCAGCATTTGTGGCTACTTTTACATGTAAGCGGTTTGCGAGTTGGTTAAAAATTTGGTCAAATAAAAAAGGTCCCCACTCCCAGATCGTTGAAAACGACGTGGGCGTAGGGACCATGAGATAATTGAGCGGAACTATGAAAGTGTAACGAACATTTTGGCTTATCAAACCGTTAAACTAACCGGAAATCACAAATATTTCACCGCAGTACCGTATGCGGCAACGGATTGCATGTCGGTACCGATCGACCCTGAATCAAATCGCATCATGACCACGGCGTCGGCTCCCATATTGCTGGCATTGGTGCGTAACCGATCGACTGCCACGTTGCGGGCTTCGTCCAGCATTTTGGTGTAGTCCTTGATTTCGCCGCCGACCACATTCTTCAAGGATGCCCCGATGTTGCGAATAACGTTCTTGGATTGGGTCGTTAACCCGAAGACTTCGCCGATGACTTCGTATTCGTGGCCAGGGATGCGTTCCGTCGTGGTAACTAAAATTTCTGTCATGAAAATGCCTCCTCTATGATGCCTTAAATATACCGGGGCGGTGGGGAAAAGGCAAGGCAAGCAGGAAACGCAAAAAAGTTTTTTCTCCCATTATTAAAGGTTTAATTGCAAGGCGACTGCATTTCGCCTGGGGTTATGGATAATTATACGAGTAGGTAGCGCTCACTCAGTGACTTCTTACAGAAAACCTGCAAGGTAAGGTGGCTACCGCCTGATCGTGATTATCTGCATATTAATAATCAGGACTGTTAATTAGAGACGAAGTGTGTTAATTTAGAATCAGCACTAGCAAACGCTAGGTAAAGGGAGGAGAAAAGCCAATGACATCTGCACCACAGGAGATCAAGCGGATCTTAGACGTTGAAGAAGCGCTGTACATGCCCATTTCAGACCAAGATCGGCAACTGATCGATGAGTTTTTAGAGCTGCGTCAAGCCTATCAGTTAGTGACCCGCCGCATCGAAAATGCCTTACAAGCGCCGTTAGACCACTATCAGCAGCAACGCCAATTTTATTTGGACGTCGGGGACCTAGCCCATTTCCGGTTGAACTTCTTTGGGCTGGTCGGGCACTTCCTGCAAAACACCGTGGGGTTGACTTATCGCCTGGAGCTGTGGGACCGAGAGTCGCATCGCAAACACAGTTTCTCAGATCAAGAATTGGCGGCAGCCATGCATTGTGAGTTTAGGACAGGCACGGTGGTGGAGACCTTGATGTATGACCGCTTGAATTTCCGGTTGCGGCGCAAATTTGACGTTCACGGACAACATTTGTACTGGGAGAAATCGCAGTTCTTCGTGGCGGGGAAGGAAGTCCCGTTGACGGACGGCCTGATGCGGCTACAACAGGAATTAGAGGCGTGCTCTCCCGGACTGCACGGGACGATTTTAAAAATTAAAGAGTTCACGTAATGGCGGACACAAAAATTGACCAATCACTTGCGGATTGGTCAATCTCAGTTGGTGGTTGAATTCAGGGCTAATTTATCAGCCAAGAGACGTTTGGTGGCAGTAATTTGGCCCCGCAAAAGGTCCTTGTGGGCGACGCCGATGACGTTGGGCCGACTCCGCAGATGCTGGTTACTACCGAGAATTTGGTCGTCAATCAGGTAGAGCGCCTCGGGAGCTATCGTGAGGTCCCAATGATGTTCGGCATGGACCTGCGTGAGGGGTAAGTGTAGCGCAGTCGCCAGGTTTTGACAAAAGTGAGCCAGTAAGGCGGCATCCACGACACGATTGCCGGTGAGCGTGGGTTGGAATTTCCCACTGAGGATATCGCCAATCACTTTGATTTCGGGCATTTTGGTTCCTCCATTATGAGATGATGCCTTATTCTAGCATGGTTTAGCGGGAAAACGGTAGTCGTCGGGCGCTGGTTTAGCGAAACTTTAAAGTCTCGGCCAAGACCATTAGGCGACTTAATGGTTAATACAAAATGAGAACGCCGGCCAAAAATTGGCAGATGCCCGAGAAAACGAGCTGATAGCGTTGGTTGAGACGGGGCTGGAGCCACCAATGCGCCGCTAATAATAAAATGATGATGAGCAAATGCCAAGAGATTGGCAACATAAATAAGGAAAGAACACAAATAATTGGGGCGATTAAGGTTAACCGCCAGTCCCGTTCGGCTGTTAAATAGTACGACTCAAAAAAGGCTAAATAACTGCCCATCAGTGGAATCAAGGGACGTAAAAACTGTAACGCGAGATAATGGTTCCGTAAGAAAAATAAAATCACCGGGACGCCGCATCCGGCCAGCACACTAAAGACAATCAGGCCGTAGACGGACTGCAGACCCAATTGCGGCACGCAGGCCAGTACCAAGAAGATGCACAGCAATAGCGCAAAAATCTGGATCAAATGGGCGTTCGGTGCAGCGAGAAACCCCATGGTTGCGGCTGCCACGACCAGGATGGGGCCGATAGTCGATTGAAAGTGACGTTTCAAGATGAGAAAGACGCCGGCTGCCAGGAAGATGCCATAGATGGCCAGGAAGAATTTTACGTCAGTCGCCAGTGGGGTACCGGTCGCGGCGGTCGTACCCGCTAGCCACCACAGAAAATTTTGACAAAAGATAAAGATGAACAGTTGTTGGACTGTTCGGTTTTTGAAGAAGGCCATGAGAGTGGTCATGGAATCGCTCCGTTTCAACTGATTATAGTATTGCCTTTTATCTTAGTAATTATTTGGCCGCGGGTCAACGGTTCTTTGAGAAAATTACCGGCGCTTCCTTTTAAGTCGGCCGGATTTGTGGTAAAATTCTTGAGTTATGAGTCAATTCCCGATAGGATTCACGCGTTTTGTGAAGCTGCCTTGTAACCGAATGGCGTTGAGATTATCGGTCAACTCGCCGTCTACTATATCTAGGGGGAATATCCATTGCAAGAAAGACATTTATTTACTTCAGAATCCGTTTCTGAAGGCCATCCCGACAAAATCGCCGATCAAATTAGTGACGCCATCTTAGATGCGATGTTACAACAAGATCCCGATTCCCGGGTTGCCTGCGAAACGTCCGTCACGACTGGGCTAGTCCTGGTCTTTGGTGAAATTTCCACCAAGGCCTACGTCGACATCCAAAAAGTGGTTCGTGAAACCATTAAGGAAATCGGCTACACGGATGGCCAGTACGGTTTCGATGGCGACAACTGTGCCGTCCTCGTGGCCATTGACGAACAATCACCCGATATCGCACAAGGGGTCGATGACTCTTTGGAAACGCGTGAAGGGGACGAAGATCCACTCGACAAGATTGGTGCCGGCGACCAAGGCCTCATGTTCGGCTATGCCGTTAATGAGACACCTGAATTGATGCCACTGCCAATCGAATTGAGCCACGCCTTGATGCGGCGGATCGCTAAGCTGCGGAAGACGGACGTCATTGATTACTTACGGCCAGATGCCAAGGCGGAAGTTACCGTTGAATACGATGATAACGAACGCCCAATCCGGGTCGACACGGTGGTCTTGAGTACGCAACACGATCCTGACGTTACGTTAGACCAGATTCGCCAAGACGTCATCGACCAAGTCATCAAGCCAGTGATTCCAGCCGAGTTGTTGGATGACCAGACGAAATACTTCATCAACCCCACGGGCCGCTTCGTTATCGGTGGACCACAAGGGGATGCTGGGTTGACGGGTCGTAAGATCATCGTCGACACGTACGGTGGTGCTGCTCACCATGGTGGTGGGGCCTTCTCTGGGAAGGATGCTACCAAGGTGGACCGCTCGGCCAGTTACGCTGCCCGCTATATTGCCAAGAACATCGTGGCGGCCGAATTGGCTACCAAGTGTGAAGTGCAAATTGCCTACGCTATCGGTGTGGCCGAACCCGTTTCGGTCTACATCAACACGTTTGGCACCGGGACCGTCGCTGAAAGCAAATTGAACGCTGCTGTTCGGCAACTGTTCGACTTGCGGCCAGCTGGAATCATTCAAATGTTAGATTTAAAGCGGCCAATTTACAAGCAAACCGCTGCGTACGGTCACTTTGGCCGGACCGACATCGACTTACCTTGGGAACACCTGGACAAGGTCGACGCTTTAAAAGCAGCCGTTAAATAAATTAAACTGAAACAGGGAGGTCGGGGCGAACAATCGCGCCGGCCTTTTGCTTACGGTACAACTGGCTGGATCAGTTATGGCCGCCTACTGTTCGCCAACTATGGGCTGACCGGTTGAGCCGAAGGACCGCGTCTCAAAGGCGCCAGTTGTCTAAACAGCAAGGAACACTGTTAAGGCAACTCCCACGGCTGAGCCCATACTTGGTGAACTCTCGGCTACGGTGGCAGTTGCTGGGCCCACCAAATCTGATTCGCCGGTGGCAGTCTCAATTGCTGTGACATGGCGGAAATTGCGAGATTAATAGTTTTCTGTGGGTAGGTTAGCCACTGTAGTCGAACACTATTTTAGCCGGGAGTGAAGTGAAATCTAGGCTCAGCCGGGGAATTTAGTAGCGGTTTTTGCTACTAAATTGGTGACTTTGAGACGTGATTTTCGGCTCAAGGCAAGGGCCGAGACCGGGTTGAGGCTCGGACCGTCCTTCCCCAGCGTTCCAGCCTAGACTTTCACGTAACGGGAGGCGACTGGCATGGACGGCTTTACGTCAGTAGAAAAAATATAAGCTAACAGCTTGTATTTTTAACGGTTAGCCGCGATAATTGGTATATTACTGAAAAACAGAAATTGGGCAGTAGCAGCAATTGGCTACGTAGATTCGTTGAGTGGTGGGGCCAACGTGAGGAGGAAATTATGTCTAAGAAACAAACTAACGTTGGTTTAGTTACCGTGGCGGTCTTTGTGGCCACATTTATGTCAGCCGTTGAGGGGACCATCGTCTCGACGGCCATGCCGACCATTGTCGGTGATTTGCACGGGGTGGCCCTCATGAACTGGGTCTTCTCCATCTTCTTGCTGACCAATGCCCTGGCGACGCCGATCTACGGCAAGTTGGCGGATACTGTGGGTCGGAAATCGGTCTTCTTGGTTGGCCTGTTCATCTTCGTATTGGGGTCCACGCTATCGGGGATGTCCCACAGTATGGAAACGCTGATTGCTTGGCGGGCGCTGCAAGGGATTGGCGCCGGGGCCATCATGCCAGTCTCCTTTACGATTCTGGCCGATATTTATCCCGTTGAGCAACGGGCGCGGGTCATGGGCCTCAATGGGTCGGCCTGGGGAATCGCTGCGGTGGTCGCACCATTACTGGGTGGCTTCATCGTTGACCAGTTGAGTTGGCACTGGATCTTTTTTATCAACATCCCCATTGGAATCATCACCATTGCTTTGATTTGGTTCTTCTTAAATGAAACCACCGAACGCAAGGCGTTTACCATGGATTGGTTTGGCTCCCTGTGGCTGTCCGTCGGCTTATTAGCGATGATGTTGACGTTCCAACTGCTGGGTGAAGGTCAAATCAACGTCTTATGGGTCATCATCGGCTTTGTCGTGGCCATCGTGGCCTTTGCCTTGTTTATTCGCCAGGAAAGACGAGTGGCTGACCCATTGATTCCGATGTCGCTCTTTAATAACCGGACTTTTGTGATTCAAAACCTGATTGCTGCATTGTTAAGTGGCTTCATCATGGGCTTTGAAGTTTATTTACCCACGTGGACCCAAGGGTTGCTGGGGTTAATGGCCTCACAAGCCGGGTTTGCCATCACGCCTAGTTCGTTGATGTGGATCGTCGGGTCGTTTATTGCGGGGAAACTCCTGCTAAATCGCTCGCCTTACAGCATTGTTAATTTGGCCTTAGCGCTGGTCTTAGTCGGCGCCGTAACGATGGCCGTGATTCCGGCTAGCACGCCGTTCTGGTGCTTCTTCGTCATTGCTGCGATCTGTGGGACTGGCTTTGGGATTACCATCACCACCACGACCGTGACCGTTCAAAGTAAAGTGGCCGTGGACGAAGTGGGGGTCGCAACCTCATTTAACACCTTGTCACGGACGCTGGGGCAAACCATCATGGTCTCCATTTTCGGGATCATCATGAACTTGGAAATGGCGCGTGGCGTGGCCAGTCACCCGGGCACTAGCCTGGCAATGATGAATAAGTTAATTAACCCTCAGACGGCCAAAGAGTTGCCAGCACACTTGCTGCCGACGTTACATGGTATTCTATATCAAGGGCTCCACGTTATCTTTATTGGTGGGGCACTGCTGATCGTCATTTCATTCTTAGTGAACTTCTTCGATCGCAAGGATACGGAACAGGTCACGGGCCATCAGGGGTAATTAGTCCCGTTTTCAGTTGAGTTACGGTATAATAATGCTAAACAACCAAAAGTGGAGGCGATAAGATGTTTGAAAGTAATCACGCGCGGTACGCGAGTTATGGCACGGTTGCGGCCTTGCCGGATAATATGATTGACGCGATCTGGCAGATTATTGATCACGACCTCCAAGGGTTGTTTCCGTTAGATAATCTGTTGACCTTTAAGCTACACAACCACCAAGGCACGACGACCTTTGAGTACGTCCAGTCGGATGATAATCAAATGACGTTGCGGGCGGGATTCGACACAGAATTTGGTTACACGCCGGAACTGCCAGAAACGGTGTTAGCTTACGACGATGGTGATAGTCAGATTATCCTGCTGCCATCCGAAACCAATGACCGGTAATATGCGAAACGAAAAAAATGATGATTGCGATGGGGATGCCCCTAGTTGCAATCATCATTTTTTGTTTTGTCTGAAGTTAGGTCAGTCGGCTGGGGCCTCGTCCGCGCACAACGAATACCTCATCAGTGACGTAAAATTACTGAATCAAGCCGAAATGCCGAAGCCCGTGGACGATGCCGTCCGTCGTGTTCGAAGTGGTGACGTAAGCCGCTTTGGCCTTGGCTTCCGGCACACCATTGCCCATGGAAATCGGGACGTCGACCTCGTCAAACATTTGTAAGTCGTTGTAGCCGTCGCCAAACGCGTACGTTTTCACGTCTTGGAGGCCGGCTTTAGCCAATAATGCCCGGATACCGGACTGCTTGCTGACGCCGTGGACCATGGTGTCTAGGCAACGGGGGTTGTTGCGGACTAAATCTAGTTGCCCCGCAAACTCATCGTGGTATAATTGGTCTTTGTCACGGTTGAACACATTGATGAAATTGATCTCTTGATGCTGATACCATTCAGGGTCCACCACGGGATTCAGCCGCAAGAGTTGAAAGTTCTCGGTGGTGTCAGCGTTGGCTTGGCTGAGCCTGAAGCCGGCGCGGTTGTAGTAGGCCAGCGGGTCATGGTGCGCGTTGGCAAAGGCCGTAATGGCATCTAGCGTTGATTGGTCGATGATGGATGCGGTGAGGCGTTTGCCTTCAAATTGGACGTAACTGCCGTTGGCACCGACGACAGAGTCAATGCCAGTGGCGTCCAAGACGTATTGAATTTCAAAAATGTTTCTTCCTGTCGCAATAACTGGTAAAATATGATGTTGTTGCATTTCGTGAATGGCAGCGATGCTGGCTGGCAAAACGTTCTTGTGGTCGTCAAACAGGGTGCTATCCAAATCAAAAAAGACGATTGCTTGATACATATTTAACCTCCTAAATGTTGACGTGTTGCGGTTCTATTATACAACAAGAACCAAAGTTGACGAAATGGCGGGAATTTTTTTGCCAAGCAGATGTAGTAGTTGCCGTTTTTATGTTACACTATATCTTGTATTTTGAATTAAAGAGGGGCTATCATGGTGATAATTACAGCTGGAATGATCGGTGTCGGTAAAACGACCCTTACTGGAAAGATTGCGTCACACTTGGAAACTCAAGCATTTTTTGAACCGGTTGGTGATAACCCAGTGTTACCACTTTACTACCGGGACCCAAAGCAATACGGGTTCTTGCTACAAATCTACTTCCTGAACAAGCGCTTTAGCATGATCAAGCGGGCCCTAGCGGACGACAACAACGTCTTGGACCGTTCCATCTATGAAGATGCGCTCTTCACGCGGGAAAACAACGCAGAAGGCAACATTACGGACACTGAGCTGGAAGTTTACCTCAACCTGCTGGACAACATGATGAACGAACTGAATGAATTGCCAAAGAAGGCCCCCGATTTGTTGGTATATGCCGACGCTGACTTCGATACGATCCTTCACCGGATCAAGAAGCGTGGCCGGGACTACGAACAATTCGATGACAATCCTGAATTGGAATCCTACTACAAGAAGATGTGGACGGCCTACCAAGGTTGGTTCGCCGATTACGATGTGAGCCCTAAGATCAAGATCGACTTACAAAAGTACGACCTTGATGTTCCGGGTAACACGGAATTAGTATTGGCACAAATCGACGATGCCTTAAAGGACATCCGGACGCCAGTCAAATAAGCACCATCTTTGCCACCACCGTTCAGTCGGCTGGTGGCTTTTTGTTGCAAAAATGTGAATGGGTCGCCGTTCGTTTAACGCTTCGTAGCGAGAAATGTCCGCCTACCGTCCGCCAACTATGGGTTGGAACGCGGTGGGCGGCCGGACCGGGCCTGACGAAGGCTCAGATTTCACTAGTTTTAGTGGACGAGCCGCTGGCGCACCTATTAATTCAGCTTTCTTTAGTTGATTAAGAAATCCTAAAGAAGTAATCCCAGATGGTTACATCTAGCCGCTGAATTTCGTTAGTAAGAGTAGGGGGTGTTTGGGTACTGATTTTAAATGGCTGAAACTAGCTAACCGCTTGCAGTTCCACTCTCCCAGTCTAAAAAAGCACGCCGCTTCCAATCTTGGAAGTGGCGTGCTCAAAGCGGATTAACCTAATTTCTTAGCGATGTTAGCCAAAGTCACTTCCGCCGTGTCAGCGAAGACCATGTCAGCGGCGCCCAGTTCAGTGGCATCACCAATCCCCAGGGAGACTTCACCGGCAGCGTTGATGGCAGCGACACCCGCAGCGGCGTCTTCAACCCCGATACATTGGTTAGCGGGGAGGTTCAAGAGTTCCGCGCCCTTAGTGTAGATTTCTGGATCCGGCTTGCCGTGGGTCAGGCTGGCTGGGTCAACGATTTTAGGGAAGTAGTCGGCCAGTTGTAATTTGCCCAAGACCCGTGGTGCGTTCTTAGAAGCAGAGGCCAATGACAATTGGTAGCCCTTGGCGCGCAGGTCGTCCAAGAAGGCCTTCATGCCGGGCAAAATGTTAGCAGGCGTCATCTTGTCGACTTCGGCCACGTAGTTCGTGTTCTTTTGGGTAGCCAATTGTTCCTTTTCGGCCTGGGTGTAGTCATTTTCCTTACCCCCGGCCTTTAAGATCATTTCCAATGAGTCCATCCGGCTAATGCCCTTCAAGCCGTTGGCAAGTTCATCGCTCCAAGCAACGCCTAAGGAATCGGCGAGTTGGTGCCAAGCGGTCCCGTGCAAAATGGAGGTGTCGGTGATGACACCATCGAGGTCAAAAACAAATCCTTTAATATCAGCAAACTTAGTCATGTCAAGCACTCCTTAATAAGTAATGGTTTGTGGAACGTTAGGTTTTAGTGAAACGTCTTGTTGCCCAATTTTTAGTGTTGCGGCGTGATCCGCGGTAACGGTCACGTGGTGGTGATCAATCGCAAAGGTGTAACGCGTGCCGCGCAGGAGGTGGCTGAATTTGACCGCATCCCAAGCCTGAGGCAAATGGGGATTGACCGTCAGTTGTTCGGCCAACGCATCGACCCCAGCGTAGTAGCGTGTCGACATCAACGTGACGGCGCCCATGACGCCTAAGTGAATGCCTTCAGCCGTGGTCCCACCTTGGATATCGTAGTAATCGGAGAACAACGCCTGCGAGAAGAGCTTCCAGGATTGATCCATGTTCCCAGCCATGGCGGTCAGTGCGGCGTAAACGATGCGGGACAGCGTCGAGCCGTGCGTCGTGCGGTCCAGGTAATATTGCAAGTTCTGGAACAAAGCGTGGTGGGGCAGTTCATAACCCAACTGCCGCAAGAGACCCAAGACTTGAGGCGCATCCAAATTGTAAAAGACCATGAGGGCATCGGCTTGTTTGGCCACTTGATAGGCATCGGGTGTCTTGCCCTCGGCCTTTAAGATGCGATCCATTCGGGAAATATCACCGTACTTCTTCCGGTACTTGGTGAAGTCCAGTTGAGGTAATTTGAAGTAGCCCTCGAATTGACCGATGATACCGTCCGGACTGATGTCGAGCTTGAGGTGATGACTGACGGCGGCAAATTGCTTGAGCGTGTCGTCAGTGACCTGGGTCTTCTGGTCGACGGTGTGCACGGTGGTGGCGGGCAACGTTTGGCGAATCTGCTTGAGCTGGTTGAACAACCAGGTGACCATCAGATTGGTGTAAGCATTGTTGGCCAGGCCCGTGGTATCGGCGTTGGGATAGTTTTCGTGAAATTCGTCGGGACCCATGACCTTGTCGATCGTGTACCGGTGATTGGCGTTGTTCAGCGTGGTCTTGCTGAGCCAGAATTGCCCAATTTCCTGGAGCATTTCCAGACCATATTTGGCCATGAAATCGGTGTCGCCGGTGATGCGGCTGTACAGAATGACATTGTAGGCGATGGCCAAGGACACGTGGCGTTGCAATGATGAGTAGTCCGGGTCCCAGGTGTTGGTCAACGGGTTCAAATGCGTGATCTGTGATTGTTCATCGCCGACCGCACCCGATTGCCACGGGAACATGGCACCAGCATATCCGGCAGCTTGCGCGTTCTTCTTGGCCGCTGGCAAACGCCGGTAGCGATAAAGTAACAGTTGCCGCGTTAATTTCGGATCATGAAGCGCAAAGACGGGCAAATCAAACATTTCGTCCCAGAAGACGTGGCCCCGATAAGCCTCACCATCAAGTCCACGGGCATTGATCGATGCGTCGATCTGGCCTGAGCGAATCGCCTGGACCGCTGAGAAGAGGTGATACAGGTTGACCCGCGTCAGCTTTTGCGACGTGATATCGCCGCTGATCTGAATGTCAGCGTCCGCCCAGCGCTTTTGCCAATAAGCGGTACTGCTAGTCAGCGTGTCGGCAAAGGAGGCTTGCTTCAACTCGTCAGTGGCCGCTGTCAGTAGGTTGCCGGTCGTTTCGCGACTGGTGAAGAGCACCACGTTTTTTTCAAAGGTATAGGTGTGCTGTGGTTGCACGTCGACAGAGCGCATTTGCCGCACCTGTTGTTCCGCGTTGGGCCGGGTATCGGTTGGCGCGTTCAAAGCTTCGCCAGGACCGGTCAAATGGGCACCGATGGCCAAGTCAACGTGTGAGGACCGCGTTTGCGCTTCCAAAAAGATACTATCAGGCTGTTGGCTAGTCCCGGTGACACGCAAATGGCGTTGGTCGAAGGCGTTGTAACGGGCGACGTTGCCGTTGACAACGCTACCATCAATGGTGGAATAAACCTGGAGGCTGCCCGCAAAGTTGATGGGGGTAATGCTGTAGCGAATGGCCAACCGGTGCCAGTCTTTGAAGTTAGCCAGCTTACTGGTCTTGATCTGTAGCGTGTGACCGGTCGACAGCTGGACCAACATGGTCGTGGTCAGTGTCCCGGTGTGCAGATCCAAGCTCCGATAGATGTCTTGGATGTCGGCCGCTTTAATTTGAAAGGGATTCTGGTGGTCGACGCCAAAAGAAAGGGCCTGGGCGTTGGGCAGGTTGACCAGGTCTTCGTTAGTCACTTGGCGGCCATTGAGGTTAGTGGTCAACTGGTCATAGAGCCCGGCCGTGTACATGCCAGGGTAGTTGTCGTCATCGGCATGAGCTTCCGTATAGGCGCCACGCACACCGAAGAACCCGTTGCCCACCGTGAGCATGGCTTCCTGACCGTAATTGCGTTTGCCTTGGTATTGGCCATAGTAGTCCAAGTGCCAGGTCAAGTAGTCGCGTTTGGCGGCTAAGGCGGCTTCTAGTCCCTGATCAGCGATGGCTTGCTTGCTGACGACGGGGATGTTTAACATGTTGGTGATGGCTAGTCCGATGTCGATTCGCTGGTGGTTGATGCCGACGACCGTATCGGAGAAGGGATAGCTCAAGGCATTATCCACCACGGCGGCGTCCACATCGAGCCCGGCTAGTTTCAAACGGAGATTCTCGAGGTTTTCACCAATCGTTTGTTCAGAATTATAGGCAATAATAAATTGCCGCTCGCCAGTTTGATCTGTCGGGTGGTAGCTGACTTCCAATGAATCATCTAAGACGTGTAATGTAATGATTTTCAAAGCGCATTCGTCATCCTTTCTGCTAAATGATAGCGTATTCTTTCACAGTCAATCTTAGGCTAACTGGTCGCAATAAGCAATTATTTCCGTTCAGAAAGGTCAAAATAAATATTATCATAAAGACTGCAATGGCGCAATTGCAATCGGTTGCAGTTTTCGAGCATTCTTGCCTATAGTGGTGTGAATGTATCTGGGGTAGCAGTTAAAGGTGAACCCGTTGATGGTTGGCTGTGGTGCAGTGAAGGACATCAAAAAAAGAGCCTGGAAAGGACCAGACTCTTGACGCATGATAAGTATTAAATTAGTTGACCACGTACAGCGGGTCTTCGCCTTTGTCGACTCTGACCGCATTCTTCGCAACAATGGCGGCCATGGCATCGCGGGCTTCGACAGTCGCGTTACCGACGTGGGGCGTCAAAATCACGTTGTCCAAAGCCTTGAACCCATCGTCGACGTTGGGTTCCGCTTCGTAAACATCCAAGGCAGCCCCGGCCAATTCACCGTCACGCAAGGCCTGCAGTAAGGCGGCTTCGTCAATCACTGGTCCCCGAGCGGCGTTGATCAAGTAAGCGGACTTCTTCATCCGTTTGAACTCGGGTGCGCCGAGCAGGTGATGGGTTTGGTCGTTTAATGGGCAGTGTAACGTCAAGACGTCACTGTTGTCGATGACTTCATCCAAGGTGGCGTAGGTCGCATTAAGGCTGGCTTCCGTAGCGGCGTCTAGTGGGTGCCGTTGTGTGTAGAGAATCTTCATGTCAAAGGCGGCCATTCGCTTAGCGACCGCTTGGCCAATTTGCCCCATACCGACGATCCCTAAGGTCTTGCCAGCCAGTTCATGGCCTAAGAAGAAGAGTGGGGACCAGCCGTCAAAGCCCTTGGTCCGCATCAGCTTGTCACCTTCGACCATCCGGTGTGCCAAGGTGATCATCAAACCGGTCGTGACTTCGGCCGTGGAAGTCGTGGAGACCTTCGGTGTATTGGTGACGGGGATGTTCTTGGAACGGGCGTAGGCGGCGTCAATGTTATTGAAACCAGCGCCGTAATTGGCAATAATCTTTAACTGAGGGTCGGCGTCGATCACGTCTTTATCCACTTGAGTAGACAACGGCGTAATCAGGTAATCCTTGCCGACAATTCGCTTCAACAACTCGTCCTTTGTGATTAATCCGCTACCTGAATAGCTGTCAACGTCGAGCCCGGCTTGATTCAAAATGTCCAGAGCTGACTGGGGAATAGGTGCAGTTACTAAAACACTAGTCATGAGTGTCACTCCTTCAGTAAAATTTCACTTCACAAGTCCATTGTAATCGTTTTCACCGAGGAAAACATCCTTCCCTGAAAAAACTTTCGAAAAATTCGGCTAAACGTGGTAAGCTGTGAACCAGAAGACTTACGTGAAAGGGGTTAACAACCGTGAAACTAGTCACAAGTATCCTCATTGTCATCCTCACGGCGGGCATTGTCGGGGGGACCATCTGGTTAATGCTCACGCTGGCAATCGCCGCGTGGCTGGAGGTGCTGATTGGCGTGGTTGGCTTCGTACTGGCAACGGTCGTCAATCTCCTGTTATTTTGGTTTTTGTGGCCGCGAACGCCGTCATTTGATGAGGATGAGGAATAGGCCAGTATTGTCATGAGGCTCTAAATTTTAGACACAAAAAAGACCATTACGATAAGTCGCAATGGCCAAAGAGTAAGGTTACAACATAATTGGGGGATTATGTTGCAAAAAATTTCATCTACTTTGGGGGAGTAAAATGAAATCAGTCTGTTGAATGAGGACAGAAGCCTCACGGACAGGTCCTAAAACTTGCCCGCAACCATATATTACCGCATTCCTTAAGAAATTACCATTAAAATATAAATTTTTCGTTAAAGAGACAAATCTGACCACGGTGAAATACCACGTTTCGTGGCGCTTGACCGTGGAGCTAAGGGTTAGTTAGGCGAATCAACAAAAGTGAGAGGATGATTTTTTGTCAACAAAAAAACGGCAATTCAGCAATACCATGGCTTGGCTCTGGTTGATCCTACTAGTGATTATTTTAAACATCGTGCAACTGCCTTTATTATTTTTAAGTAACGGAACGGTAGGTCAGCAGTTCGTTTGGGCAGTTATCTACCTAGCTGGCTTTGCGGCCACCATTGCGTTGGGACTGTGGGTCTACCGGCAGGCGCATCCAGTAAAATGGCAACGGTTGACGCGGCGAGACTGGTGGTTGATGGTCAAGGCGTACGGCTTTGTGATCCTGGTCGAAATGATTCTGGGGGTTGTCAACAATCTGCTCTATCACCAGACCAGTACGGCGAACAACCAAGCGATTTCGTCCTTTATGGGCCAGGGAACGTTGACGATGGTCATGTTGAGCCTGACGGCCGTGTTGGCCAGCCCCGTGATTGAAGAAATCACGTTTCGGGGGATTCTGGTAGATGGCTGTTTTCCAGCGAACATGTTTTGGCTACCAATCGTCGTCAGTGGGGTGGCCTTTTCCATCGTGCACATGAGCACCAACCCCGTCAGCTGGCTGATCTACGCCATGATGGGGGGAACGTTTGCCTACGTGTATAAGCGGACCGGTAAGCTGCAGAGCACGATTTTCCTACACGGCTTTAACAACTTGATTGCGGTGGGGGCCATGCTCCTCACGATTAAGTAGACGAAAAAAGCGTCCTGGCTATAATAGTCAGGGCGCTTTGTTAGTTATGGGTTAAAGTTCTTTGTCGACTTCCTTGGCAATCTTACGTTGATTGCTAACGATGTCTAACTGGCTCTTGACGGTCACCAGTTCACGCATCATGTCGTCGATTTCGTCGTTGGACATGCCCAATAACGTTTGGCATTGGCCGATTCGCGCGTAAACTTCATCACGTTTAGCGGTCGCCATTTCGGTTAAATGAATCAGCACTTGTCGTTCATCAGTCCGGCTACGAACCCGTTCGACCCAGCCTTGCTTTTCCAGACGCTTCAACAATGGGGTTAAGGTCCCACTGTCGAGTTCCAGGCGTTCACCTAGTTGATGGACGGTCAGAGGCGCGTCTTCCCATAGCACCAACATCGCAATATATTGTGGGTAAGTCAAACCAAAGGGTGCCAAAGTGCTTTGGTAGAAATGATTAAATTTTTTGCTGGCAGAATAGATGGAGAAGCAGAGCTGCTCATCTAAAAGAATCGGTGTAACTTTCGGCATGGCACAGGCCTCCTTTCAATTACTTTCCAGAGTATTGTATACAATTAAATTGCCACTTGCAAGTAAAAACTCCCGGATTAAAGTGCCTGTGAGGGCCGACTTGCAGGATCAGGAGTGAAATGACTCCAAAAACGATTTAACGTAACGTCTAAACAATTATATAGCATATCGATAGCTAACTTCAACAATTATTGATAAAACAAGCTTTTGTTTTGACAAATCGCTAAAGGATTAACTGATTTGTTGGGGGTATGTGACGAATTGTTCATTATTTGGTGGGCAAAAGAAAATTCGAATAAAATCGTTCACGGTGGGTGCAAATCCCCCCCGAATAATGTGACAGATTACTAAGAATGGCCCGTTTCGTCAATGAAAAACAAAATGACTTAGTTAGTTAACGATATGCATCTAAGTATAGCAGAAGTTTTGTAAAAGGAAAGTAAAACTAGTGAAATCGTCCATTAGAATCGCATGAGGACACAACGAAGGCAACTTTAATAAATCACAATGTAAAACAATTATCAGACGATAGTTCAATTGAATATAACCCCTAGTTTATGGTGGGAATGAAAACCAGGCGAACTGGTTTTGAGCATACATAGTTTTGCTTGCTATTTACGTGGGGTTAGGTACAATGAGGGTGTAGAAAGATTTATCCACATATAATAATGTGTGAGAAAAGATGTAAAACCATAATAAATTTGTGGAGAATCTTTAAACGGTCATTGTTGACCGGCAGCTTGGCAATAATAGTTTAAGGTATAGCCTTACTAGGGAAGGATTGCGACAGGTTTAGCCGTCGCCAACGAGGAGGAAACGAATCATGAGAACGCGGAATTTAGTTGGGACTAAAGAACATTATAAAGCATACAAGGCAGGCAAGCATTGGCTTTACGCATGCATTACGGTAGCGACGGTTGGCCTGGGGCTCGTCGGGGGAACCGGCCTGTCCGCGCAAGCTGATACGAATGCGACTGAACCAGCTACAGAAGTGTTAGCTGAACCGGCGGCCACACCAGCTAAGGATTCAGTCGGTGCCGAATCAAGTGAAGGGGACACCAACAAACCGGTCGATGCGATTCAAGACAATGATGAAATCAAGGACGACAGCCAAGATGCCAAGGACGTGGTCAAGGGCGATAGTCAAGACGCCAACGATATAGTCAAAGACAACGATGTTAAAGATGATACTTCAGCACCGGAAAATTCAGCAGTTAAGGATAACACTTCAGTTGATCAGCAACAGAATCTGAACCACGAAGATGAACAACAAGACGAAAATGTAAACGCTAACAAAGATAATCAACAACCTGGTGACGTAATTGATAATTCAGAAAAGCAAGATAATCTTCAGGCTAACCCGAACCCGCAAACACCGGCTACTCCTCAAGTGGACCCGGTCGCACCAACGGTTAACACGGGATCCCGGCGGCCAATGATGCGGATGGCGGCTATGACGGTTGCCAGTGGTCCCAAGACCTTGGTGGCCGTACCGGTTTACCGGGCGCCAGACTTTAGCAGTATCTCTGGGAAAGACGCCGCGGAATGGCTTCCGGATGCCAATTTACGGGCATTGATCATCGGCTCGATTGATCAACAATACTATGGCGGCAACCACACAGTCACCTCGGCTAATCTGTACCAGTACGCTGGTTTTGATGGCTGGATGAAATATGGTGTGAATACCCTGCAAGAATACTTTGATTTGGGACCAATCAAGAGCTTAGAAGGACTCCAGTACTTCACCAACCTCAGAACTTTCAAGCTCAGCGATGCCGAATTGCCATTGGACGGGATGATTGACTTCTCATTTGCGCCTAACCTGCGGCAATTCGAACTCTTCAACGCGGATGATACCGTGACGGACTGGGGAATTTCTCCAGACACAGTCATGCAGACTTACCTTGCTAACAATGATCAGTTACAGCACTTAACCTTAAGCGGGTTGAATCTGAACGGAAGCTTCCCTGATCTGACAGCTTATCCAGAACTGTACATGCTGAATCTGGACGATAACCAGTTAACGGGGAATCTGCCGGACATCTCGTACTTGAAGAATCTCTTCTCACTGAGTGTCAATAATAATCAATTAAGTGGTCAGCTGCCAGATATTTCCAACTGGTCAATCACCATGTTGCGGATTTCTAAAAATAAGTTCACTGGGCAGTTACCAAGTACGGCCACGTTGGATTCAATCGAGTATGGGACCAACGAAATTACCACGGCCATTGCGCCAGGGACTTATCGGCCTGGAGCCTTCGTCGTAGGGAATGGGCAAACGTTAGATAACGGACACCACACAGTGACCAACGCCAATAATAAGTTTGATCCAACTGAAGGGCTCTTCGACTTCATGGACTTTACCACTGGTGAAAAGGTCACCGATGTTAAATTAGCTCCTGGCAAATTTAATAACGGCGCAACCATCGTTTACTCAGCCGACAGTACGGCGGGAATCACGAGTCACAACGCGTGGGCCGAAACGCAAACGGATGCCTCTAGCTGGTTCACGATTGTTGCCAATCCGGCTAACCCTGGTAGTTTCCTGCTGGTGGCCGGTCCAGAAGCCAAGAATGGGAACTATGTCATTCGGGTCAAGATGGCTGATAGTATTTCCAGAGATATGGATGCGTGGGTTAACTTCTCCATCAAGAATAATATGAAGACGGGAACCGTGACCCCAGAAACGCCGGAACCAGGTGTCACAACGGGGACGGTTACCATCGTCAATGTTGATCAAGATGGTAAGGTCATCAGTCAGTCCGTTGAAACCGGTAATATCGGCGATACCTTTAGCTTCGATGCCCCAGAAATCACGGGTTATCAAGCCACCGGCGTCACCCATGCGCAAGGCACTTACACGGCGGATGGGCAGACCGTCATCTTCACCTACGCTAAGCTGAACGATTCAGGGAGCGCAGATAAGATTGATGACACGACGCCAACTGCCAAGGACAAGACGAAGTCCGGTGCCACTGTCACAACCGGTGGTGCGGCCGACACGATTGCTCCCGGCAAGTCGCAACGGGCAGGGACCAGTCAAGCCAAGACCCGAGTGCCAGGTGTGCAGAACTTGAAGACGACGGGTCGGCAAGCCACGGACAAATTGGCTACGGGTCAGCAAGCCGCAACTGCAACCGCTACCAAGCAAGCTACCTTGCCACAAACTAATGACGCAAGTACCGGTAATTACATCTTAGCCGGTGTTGCCACATTACTGGGGGCATTGGGGATGGCTAGTCTGAAATTGCGGAAACATTAAGTAAACTAAAAAATCGATAGGTCGTTGACCCGTCGATTTTTTAGTCGTCATCAAGATTTGCGCCACGGGTATGTTAGCTAGCCGGTGAAACCCGGCGGCTACAGGCGGGATTACCGCCACTTGACAGTAGATGTGGTATTTTACAGTTGTTCCTAATCCTGATGGGGACGGTAATATAAGGCCACCGGCGACAGTGATGTCGTGCGGTGGTTTTGTTTTGGCGGGTAAGCATTTGAAATCGGCTTGAAAGTAGCGTTGACGCGGTAATTCACGGAAAGACAAGGTTCTGTCCGCTGAATCTAGTGAAACCAGGAGCCTGCGTCAGCCAGAGATTTCGCCTGCTATGGGGGACACTTCCAGCCAAAGAACGGGCTTCCAGTTCGCTTTGAAGCCTGGCAAGCCCCGCCAGTCTCCCAAGTCGCCCCACGCTGTAGGCTGAGAAAGAACCTCAGCCAACACCGTCGACACAGCTGGCTCCATCTCTGGCTGTCTCCGGCTGTTTTTAAGCTAATTTGTGCACGATTTGTACACCTCGCCTGTAGTTTAGCCTTGCTTTCAGCTGTTTTCAGTCATTTTTAGATAACAAAAAAGCGCTCCGCAATTGCGAAGTGCTTTTTCGAGTTATTCGTGATGCCCCGAGCAGGATTCGAACCTGTACTTGATCTCTCAAACAGCGACCTGAACGCTGCGCGTCTGCCAGTTCCGCCATCGGGGCAACTCAACAACAAGTAATATATTACACTAAAGTTCTAGAAAAGGGAACCCCTTTATTCAACTTTTTTTGAATTTGGAAATTTAACGGCGGTGCCATAGCCGTGAACGACTAAAAATTTGGGTGCCACGTTCATGCGCACGACCTCGGTATTGAACCGAACTTCGATCAAACCATCGGCGTCTGCTTCCTGGGCCTGTTTCATCAGGTCTTGTTTGACCTCATCAAATAATCCGTCAAACAGTGAAAATTCATCTGGCTTTTCCGACCGCAGCATGGTGCTAGCCGTTGCCGTTAAGATTCCTTGAATTGCGTGGGTCCGGTTCAGCCCACCAGTTGTCATAAACATGGTTAATCCCCCTCAAATTTCTTTTGCCACCAACGTTGTGCTAGCGCCATTAGTGCGGCTCCTAACACGACGCCAGTGCAGTTGGTAATGACGTCATTGATGTCGACCCAGCGGCCCAACTGAACGAGCCAATTGCCCAGTGCTTGGCCAGTCTCTAGGCTGAGGCCAGTCGCTAAGCCGGCCAGCAGCCACTGGGGCCAACGCAAGCGCGGCCAATTTAGGCGCAGTAGGCAACCTTGGGGCATGGTCATTAAGATGTTCAGCCAAAATGACGCATCGACACTGCCGCGGCCCAGTGGTTGGAGTACCCAGATGCCCCCGGCAATCCAGTGGGTCGTGATGATGCTGACGCTGTCACTACCAAAGGAAAACGCCACGGGCGTCCACGTCAAGAGACTGAGCCCCCAACAGCCTAGCCACCACCATACCCGGCGATACTGCCGATGAGATGCCGCGTTTAGACTGAGACCGAGCCATACCAGACTCACCATTATCGCTGGTACCCAACGACTCATGGCCACACCCCCTCAATATTTCTAGTATACCGGGTCCGGCGGTAGGGGACAATGGTCAGGACCACTTTTTTAAATCAACCGGCCATTTTAAATTCGCCTGACTTGAGTTCTCGCAATATTAGCGGGAAAATTAACTCAGCACTAATTTGAGAAAGGGGAAAACGGTATGGAACCAACTAAGTTACCAACCAAAATCAAAGTCCGCGGCGCCAAGGTCAATAATCTCAAGGACCTCGACGTGGATATTCCACTGAACAAGTTCGTGGCCATCACGGGGCGCAGTGGGTCGGGGAAATCCTCGTTAGCGATGGGGGTACTGTATGCGGAAGGCGCGCGACGGTATTTGAATGCGCTGTCGACCTTTACTCGGCGGCGAATCAATCAGATGGGCAAAGCGGCGGTCGATTCCGTCGAGTATTTGCCGTCAGCCTTGGCACTGCGCCAACGGCCCCAGGTGCCCGGTGTGCGCTCAACGGTCGGGACCATGTCGGAGAGCTTTAACATCTTGCGGCTGGTCTTTTCGCGGCTGGGGTCGCCAGTCTGTCCCAACGGCCACCAGGTACCGCCGACCTTAGATGTCGCGGAAAATGATGGCTACGTGACCTGTCCCACTTGTGGCGTGACGTTTAGGGCTCCCGGTGCGGAGGACTTCGCCTTTAATTCGGCGGGAGCTTGTCCTACCTGTGGCGGCCTCGGCCAGGTGCGTCAGTTAGACGCGTCGCTGATTATTAAAAATGAAGACCAGACATTAGAGGAAGGCGCGGTGGCTTCGTGGCATCTGCCCGGCCGGAATTTTATGCCCATCGTGGCCAATGCCATCGGGATTCCGATCGACGTTCCGTATAAGGAGCTCAGTGAGGCCGATAAGCAACGCGTGCTCCACGGTAAGAAACAGTACGTGGCCATTGATATTCCCAGCAGTAAAGGCAAAATCTTTCACATGGACAAAGCCGTCTACGAGAACGCCTTCGCCGCCGTCGAGGACAGCATGGCCACCAGTAAAAATGAGCGGACGATTGCTAAACTCAATAAATTTTATACGTTTGACACCTGCCCCGACTGCCACGGGACACGGTTGAATCCCCAATTACTGAAACAAACATTAAATGGAAAAAATATCGCCGAAGTGGCTGATTTACCCGTTAATGAGTTACGTGAATTTGCGACGACCATTGTGGATTGGCTACCAGAACGAATGCACAAATTAGGTAGTGACTTGGTCGCTGAATTGCGGTTGAGCCTACAGCCGATGGTGGATCTGGGGTTGGATTACCTGACGTTGAGTCGGCCAGGAGACACATTGTCGACCGGTGAACTCCAGCGGATTCAGTTGGGCCGGACGTTACGGAGTGCCACGACGGGAGTGCTTTACGTCTTGGATGAACCCTCGGTAGGGCTGCATCCCGCTAACGTGACCGGGCTGATCAAGGCCTTTCACGGACTGGTTGCCCAGGGCAATTCGGTGGTCGTGGTCGATCACGACACCCGCATCATTGGGGCCGCCGATTACGTGATTGAGATTGGACCAGGAGCTGGTAAAACTGGCGGTACCGTGGTGGACGAGGGGACGGTCGACCAGATTGCGCACAGTCCGCGGTCGTTGATTGCGCCATTTCTCAACGGCACAGCCACGTTGCGCGAGCGACCGCAGCTGGATGACCGGGCGCTGTGGCAAAAGGGTCAACTGGCAATTGAGGTCCAACACCGCTTCAACATTGATGATGTGGCGGTTAAGTTCCCGAAGAACCGGCTGACCACGGTCACGGGGATGAGTGGGGCCGGCAAGACCACCTTAGTCTTAGATAGCCTGATTCCAGCCATCGAAGCCGACGTGGACCATCGGACCTTGCCGCACCACGTCACGCATCTGGACCGGGCGGGCATTCGTCACGTCGTCAAGGTCGATTCGGTTCCGGTCGGCAAAAACGTCCGTTCCACGGTCGCCACCTATACGGATATTTTGAATCGGCTGCGGAAACTCTTTGCGGCCACCCCGGAAGCGCAGGCTCATGGGTATACCAACAGTCGCTTTTCGTACAATGTTAAAGCAGGGGCTTGCCCGATGTGTGGTGGGACTGGCCAGATTTCCTTAGATGTCCAGTACTTGCCGGACATTACGGAAGTTTGCCCACAGTGTCACGGTCAACGGTACAATCAGGAGACGCTAGCCGTGAAATGGCATGACTACAGCATTGCCGACGTTTTGGCTCTGTCCGTGGACGAAGCCTTGCCCATATTTACTGAAGAGACTGGAATCGAACAGACCTTACAGACGCTACATGATATGGGGCTGGGCTACCTGTTGTTAGGTGAGAGCACGCCGGCGTTGTCCGGTGGTGAGGCACAGCGGCTCAAGCTGGTCTCACGAATCGGCAAACGGCAAAACGGCACGCTATTTATCTTTGATGAACCCACGGTGGGCCTACATCCGCTGGACATTCAACAGCTAGTCAAGGTCTTTGATCAGCTGATCCAGCAGGGGGCCACGGTCATCGCAATTGAACACGACTTGGACCTGATCGCCAACGCCGATTACGTCATCGACATGGGTCCCGGTGGCGGCATCAACGGGGGCCAACTGGTCGCCACGGGCACGCCGGCAGCGGTCAGTGAGACACCTGGCAGTGTGACGGGCAAATACCTCAAGGCCCAGTTGTCATTGTTTGAGCAACACGTTTAACTGAAGATTGAAGGACGGAAATTAGCTAGAAACATGGTCACTGTGCGATTCATGGCGTAAAAATTAGTCGCTTACAGCATCCTAGTGAGAACTGGCCGCCTACCGTCCGCCAAATATGGGTTGGAACGCTGGGGCGGACGGGTCGAGCCAAAGGGCGGTCTCGACGCCTCGCCTTTGAGCCGCAGGTCACGTCTCAAAGATGCCAGTTATCTAAGCGGCATGAACCGCGCCACTAAGATAACTCCCACGGCTGAACCCATATTTGGCGGACTCCCGGCTACAAGAGTGCGTACCAGTAACAATCGGCTTAGCCCCAGGTAACAGCTGATCTAGCTGCTGGTCTCTAACACGATGTTGCTGGTAATTACCAATCCACCGGAGACAGGCAGAGCAGGCGGAATCTCTGGCTGACGCAGGCTCCTGGTTTCACCAATTTTGATTGACAGCACACTGTCGTTCCGGGAATTACCGCATTGATGTTACTTTCAACCTTCAGACGTTTAACGCCAAACTAAAAAGCGCATCGCCAGATTTTGTTGGCGATGCGCTTTATTTGATTACATTTTCTTGGAAACGGTGTAGCGTTGTTTGGTTGAGGGCTCCGACTTATCCGTTAGCTGTTGCTCCGCTAAAAAGATATCAAATGATGGTTCCCCGTGTTCGCTCTTGACGACCAGGACGTGGCCGGATTTATCGTGACGCTCTTGGTAAATCTGAGCTTGCTGCACAGCTTCATGATAATCATGAAAGTTACCAATTGAATCTCCTGGGTTGAAAAGGACTACTTCATCCATCTAATCATTCCTTTCGCTGCTAGCTGCTAATTTCATTATAGCGCATTTGCCCTGAAAACGATACCAAATTACAACCCGGCATCCATGGTAAAGGTCAATGCCGATTGGTCCGCGTTGGCTTGGACCAGCTTACCGATTTGCTCTTGCATCAGCGTGGCCATCGTGGCTGCCGTGGTCGCGTTGAACGCCCCCAGTCCCGTGGCCGAGGTGGTCGCCTGCTGGTCACCGACCTGTAAGCGGTGGTAGCCGGCGATTTGCGTTTGCTTAAGGAAACCGTCTAAGAGCTTGCGATTCTGGTGGTAGTGGGCTTCGCTTAAGACGTCGAGCAATTTATTGGCCCAATAGGGGTTCTTCTGATTGTAGTCGTGGTTGTCCGCACTGTAAGCAGCGCCGACCTGGTCGCCTTGCGCGTAGAAGGGCAGGTAAGGACTAAATGCGGGGTTGCCCAGGCATTGCCAAATGACGCCAGCCAAGACCGGTTGGACGTTGCGGCGAATTTGCAGGACGTGTGAGTTCTGGGTACGAGACAGCCCGACTGCCCGGAACTGGTGCTTTTCGGTTTCCGTGCCGGTGCCCAGTGGGTCGTACGGCGTTTCCTGGTAGTGCGACCCGAGAAATTCTTGCACGGCCGCGACGCTGATTTTTTGTTCGGCGTGGCGGATGAACGGCAGGTCTTGGCTAGTCGGGTTTTCGAACGCGCTGGGCGTGAACACCTTGTGGCCGTACCAGACCCGCGGCGTGTTGTAGTGGGCGTCATCACTGGTTTGCGTGCCAAAAATATGTCGGGAGTTGAAACGATTGCCGTCGGGATTTAAGCGGTTGGCCTGGACAAAGTGACGGATGCCTTGTGAAGACATGAAGTTTTTAGGGTCATCGAAGTCGATGTCTTCAATGGCCAGTTGGTTGGCGACCACGGCGTAGGCATCATCCGGAATCCGTTGGGCGACCCAGTGATGACCGCTCACGATTTCCATGTACCAGACCTCTTCGCTGTCGCTAAACAACACGCCGTTGGTTTCGGCAGCGCCGTTAGTCGTGACCAGGTCGCCAAGCCGTTGAATCCCGGCTCGTGCGGCGTCCACGTAGGGTAAAACGACGGTCACCATGGCATCTTCAGCGATACCATCAGTAACTAACGGGTCCACGCCCAAGACGCGAGAATTGGTATAGGCACTTTCGGTGGCACTCATGGCCACGTTCTTTTCGTTAATCCCGCTCTCTTCGTAAAAACCTTCACTAGGGTCGGTATCGGGCATTGCCGTATAATGATAAGATTTTTTCGGCAGGGTCGTGGTAAAGTGGTTGCCCTTGGAAATGAAATTGAGGTCGCGCGGTTCATTGGCTGCGTGAATCTGTGCGCGTTTGGGCCAAATGGCGACGAAGTTATCTTCGTTGCGGGCAATCAGCGTACTGCCGTCAATGGTCGCCTGTTTACCAGCTAAAAATGACGTGCACGCTGCATGAGTCTGACGGGTCATGGCAAAATTCCTCCTTAAAGTTAGGTAAAACTAGTTGCCATTACTATAGCACAAATGTGGGCTTAATCAGTCGTGGGGGTGAAGGTTTTCGGGTCGTGAGGCATTCGTCACCGCTAAACCAGCAAAGTTTGCTAGAATGGGAGTGAATATGGTTTGTTATTTGTTAAAGGTAGGGCTGCCAACTTCGTAGCGAAAACTGGCGGACTCTCGGCTACAGGGGTGCTTGCCAGTAAAGGTCGGCTTAACCCCAAGTAGCGGCTGGTTTGACAATAAGTTCTTAATGAACATAGTGTTGCTGGTAATCACCAACTCGTCGGGATCTTTGGGCGACGCAGGCTCCTAGCCTAACTGATTTTAGTGGGCAAAACGCTCTCGTTCCAGGAATTACCACGTAAATGTTACTTTCAACCTCTAAAATAAAAAGGAGATGCCGGTAATGGCACATGTACATCAGCATGAATCAATTGAACAGGAATTAGAATGCGTGTCGCAGGTCCCAATTTTCCAGCGGTTGGCGGCCGATCAATTAACGTCCGTCGCCCAAGTGACGCGGCCCGTTTTGGCTAAGAAGGGCAGAACGGTCTTTAGCACGGGGGAAGTGTCCCAGACGTTGTACATCGTGAATGTCGGTCAGGTCCGCCTCTACCACTTGACGGAAGACGGCCACGAACAGGTCTTACGGGTCCTGAATCCCGGGGACTTCATTGGCGAAATCGCGTTGTTCACGGATGAAATCCATTCGTCTTACGCGGAAGCCACCCAGGACAGTGAACTGTGCACGATTTCCCGGGCCTCTCTAACCGACTTGATTACTGGGATGCCCCAGCTATCGATGGCCTTGCTGAATGCATTGGCCGACCGGTTGAAGACGGCAGAACGGCAGGCGACCTTACTAGCCATTCCGGATGCCTTGCCGCGGTTGGCCGGTTATTTACAAGAGATCAGTGGTCGGCAAGCCGGGGTCATCGACTTGCCAATGAGTAAACAAGACTTGGCGGCTTACCTGGGGATGACGCCAGAATCCTTGAGCCGTAAGCTACGGCAGCTAGTCAAAGACGGCGTGATCGAAACGATTGGTCGCCGTCAAGTCAAGGTTTTGGATAGCGCGGCCTTAGCCACGGTGGCCCCAGACTGATCCAGGGCTTAGCTATCCCTTAAGAATCCTTAATAATATGGTATTCACCAAACAAATTTGCTAAAATAATGGGTGTTGTGTTTCATTTATCTTAATGAACGACTAAAATTAGATTTTAAATGACTTAGAAAAAAGGGGATACGCACATGTGTGGATTCGTTGGCTACGTGAATCAAAAAGATGTTCCGACTAATACCATCAACAGTATGGCAGATCGGATCAAGCACCGGGGGCCGGATGACGAGGCCTATTTCCACGACGAACAAGCCGTGATGGGTTTCCGCCGGCTGTCAATCATTGACTTGGCCCACGGAAAACAACCAATGTACAACCGGGACCAAACTAAGGTATTGACCTTTAACGGTGAAATTTATAACTACCAAGAAATTCGGGCTGACTTGCAAAAGTTAGGCTACGAATTCCAAACGGACGTGGACTCAGAAGTCTTGATCCACGGGTATGATGCTTGGGGTCCCAAGCTGCTGGACCGGCTACGGGGGATGTACGCCTTTGTTATTTATGACAAGACGACCAACGAAGTCTTTGGCGCGCGTGACCACTTTGGTATCAAGCCGCTTTACTACTATGATGATGGCGACACCTTCTTATGGGCGTCTGAAATCAAGGCATTCTTGGAACATCCAAATTTCAAGAAGGAATTCAATGAAGCGCTCTTGCCAATTCATTTGAGCTTTGAGTTCATTCCTTCCCGCGATACCATGTTTAAGAACGTTTACAAGGTCTTGCCAGGCCAATACTTCATTCATCACGCTAACGGGGAAACGGAAACGCACCGTTACTTCAAGTTTAATTACGATCACATCGACAACAGCCAAACGGTCGAAGAGGATGCCAAGAAGATTCGCGGTATCGTTGATGAATCCGTTAAGGCCCACATGATTGCCGACGTGGAAGTCGGGAGTTTCTTATCCAGTGGGATTGATTCCTCTTATGTCTTAAACGAAGCTTCCAAATTAAAGCCAATTCAATCCTTCTCACTGGGGTTCAAGAACTCGAAGTACAGTGAATTGAGCTGGTCAACGGAATTCGCTAAAGAAATCAAGCAAAAGAACACACCACTGTACATGACGGGTGATGATTACTTTGACATCTTACCAACCATCATGTACTACATGGATGAACCACTGTCGAACCCATCTGCCATGCAGTTGTACTACCTGTCTAAAGGGACGCGTCAGTCCGTGAAGGTGGCACTGTCTGGTGAAGGGGCCGATGAATTCTTCGGGGGCTACAACACTTACCTGGAAGCCATTCCGTTCGAACGCTACCAAAAGTGGGTGCCTAAGGGCATCCGCAAGATGCTGGGTGGCATCGCTGAAAAGTTACCACGATTCCACGGACGGCGGTTCTTGGTCCGGGGGGCGCAACCGTTGAGCGAGCGCTACTACCGGGTCAACTACGTCTTTGATTATCACGATCGTAATAAGATCTTGAAGAACCCCAGCTTGAACCAAGATGCCGGGGCTTACACCAAGCACTTATTCGACGACGTCAAGGGCTTAGATGAAATGACGCAAATGCAATACTTTGATATCAACACCTGGTTGCCTTATGACATCTTGCACAAGGCTGACCGGATGAGTATGGCCAACTCACTCGAAGTGCGGACGCCATTGGTTGATAAGGAAGTTGCCAAATTTGCGGCTACGATGCCAGTCAAGACCCGGATCCATGCGGATGAAACCAAGGTTTCGCTGCGGACCGCTGCCGAAGCCGAATTACCAGAACGCGTGGCCAAGAAGGAAAAGATGGGCTTCCCATCCCCAATCGCCACCTGGATCAAGACGGAACCGTACAAGTCACGGATCATCGAAGCGTTTAACTCCGACGTGGCCCACAAGTTCTTTAACACTGATGCGTTGATGGAAATTCTGCACGAACATATCAATGGAAAATCAAGTATGCAAAAGATTTTCACCATTTACACGTTTATTCTGTGGTATGAAGTTTACTTCCCAGAAGACACGACGGCCAAGACGGTCGACTTAGTTCGGCGCACGCAAGTTTAATTTAACCGGACCGTCAATGCGACGGGACCGATCATGATCAAGGTTGCTATTGGACTCGTCCGCTAACAACCTTGATTGTGTTTACTTAGCAAGTTTATTTTTGAGAAATTAAGTACGTTGTGAAGGGACTTTAATTCGTTATGGAAACCAATGGAGTAAAATTCACTCCCGTTCTGTTGGGGAGCGACTTTAACGTTTACGGGATGGCGCGGTCATTTTATGAGCTGTACCACCAACCCGTTCAGGCCTTTGCCAGCATTCAGCTCGCACCGACCCGTTACACCAAAGTTGTTAACTTGGAATTGATTCCGGGATTCGATGAGGACCCCGTGTGGATCGAAACCATGCGCAAGCTGAAGGAACGTTACGCTGACCATCCGGAACCCGTTATTTTGATTGGGTGCGGGGATGGCTACGCTGAACTGATCAGCAAGCACAAGGCTGAACTGGAAGACGTGTTCATTTGCCCGTACATCGACTACGATCAATTGCGGCACTTGAATAATAAGGAAAACTTCTACAAGGTCTGTGACCAGTATGGTTTGCCATATCCAGCTACGCGCATCATCACCAAGGCCGAAGCGACCGGCGACGAACCAGTCGAACAACCCTTTGACTACCCCGTCGCTTTGAAGCCAGCTAACAGTGTAGAATGGTTGGACGTGCACTTTGAAGGGCGGAAGAAGGCCTTTCGGATTCAATCTGAAGCTGAATTTCGGGACATCTTGCAAAAAATCTACGCCAACGGCTACCAGTCTGACTTGATCTTGCAAGACTTCGTGCCCGGCGATGACAGTAACATGCGGGTCTTGAACGCCTACGTGGACCGGAACCATCACGTTAAAATGATGTGTCTGGGTCACCCGTTGTTGGAAGACCCAGCGCCATCGGCCATTGGAAATTATGTGGCCATCATTCCGGAATACAACGAGACGATTTACCACAACATTCAAAAGTTCTTGGAAGCCATCAAGTTCACCGGTTACGCTAATTTTGATATGAAATACGATGTGCGCGACCAGTCGTTCAAGCTGTTTGAAATCAACCTGCGGCAAGGGCGGAGCAGCTTCTTCGTGACGCTCAACGGTTACAATCTGGCCGATTGGGTCGTTAAAGACTACGTCAAGGACAGCTTAAAGGATGCGCCGACCGTCTACGGTAACCAAGACGAAAGTCAGCACGCCTTATGGTTAGGTGTTCCCGTTAAGGTCTTCAAGCGGTATACGCGCGAAAATGCCGACAAGGAACGTGCCCTCAAGTTGATTGCGGCCGGTCGCTATGGCACGACGTATCGCTACGACCAGGACATGAACCTGAAGCGGTGGGCCTTGATCCAATGGATGCAACACAACTACACGGTTAACTTCAAGAAGTATTTCGCAGAAAATAAGGGGTAACTACCATGAAAAAATTCTTTACGATTATTGGTGGAATGGGAACCATGGCGACCGAAAGCTACCTGCACCTGCTGAACCAGCGGACGCCAGCCCATGCCGATCAGGAGTACTTGAATTATATTTTGGTCAACCACGCCACGGTGCCGGACCGGACTGCCTACATTTTGGATCACAGTCAGCCCAGTCCGTTGCCTAGTCTGTTGGAAGATATCCAGCAACAAAGTCAGCTAGGCCCAGCGTTTTTCACGTTGCCATGCAATACGGCCCACTACTTTTACGATGACCTGCAGGCGGCGACCGACGTGCCACTGCTGCACATGCCGCGGGAAACGGTCAAGGAAATCGTCCGTAAATTTCCGAACGCCAAGCGCATTGGCATCACCGGAACGCAGGGGACCATCACGGATAAGGTCTACGAACATGAGGTGCTGGCGGCGGGCTTGACTCCCGTGTTGCCGACTGATGAAATCGAAGCGGAGACCATGGCTTTGATCTACGATAACATCAAAGAAAAAGACCACGTGGATCCTGTACTTTATCACCGTATTCTGAAGCAAATGATTGATGAACAGGGCGCCGACATTGTGATTCTCGGCTGTACTGAACTGTCATTGGCCCAAGAACGCGAACCAGAAACCCAGATTCCCTTAGTGGACAGCCAATCCATCTTGGTCGATCGGACCTTGGAACTGGCATTGAAGATGCGAGAAGCATAAGTAAAACGCGACGACTCTTTCCGAATTGGAAGGGGACGTCGCGTTTTTTTGATTAGCATTGGTTTTTAGTCGTTCACATCGATGACGACTTTAAGGGCCGTCTTGTCAGTATTAGCACGCTGAAAGGCTTGTTCACTCTCGGCTAGTGGATAGTGAGCGGAAACGATGTCAGGGAAAAGATTATCTGACTTGGCAACGTTGGCAATGGCTTCTTGAATGTCTGTGGCAGTTTCTCGACTGAAATATCATGAATACCGTGGTAAATAACACCTTTCATTACGTTCACTCCTTCACATGTACTTAACTGTATGATAATTGACGAAAACGTGAATGTCAAAAAGCGGAGAATCTGATGACATCAGACAGAAAAAAAGACCCGTGACAGCATCACGAATCTCTAGTAATTAGACCAGTTAAACCTTACCGGAAAGCCAAAGTCAACCCCAGCCCCACCGTCAGTAAGGCGACGACTCCTAAAATCCAGTAGACCAAATGCGGCGTATCGCGTTCCATTTTACGGCCGAAGCTGATTTCAATCAGGGCAATCGTGCCGATGCCGAGGATGAATTTTAGGCTGATCAACAGGGGCGCATGCCCAAAGGTACGGATGCTCAAGACCACGCCACTAATAATCATGACTAGGTAGGCCAGCCGGGCCAGGATTAAGAACTGGGTGGCCCGCTTCTCTGAGTGTCTCGTGAGACCGCCAATGACTAAAATCGTTAAGATAATCCAGGTCCAAAAATGTAGGGCTAACCACATACCAACCGCTCCTTCGCGTACGAATAATATAAGTTAAGCGTACCATATTCGGCTGAGAAAAGGGTACTAATTACTCCGCTGATAGACCAATTCGGCCAATGGTCCTAATTGATGGGCCTGTAGCAGGGTGAAGCGTTGCGGGTTGGTGAGGTCACCGAAGAGACGCTTGCCGTGGCCTAGTAAAATCGGGGCGAGTTGTAGGTAAAGCGTGTCGACCAGGTTGGCTGCTAGCAAGGGGGTGAGCACCGCTTGACCACCGACGATCCAGGTATTACCAGGCTGGCGGCGCAGGTCTTGCGCTAGCGTGACGACGTCCTGTTGGGTGAAGGTCGTGTGCGGCAAATTTAGCCGGTTCTGGCGCGTTAAGACGTAATTGTGCATCTGGGGGTTGGCGGGGTTGAATGGCGCATTAGGTGCTTGTTGAGCGACATAGTCGTAGGTCACACGGCCCATGATGGCGTTGGTCATTTGCGAGAGGACGGCGGTCCCGGCGTCGGTAGGGATGCCAGTGAGTTGAGTGAGCCAATCCAAGTTGTCGTCATCGGTGGCCAGGTAACCGTCGAGTGAGGTGGCCCCGTAGAAAACGAGTTTTCCCATGTGTGAACTCCTCCTTCATTGATAAAAAAGGCTCGAAGTCCGATGAACTTCGAGCCTAGTGATTAAGCGTTACTGTTCAAGCCAGCTGCTTGGATCCAGTAAGGTTTGTCATTTAAAAGGTTCTATGATATTTGGTGTTGATAGAGAAATCTGTCGACATCATTTTTTGTATAATAAAAGGGACACACTGCCCCACAGCAAAATAGTCGACTAAAACCAATTGAAAGTGAGAATGACAATATGTCCCAAGAACAGTTTACAAGAAA
>NZ_RHOB01000025.1 GCF_003946085.1 Levilactobacillus angrenensis | reverse complement strand
TTTCTTGTAAACTGTTCTTGGGACATATTGTCATTCTCACTTTCAATTGGTTTTAGTCGACTATTTTGCTGTGGGGCAGTGTGTCCCTTTTATTATACAAAAAATGATGTCGACAGATTTCTCTATCAACACCAAATATCATAGAACCATAAAAATCGCTTGTTCCCTGCTTAAATGGCAGTGGGACAAGCGATTTTTTAGTATAAAACTGAAGGTTGAACGGCAGAAATCAGCTAGAAACATTGTCGCCACGCAACTGATGGCGTAAAAATTAGTCGTTACAGCTTCGTAGTTTGAGCTGGCCGCCTACCGTCTGCCAACTATGGGTTGGAACGCGGTGGGCGGACCGGACCGAGCCTGAGGGACGGTCTCGGCCTCGCTTTGAGCCGAAAACCCGCGTCTCAAAGACGCCAGTTCCCTAAGCGGTAAAACCGCTAAGGGAACTCCCACGGCTGAACCCATATTTGGCGGACTCTCGGCTACAGGGATGCGTTCCAGCGAAAGTCAACTTAGCCCCAGGTAGCAACTGATTTGGCAACAAATTTTTGACTAACACAATTGTGCTAATAATCGCTAACCTCGCCGGAGGCAGCCAGGGTGGAGCCAGCGAACCGGAAGACCGCCCCTCAGGCTGGAGGTGTTCCCCAGAGTAGACGGAACCCTTGTTGACGCAAGCCCTGGTCTTACTAATTTTAGTGAACAGCCCCCTATCGCTTCGGGAATCAATGTCTTAGCACCATTCTTGATTTCTATTTATAAAAAAGATTATAAGATTAACGGGGTGAATTAGCTTAGCAGCTATGGTAAAGTAAGCTTACCAAAAAAAGATGGGTGGTGGCACCATGATTTTGTTTGGATACGGACCAAGGTCTCACGTGCAACGCCTCGCTATTTGCTCGACAGCCGCAACGACTATTCGCCCCCGTACCAACTGGTCCCTGCCCGTGAAACACCCACCTAACGCAGGATTCCCAGACTGTAGCCCACTAAGCCTAAGACAAAGACACCCAGCAACAGCCATAATGGCTTGACGTGCCGGCGTAATAACCAGACACAGCCCAACGTTAACAATAAGGGAATCAAGCCCGGTAACAATTGATCCATCAACGATTGCAGGGACAACGCCGCATGGTGGCTGGTGGCCACGATAGGCGCCAATTTGACCCGCGTCCACCGCGGAATAATGGCCCCCATGACGAACATCCCCACGATGGAGGCGCCTAGGGTCAGCTTCTGCAAGACCCCACTGCTGAGAAAGGTCACGACCTTCAGCCCTTGATGATAACCCCACCGTTGGGCCCACCAACGAAAGGTCAGCCGCGCCAGGTTCCAACCAATAAAGAAGACTAGCGGCCCGACGATACCGAAGCCACTCAATGCCAGGCTGGCCGCAAAGGCACTCAGAATTGGGCGCCAAGTTCCCCACCAAATAGGGTCGGCCACACCAGCCAGCGAGCCCATCATGCCAACCTTGACGGCACTAATATCGGCCGCCGAGACTGGTTCCCCGTTGGCACGGTCTTCCTCTAACGAAAGCGTGACCCCGGTAATCAGTGACTGCATGTAAGGCATGGTATTGAATAGTTCCAAATGACGTTCGGCTGCCTGCCCCGCCTCGGTCTTGTCCGGGTACAGTCGACGAATCGCCGGAATCATCAGATAGCAGAAGCCTAAATTTTGTAACCGCGGATAGTTCCAGGCCGCTTGCTCCCAACCTGACCGCCCAAATATCCATAACTGATCCGTCAGCGTCAATTGTCGCGGTGTCTCATTTTTTGTCGTCATCAACGCTTCCTCCTAAAGATCATCTAATTCACGGTCCAGGTCATCCTCAGCACTCGGTGGCGTCGGCCCATTGCCGGATTGCGAGTCGTGAGGCGCCTGTAAACGCAGGTACAAAATGGCTAAACCCACGCCAATCAGGCCTAACGCTACCAGGCTGAGATGACTGTCCGTTCCCAGCGCAAAGCCAATGCAGAAAAATGGCCACAGTTGGCGCGTTGCCATCATATTGATGACAATGGCAAAGCTGACGATGACCAGCAGCCCAGCCGCCACGTGCAGACCACCGCGAATCGTGGTCGGTAACGTGTGAAAACTGAGTTGAATCCACGATGCCGGTAACGCCATCAATACTGCCGTCGGAATCATGACCCGCAGTCCTTGCAGAACCACACTACTGCGGTGTAGCCAGTCGATTTTCCGTAAATTTCCCACAGCGGCGGCCACATCGGCCTGAGCCACCAACGGAATGATCAGGTGGCGTAAGCCCCGCGTCAGTCCTTGACCGATCAAGGCCAGAGGAATGGCTAAAATCACGCCTGCGGCCACGGGTAAATGGGCTGGGCCACTGACCCACCAAGCAGCCACAACAGCGGCTAGGGCTGGATCAGGCGCCACAGCTGCACCAATGTTCATCCACCCCAGCGTCACCAGCTGCAGTGATGCTCCTAGGGCGATACCACTCACAAGGCTGCCCGTCGCCAGGCCGACCAAGGTACAGGCCACGATGGGTTGATGGAATTCCCACTCATCGACGACCCCCTCAATTCCTGCCAAAAAGGCAATTAGTAAAATTCCCCAGATGCTCATCCGTTGCTGACTCCCTTTCCCATCAATGTGATTCACCGCAAAAACACCCCGCTCAGGTGGGGGTGACCACCGAGTGAGGTGTTACGACAAACCCTTTTTAGCTGCTAACTTTAAAAATGCTTGTTTGCGATCCGTTGGTACGGTCTGCGCGTAGACGTCGACGCCGGCCGCTTCGAGTTGTTTAGCCGCCGCCACATCTGCGGCATCCGCGGCAACACTGGGCGTGAGCATCACTTTGCCAGCGGTGTACGCCAGATTACCGACGTTAACGCCCGTTGCAGTCAAATCAACACCTTGTTTGGCTAACGCCGCCATTTCCGCCAGCGTTTCCGTTAAGATAATTGGTTGAAACCCGTCAAACCGGGCATCTTGATAAATCTGTGCCATCTTTGCCAGCATAATCACGTTAGCCTTGGCTTCGGCCGGTGCCGCCTGGGTGATCAAGACCTTGCGTAAATGGTCTTGGGCCACGGCATCCGAGACGACTAGAATGCGATTGGGCTGGACCGTCTTCGTCCACACCGTCGCAATCTGGCCGTGCAACAGCCGGTTGTCGACCCGGGCTAATTTGATTGTCATCGTCATAGTAAGTCATCATCTCCCGTATCCGTCTGCAAATCCAAGTGCCGAATGCCCCCCTGCGCAGCGCGCTCCAAGTGAGGAATGACCTCGGCCAATGTCTGGTTTTGAATCGACAAGGCTTCGATCAACATCGGCAAATTGAGGCCAGCAACCAGGCCATAACGGTCGGGATGCTGTGCCACGACGCGACTGGCGGCGTTGAATGGTGAGCCACCCCACAAGTCGACTAAAAACAGGAGTTCCGTAACGGGTTGCATGTCGTCGATGGCCGCCTGGTAATGGTTCGCCAGGTCCTCGACGCTTTCATCGGCTGCTAAAGTCACAGCCATCACTTTTGCTGTTTTACCGAAAATCATTTCGGCACTCTGTAAGATACCGCGGGCAAAATCACCGTGGCTCGTGACGATTATGGCGAGCATTCTGCCACCCCTTCATCAATTCCGCTAATTTTAAACTCTAAATTGCGTCTGCATTTAATATAGCATAAAAAAGCGGTTCCAGCTAGCGCTCCGTAAAAACGGTCCCCCAAGCTGGCAACTTACAGTAATTCTAGCATCGCACTGGGCGTGATGAAGCTCACGTCTGGCTTGAAATCCGTCGGTGTCCTACCGTTCCAAGCCGCGAAGCCAAAGGTCACGTGCGCGGCGGCAGAAGCGTCGGCATCGTAGACCGTATCCCCCACGTACACGGTATTTTCAGGCTGCGCACCCAGCCGCTGCATCGCAAGTAAAATGCCATCCGGTGCTGGTTTACCGTGCGCAATGTCTTCGGCAACGACGGCTTGGCTAAAGTAACTGTCGAGGCCCGCGCTGACGACATCCCGATCGTACTCATACCGCTGCTTGGAGGTCATAATCGCTAATCCCGCTCCGGCGGCTTTCAAATCAGCCAGCGCCTGCTTCACACCGGCGTAAACCGCAACGGTATCCCGGTACGCCTGGGTGCGGGGCCCCCACTCTGCCAAAATATCATCGACATCTGCCAGCTTCAAACGAATCAAAGCGTCGCGGCTGGGAATGCCAAACGTTTTCGCCAATTCCGCGTATTCCCGGTCAATGCCGCGGTCGTGCAAAACGGCTTGGAGGGACTTCATGTACATCGCTTCGGTGTCTAAGAGGGTCCCATCAATATCAAAAATAAAGTTTTTCATTTAGACTGGTCTCCTTAGTCTGCAATTCAATTTTTTAAAGAAAAAAGGTGCGGCCATCGCTGACCACACCCTAGTTTATCATGCTTTACCAGCGGACTCTAATTTTGGAGACGCTGAAACCGATTTAATCGATGCCATTTCATCGGCAGCTGACGCCAACGCTTCTGGATCTTCACCAGCAGCGACTTCTTCAGCGCGCTGTAAGTTCCGCAGTTGCTTGACGGCTCGAATCCAAGATGGCACCAGGATAGCACAAGAACCCAACCAGGCCAACGGTTCGGCCGAAACAGCACCAGCATAACCCAACGCTTCGACCATGAACAGTGCCGCGAAGACCCGCATGGTCAATTCGCCGACGCCAGCCAAGGTCGGCAGTACCCGCCGGCCCAAGCCTTGAAGGGTGTTCCGAATGATAAACAGGACACTTAACAAAAGGTAGGTGCTCCCAATGATATTGAAGTAGGTCTGGGATAATTGAATGACGTGTTCGTCCGCCGTCCCAATGATCAGCGTGACGATTGGCTTACCGAAGAAGATGACCAAACCACCCGCAAAGACCGCGAAACTCCCGGATAACCAGAGGGTCTTCTTGACCCCTTCCATGATCCGACCGTACTTACCGGCCCCAAAGTTTTGCGCTGCAAAGGTTGCCATCGTCACCCCGAAGGAAGACATCGGCAGTGAACACAGTTGATCGACCTTAGAAGCCGCCGTGGAAGCTGCCACGGAGTCCGTCCCCAAGGAATTCAAGGCCGCTTGCATAACCATCGTCCCAATCGCGATGATGGACAGCTGGAAGCCCATTGGCATCCCCGTGGAGAAATGTTGCCACAGCTCGTCGAAGCCAAATTTGAAATCTTCTCGCGAGATGTGCAGCAACGGAATGGAGCGGGCAATGTAGCCCACACACAACAGTGAGGCCACAACTTGGGAAATCACCGTCGCCCAACCAGCACCGGCAACGCCCATGTGGAAGACCAGGATGAATAATAATTCGAGGATAACGTTGACGACGGTCCCGATGACCAGAAAAATCAGTGGCGTGCGGGAATCACCGAGCGCCCGGATGATGTTGGACAGCAGATTAAAGGCCATCGACGCAAAGATCCCGGCAAAAATCGTACTAATGAAGATACGTGCGTTCGCAAAGATTGAAGCGGGCGTTTGCATCAGTTTTAAGATAGGATCGACGAAGGTCAGTGATAAGACCGTCAATACGATCGTCATTAAGATTGAAATGATAATGCTCGCGGCAAATGACCGCCGCACCCCTTTGTAGTCACGGGCGCCGAACCGGGTAGCCGTGATGATGGCTAGCCCCGCCGTCAGCCCTTGGGCAAACCCAATAATTAAGAAGTTGATCGAACCCGTAGCCCCGACTGCGGCCAGCGCTTTGACACCAAGGGTTTGTCCCACAACGACTGTATCAGAGACGTTATATAATTGCTGGAATAAATTACCAATCAATAATGGAATCGTGAAAAAGAAAATAAGTTTAAGGGAATTGCCCTTGGTTAAGTCGCTCATATGCCGACCTCCTTCAGAATTTTTGGTCACTCAAAATGACACAAGACAACTACTATAACGCGTTCATCGGCACTTGTCACCAATTTTGTTTGCGAATTTTCGCAGTCGTCGATTTAATTTCCAATCTTACGCTTCTCTTAAGGCTTTTTGAAGTCCTATTTTCGATGAAAACGATTGCGTGGTGAAAATGTTATCTGTTTGTCATGTTTGGGGGGCAATGGATGGCAAAGACGGTCGGAATCATTTACAACATCATCTTTAATTCAGTTCTGGGATGTACAAGTTCCCTCGCTTTGCGGTACTCTAGTAATCAGGGAAATGATTAAAGTCTGCATCTATTCGGAGGAGTCAACTTGAAAAAGACCTTTGTTACAACACTAATTGCCACAACCCTTGCCCTAACTACGTTGAGTGCTTGCGGTAATCACCAAAGAACAGCATCGTCAGCGAGTTCCAAATCTTCTAGTAACCTGGTTGCTAAGAAGCACCCCACCTCGACGCACCAGAAGACCAAGCACCAAAAGAGCCCAGCCGCCCACTCTAGTTCCGCGGCAAAAGCCCAATCCTCAGTTGCGCAAAGCACCTCAACCGTTCGCCGAGCTACGAGTGCGCCAACCACTGCGCGGCACCGGCATACAACTGCGACAACGCACAGCCAGCCCACCACGCGGTCGTCAAGCTCTCAACAGCCCAGCAGTCACTCCCAATCATCGGTGAACACTGACCCACACACACTGACTGGGTTCATCAATAAATATGGTGAGTCGCCGGTCGCCTACAAGATAGACCATGGCATGTCGGAAAAAGAAGCCCTCGCCTCCACGCCCGACTCAATGAAGTCATCTGGGGAAATCCAAATGCAGTACCAACTGGGCATTAAGTAAGAAATCGGCTGGCCCAAGCGATTGGGATCATACGTTATTGAAAGAGCCTATCCGATTAAAATGGTGTTGATACCTGAATCTATCAACACCATTTTCGTGTCAGCACACTTTGCTCGCTATAATCCAAGCTATGACTGTGAACAAAAAAGCCTTAACCAATGCGAGGAAATTTTACGTATTTATCAAATCGCGGACAACCATATATAATCACTGAAACTTTTCAAAAAAATTCGTTTTACACTTATCCGTGTACACACATGGGTACATTATAATAGATATATCAAGGAAGCAGGTAAAAGAATGAAACATCGAAAGGAAAAGAACCCCGACGAACGTAATGCTGATGTTGATAGCCATCCTACTAGTTATCAACATCATACAGAGCATTACAGTGATCATCGAAGTTCTCATTCCACACAAGTAACATGGTAAGGGCGAAAAACCCTTACTTGTTGTACTCCAATTATAACACGGCGGCTTTAATGAATATGAGTAAGAAAATAACTAAATTGCTTTATGTAGCTATCGCTGTCAGTTCATTATCTCTAATTCTCAGTCTTCTCCGTCTATTCAAATTACTGTGAGGTGATAGAAATGGCAGAACACATCAACCTAAACGACCCTGAAATCATGAGCGCTAAAGACGCTGCTGCACGTTGGGGAAAGGCCCCGGATTACGTTCGTTCGGCATTAAGAGCACGCCCTGAACGCTTTCCAGAAGGCACTGTACGCCTATTTGGGCGACAGTTAGTAGTTACCCGTGAAGGTATGGAAGCAGTAACTGGTCACAAGGAGCTTACTTCTAATGACTAGCGTTGCAAATTATTAATCCGCTGATTTTTAAGGCTTCATAAACTGGGGTATACTAACAAGGATGGTAGGAACATAATTGGGAGGTAATTCAATTGAAAATAATCGGAGTTAAGGGAGCTACACTACTCATGCTACTGGGTGCTATCGCTGGAGGCCTAGCTACTACTAATGCCAGTGCTATGAGTAAAAGTACCAAGAAGACTTTGACAACTTTACAAAAAAAGGAAGAAAAATTAACCAAAACCAATAAGTTAGTAGACCGTGAGTTAGACAAGGTTGGGGTCAAAAACTTAATCGCTCTAATGCAAAATAGTGATAATGGCTCGATTCCTAACACTCTGGATTCTAACCTCAATACCTACAAATTATCACAAGCCACTGTTGTATCCACAGGCGGCAGTAAAACTGTAACTTTGCCAAAGGGGTCTGTCATTCGAGGAAGCAAATATACTCTTAACCCTAACTACGCCAGTCATTTTAGTATTAACGTTGAAAACTTAAGCAAACGCAATCAGGGCTATGTTTTTAAAAAGCTAGGAAAGACATCGCCTAAAGTCAATTTCGTGTTGAATTCTAAGAATAAAACAAAGACTTATAAAAAGTCTACAGCATTCTCACATAATGGTGTACAAAATCTTCCCGACTTATCCAGCAAAAATTTGCAGTCCTACTTTGATGCGGATAGGAGTGGGAACCCGTTTATCACAATAACTGCTGATAAATATTTAAACTACTACTCCAACTACCAAACGAAATCTGGTAAGGTCAACTATAATAAATATTCTCAATCTGTTAAGATCAAAAGGTTTACTCGTGGTTCTTCCAACTACACTTACTATCTAGCTAAGCCATTGAAAGGGTTTGGCACGAAAAAGGTTCGGGTCGGTAAGACCCATCAATACCGTCTCAAAGTATCTCTAGGACACGTGTTCCAATCTTACGATAACTACAACTTAGACGCCGGTGGCTATCGCATGACTGTAAAAGTTGGCTCGAAGAACTTTTACGTAGATTTAGGCGACATCGCTGAATCCTATGTAAACAAACTGCGAGGAAATTCCGACTCATACGTTAATGCAACTGCTGCGCAAAAGTACATCAACGCCTTACAACAATAAACACATAAGGACTATCCTTTTCATGAGATAGTCCTTTTATTATTCTTCAAAATTATACTAATGTTTTGTCAAAGTGGTTAGAAAGTGGTTAGAAATGTTCGACAACTAATGACAATCAATGACAATCAGGCAAAACAAAAAGGCCGTCATATCAAGGCTTTTGCCTATCAATGACGACCCATGAAACCTCTGATGCGGCCAAGAAGATTCGAACTTCCACCCGGATTACCCGGACAAGATCCTTAATCTTGCGCGTCTGCCAATTCCGCCATGGCCGCATTAACTCACAAGAAATAGTATACCAAATGATTTCGCACCTGACAATATTTTTTGCAAGTTAATTCAAAAAAGTTTTCTTTATGCATCGGTGAGGACAGTCGCGCCATCCGGATCGAGGTCGATAATTCGCAAGCTACCAGCCAAATCCAGCTTTTCTAGCTTAGCTCGCAGCAGTGTCAATTGTGCGGCCGTGCCAAAGGTAACGACGGTTGGCCCCGCCCCACTCAGGTACGTGCCGGTAATACCCAACTCATGGGCCGCGTCACGAATCTGGCTCAGTTCTGGCACCAGCTGGGAACGCGCCTGTTCATGGAACTCATCACGTTCAATCATTTGCGACGCCAATTCCCAGTTCTTCGTCAGCAAGGCAGCGACCAAGACGTTGGCGACACTGCTGGCATGGACCGCCGTGGCCAATGGCAAATCCTTAGGCAAAGCTTCGCGACTCTTGCGGGCAAGCAGCTTTTGACCCGGGATAAAGACCAAGACGCGTAAATCTGGTAATGGTAGTTTGATGGCCTTAGCCGTCTCGCCGTCGGTCGTGGCGACAGCGGCTTGTCCCATCAAGGCTGGCGCCACGTTATCCACCGCGCCACCGAGTTTGACCGCCCAGTTCAGCTGTTCGGGGATGGTCAGGTCCATCTCCCCCAGTTCATTGGCAATCTTGATGCCAGCAATGATGGCGCTGGTCGAGCTTCCCAAGCCTCGGGACACCGGAATATCTGACATCACCGTCAACTGATGCGCCGGCAAATCCGGGTTGACCTTCAAAGCCGTTTGGACCATCAAGTTGTTTTCGTCGCGCGGGATTTCCGTACCCAAGGCGTGGTTGACCCGCCACTTTTCTGTTTTTTCTTCAATAATGACTGTTAAATACAAATGCAATGCCGCCCCGATTGAATCAATCCCGGGGCCTAAGTTCGCCGCCGTGGCGGGAACCCGAATAATTGTTTTACCCATCCTATCAACCTCCTAGGCTTGTGGCCGTTGGACCGCAATCACCGTTTTTTGCCATTGTAAATGACCGTGACACCGACCACAGACCAGCTTGGTGACGTCGATGCGCCGCGCCCGATAATATTTCTGCTGGCACTGGGTGCACACGTAAAGCTGCCACTGCCGCGGCCGTGGTCGCGCATTCAGTGGGGCTGGTGCAAACCGCAAGCCGCCCACCTGTTGCAGTAACTGCTTAAAGGCCGCCGTGCGGTGTTGTCCCGATTGGCCCGCCAAATTTAAATGGTAATGGCACAGTTCATGTTTGATGACGCCCACCAAAACGGCCATATTATGTTCCGTATACATTTTCGGATTAATTTCCAAGTTGTGGTCGCGTAGTCGGTAGCGGCCGCCCGTTGTTTTCAAGCGAGCATTAAACATCGCGCGGTGGCGAAACGGTTTGCCGAAACTTTCTAATGAAATGCGTTCCACCAACCGCTGTAACTCTTGATCATTCATGTTGCTCAGCTCGCATTGTTAATTGGATTCGGTGGCGGTTCTCGTCGACACTTAAGACCCAGACCGTGACGACGTCGCCAATCGTGACAACCGTGCTGGGATCACTGACGTAGTGGTCAGCCAGCTGGGAAATGTGGACCAGGCCGTCTTGCTTCACACCAATATCCACGAAGGCCCCGAAGTCGACAACGTTACGCACGGTGCCTTGGAGCTCCATCCCCGGCTTCAAGTCCGCCATGGTCAAAACGTCTTGGCGCAGTAACGGCGCTGGCATACTATCCCGCAAATCGCGACCAGGCTTGCTCAACCCAGCAATGATATCATTCAACGTTGCCGGACCGACGCCCAATTGGTCCGCCCATTTGGCTTGATTTAATTGCGCCAACTGCTGTTGAAGCTTAGGCGTGCCAATCTGCCCGTCCGGCGCCAGTTGCGTCAACAGTTGGTGTGCTGCCGCATAGCTTTCCGGATGAATGTCCGTGTTATCCAGTGGCTCGCGCCCGCCGATGATCCGTAGGAAGCCCACGGCCTGTTGATAGGCTTTGGGTCCCAGACGAGGCACCTTCTTCAGTTCCTGCCGCGCGGCAAACGCGCCATTTTCATTACGGTAAGCCACGATATTTTTGGCCGTCGTCGCCGTTAACCCGGAAATGTGCGTCAGCAATTCCGGACTGGCCGTATTGACATTGACGCCCACCTGGTTGACTGCCGTTTCCACGACTCGGTCCAGCTGCGCATCCAAATCCTTTTCCGGGACATCGTGTTGATATTGTCCCACGCCCACGGCTTTCGGGTCGATCTTGATCAGCTCGGCTAATGGGTCTTGCAGGCGCCGACCAATGCTGACGGCTGAACGTTCTTCCACGTGAAAGTCCGCAAATTCAGCGCGCGCATTGGCACTGGCTGAATAGACCGAGGCGCCGGCTTCATTGACCAGCACGTAGTACACCGGATGGTCCAGCGTCTTTAAAATGTTGCTGACAAACTCTTCGGATTCCCGACTAGCGGTCCCGTTGCCGATCGCAATCATTTCAACGTGGTACTTCTCCAGCAATTGCTTGAACGCTGGTCCCGCGGCCGCGCGGTCTTTGGCCTTAGCTGGCTTGTGTGGGTAGATGACCTGTTTAGCCAGAAAACGCCCGTTGGCATCCATGATGGCCAACTTGCATCCGGTCCGGTAAGCCGGGTCAAAGCCCATCACGACCTTGCCCTTCAGCGGGGCCTGCATCAACAGATGATACAGGTTATTACCGAACACCTGAATGGCGTGGTCGTCGGCCTTTTCCGTCAATTGCCGCCGCAGTTCCCGTTCAATGGCGGGGCCCAAGAACCGTTTGTAAGCATCCGCAAAAGCCGTCGTTACCTTCTCTACGGCCGGACCGTGATGCTGACCAACCAGCCGAAAATGTCCGTACTGCAAAATGGAAGCCGGGTCAACGGTGATGCTGACCGACAGGATTTTCTCCCGTTCTCCCCGGTTGATGGCCAAGACCCGGTACGGTGGTAGCTGCTTGAGCGGTTGGCTGAAATCGTAATAGGTGGCGTAGACCTGTTGCTCATCGTCATCGGCCGCCCCCCGTTTGCGCTTACTGGTCAGTTCGCCGTGTTGCCAGGTGTACTGCCGAATCCATTCCCGAAACGCCGCTTGCTCGCTAAACGTCTCCGCGAGGATCTCGTGCACCCCTGCCCAAACGGCCGGTAAATCTGGCAAATCCTTCGCCGGGTCTATAAACTGCTGAGCCTTGGCGTCCAGACCCCTGGCGGGGAACGTCAACAGCCACTGGGTCAAGGGTGTCAAACCGGCTTCTCTGGCGATGGTCGCCTTAGTCCGGCGTTTTTGTTTGTACGGCAAATACAGATCCTCGACCTGCTGAAGTACCGTGGCGTGGGCCAAATTTTGCCGCAACGTCGGGGTCAATTTGCCTTGCTCTTCAATAATCTTTAAGACTTCCTGGCGCCGCTGGTTCAGCTTCATGAGCCGCCGCGCCTCATCCTCGATATCACGGATAGCGACTTCATCCAATGACCCCGTCCGCTCTTTACGGTACCGGGCAATGAATGGCACCGTGTTGCCTTCGTCTAATAGGGACAGCACGGCCTGAATCTGCTGCACCCGGTACTGGCTTAATTGTTGCTGCACCGGCTTGGCGAGCTCACTGAGTGCCGTTTCTGTTTGTTTCGTTGCCATGCAACCCCTCCGTTATTTTTTCTAAACATATACCTGCATTATACCATGCCAACGGGTCACTCCGCCCGTTAGCGCCCAGACAAAAAGGTCACCCCACAAGTTGTGAAGCGACCCCGTTATTTTACGACTTAGTCACTAAAAGCGAAAACTCCTGTTGGCGGCATAGTGCCTGCCATTACGCCTTACCGTTACGCGAAACTCTAGGCTGGAACGCTGGGGAAGGACGGCCTGAGCCGAGAACCACGTCTCAAAGTCACCAATTTAGCAGCACAAAATGCTACTAAATTCCCCGGCTGAGCCTAGATTTCGCTTCACTCCCGGCTGACAGAGTTGGATGATCAGTAATAGCTGACTACCTAATAAGCCAACGGCGAGTGGGTAATGCTAATCTCAGCGGCTATCACAATCATGCCGGAGGAGGCCAGGGTGGAGCCAGCTGTGACGACGGTGTTGGCTGAGGCTTTTTCTCAGCTTACAGCGTGGGACGACTTGAGAGACTGACGGGTTTTGTCAGGCTTTCAAGCGAACCGGAAGCCCGTTTCTGGGCTGGAGGTGTTCCCCATAGCAGGCGGAACCCTGGCAGCCGTAGGTAACTGGTTTCATCTACTGGCAAGGCGACCAGTCCCACCCAAGTTGCCAGAAATCAGGCGGACTACATTGGACTAGTCATGATCCGCTGGGTCGCGGCCGTGACTTTTTCCATGGCGTTTTCTTGCGTCTTTTCAGCTTCGTCAAAGGCCGCGTTATCGACGGCTTGGTGTTCCACGTCGATACTGTCCGTCATGGCTTGACATGCCTGTGTGTAGGTCCGGTAAGCGGCGACCAGTGACTTGTGCTTACCCAGCACCCGGACTGGCACATTGGCTTGTTGGAGTTTGTTCAGGTTATCTTCGTAGCTGTCCGTGCCCCGTTGGAAATTGTCCGCGACCTTTTGCAACTCGACTTGTGACAGGTCACCGACCGTGTCGTTGTCGATAGCGCCGCGCATCTTTTCAAAGTCCGCGTTCATGTTTTCCGCGCCGTCTTCGGTCGTCTTCAAGACGCCTGAGAGCACTTGGATGTAACCGTTCATGTTATTCTTTTGTAAACTGTTTCTTGCCATAATTACTTCGCCTCCGTAAATTAATCCTGCCAGAACGTATCGTAGACGTTCACTGGTAAATGCCGCTTGTGCGCGGTCTTGCGGTACCAGCCCTCGATGCGTTCCGCCGCGGCCGTGGCCACTGGCTTGCCTTCCAGGTAGTCATCAATGTCTTGATAACGCACACCTAAGGCCGCCTCGTCAGGTAACGCCGGCCGGTCCTCTTCCAAATCAGCCGTGGGAACCTTTTGATACAGGTGTTCTGGGGCGCCCAAGTAACGCAACATGGCCGCACCTTGACGCTTATTCAACCGCCAGATGGGGCAAATGTCTGAGGCGCCATCGCCGTATTTCGTATAGAAGCCCGTGACCGCTTCGGCCGCGTGGTCAGTGCCGACCACGGCGCCGTTGCGCGCACCAGCAATCGCATACTGGGCGATCATCCGTTGACGGGCCTTGATATTACCCTTGTTGAAGTCGCTCACGGTCTCGTGGTTGGCCGTCACCGCCGCAACCATCGCGTCCGTGGCTGGTTGGATGTTGACCCGTTCCACTTCGTCCGCATTCATGAAGTCGATGGCCATCATGGCGTCGTCTTCATCGGCCTGTTCGCCGTATGGCAACCGCACTGCGATAAACCGATAGTCATTGTCGCCCGTTTCTTGCCGCAGCTCCGTGACTGCCTGTTCGCACAACATCCCCGTCAGTGTTGAGTCTTGCCCACCGGAAATGCCCAAGACCAGCGTCTTCATGAAGTCATAGTGCTTGAGATAATCCTTGAGAAAGTCCACACTGCGCCGGACCTCAGTTGCCGGGTCGATCGACGGCTGAACCTTCAATGCTTCAATAATTTCTTTTTGCATAGCACGCATCTTATTGCCCCCTAGATTTGGGCTTGAGCCAAGCGCTCAAGTTCATTTTCCGCCAAATTTGCCTTGCCTCACGTGCGTCAAACCCCGCTGTTATTCCGGCATCGTCTGTACGTACGTGTGAATATCCTTGATGATCGCCATCTTGTGGTCCCAGCAATCTTGCGAGAGATCGACCGGATATTTTTGTGGGTTCAAGTCCCGTTTGTACTCAGGCCACAGGTTGGCTAAAGCGCCACGACACCGGTCTCGTACGGCCGACAGCGTTGGTAATTTGTAGACCAATTCACCCTGGTCAAAAATGTCTTGCAGGATGGGCCGGGCATTGAAGTCGTTGACGGTCTTGTTGATGTAGGTGTAGCTGGGGTGGAACATGAACAGCGAGTCCTCATTGCGCGGATCTTCATCCACTAAGGCCACGTAATCCCCTTCAGTCTTGCCATCCGCCTTCTTGGTGATTCGCCAAACTTGCTTCTTCCCTGGCGTCGTCACCTTTTCAGCGTTGTTGGACAGCTTGATTGTGCCCTTCATCTTACCTTGGTCATCTTCAATGGCGACCATCTTGTAGACGGCACCTAAAGCCGGTTGGTCAAAGGCCGTGATCAGCTTGGTCCCAATCCCCCAGACGTCGATCTTGGCATCTTGCATCTTGAGACTTTGAATCGTCTTTTCGTCCAGGTCGTTAGACGCGTAAATCTTGGCGTTGGGGAACCCTGCCTCGTCCAGCTTTTGCCGCACCCGTTTGGACAGGTAGGCCATATCCCCAGAGTCGATGCGGACCCCTTGGAAATTGATCTGGTCGCCGAGTTCCTTGGCCACCTTAATGGCATTCGGCACCCCGCTACGCAGCGTATCGTAGGTGTCGACTAAAAAAACACAGTCGCGGTGCGTCTTAGCGTAGGCCATGAAGGCGTCGTAGTCGTTGCCATACGTTTGGACCAAGGCGTGGGCGTGGGTACCACTAATCGGAATGCCAAAGACCTTCCCAGCCCGCACGTTTGAGGTCGCGTCAAAGCCGCCGATGAAGGCTGCCCGGGTCCCCCAGATAGCGGCGTCAAATTCCTGTGCCCGCCGTGTCCCAAATTCCATCAACGCGTCATCCCCGGCCACGGAACGAATCCGGGCGGCCTTGGTGGCAATCAGCGTTTGGTAATTGATGATGTTCAAAATCGCCGTTTCGACCAATTGGCAGTCCGCTAGCGGCCCTTCAACTTGCAGTAAGGGTTCGTGAGCGTAGACCAATTCACCTTCCACCGCCGAGCGAATCGACCCGCGGAATTTGAAATTCGCCAAGTAATTTAAAAAATCTTCGGAATAATCTTCAGCTTCTCGTAAGTAATCAATATCCGTTTGGGAAAAATGCAGATTTTGGATATAATGTACAATGTGTTCCAAACCAGCGAAGACCGCGTAACCGTTTTTAAACGGCATGTCACGGAAAAAGACTTCAAAGACCGCATTTTTATCAGCGATTCCTTGTTCGTAGTAAGTTTGAATCATATTAATCTGGTAGGCATCCGTGTGCAGAGTCGTACTGTCGTCTGGATACAAATTCGTCATAATGAGCTACTCCCTTAGCTGGTTTTTGAGCCGGATTTAATGGTCTTAAATTTAATTTCAATAGCTTTATTTTAGCATGAAACAAACAGAGCGTCATACTATTTAATGCGGCACCGGGGGCTTAATTCGTTCTCGTGCCAATCTTGAGAGGAGTCCCCCTATGCAAACCACATTTCCGACCGTCACCGTGCTCGACTTGCCCTTCGTCAAAACGACGGCGGCGGCCTTATTACCTGTCTTACAGCAACGCATCAGCGCCCATCAAAATACGTTCGTGGTGACCGCTAATCCGGAGATCGCCATGTACGCGCACGAACACGCCGAGTACCGCGACCTCCTGTTGGGCGCCGACTTCATCACGCCGGACGGGGTCGGCATCTTGGATGGGGCGAAAATTCTCAAACAGCCGTTGCCCGAACGCATCACTGGGTTTGACACCCTCCAGGCACTGTTGGCTTGGGGCAGTGCCCATCACCGATCCGCTTACTTCTTAGGCGCCAAGCCCGACGTCATCGCCCAGTTGAAGCCCATCCTGACACGCGACTACCCCGGCCTGATTATTGCCGGCATTCACGACGGCTACTTCCAAGACGAGGCCCCCATCGTGGCTGACATTCAAGCCAAGCAACCGGACATGGTGTTCGCTGCGCTGGGCTTTCCCAAGCAAGAACAGTTCATCCACCAACACCGCCACGTTACCAAGGGGCTGTGGATGGGCGTCGGTGGTAGCTTCGACGTACTGGCTGGTGCCGTAGTCCGGGCCCCTAAGTTCTGGCAAGACCATCACTTGGAATGGTTCTACCGGACAGTCAAAGAGCCCAAGCGCTTGAAACGCATCGCGGTCATTCCTCACTACCTGCATCTCGTGCGTCAGCAAGCCAAACGGCAACGGTAAAACGAGTCGTTTACCGCTTCGTTGTATGGCCTGACCGCCGGCTCCTGATTCCACCAATTTTAATTATCTCACTTAGGCTAGCGCTACTTGGCGCTGGTCTTTTTTGATTGCTTTTCTAATAAGTTGAATTAATACATTGACTCCCGGAGAAACAGCGGGTTGTCCATCAAAACTAGTGAAACCAGGGCCTGCATCAGCCAGGGTTCCGCCTGCTCTGGGGAACACCTCCAGCCTGAGGAGCGGTCTTCCGGTTCGCTTGAAAGACTGGCAAAAGTCACCAGTCTCTCAAGTCGTCCCACGCTGTAGGCTGAGAAAGGACCTCAGCCAACACCGTCGACACAGCTGGCTCCACCCTGGCTGCCTCCGGCGGAGTTAGTAATCATCAGCAATCTTGTCTTAATTAAAGACTAGTTGTCAAATCAGCCGTTACATGGAGCTAAGCCAACTTTCGCTAGCACATACACTTGTAGCCGAGAGTCCGCCAAATATGGGTTCAGCCGTGGGAGTTGTCTTAGCGGCGCGGTTCATGCCGCTTAGACAACTGGCGTCTTTGAGACGCGGGATTCCGGCTCAAAGCGAGGCCGAGACCGCTTCTCAGGCTCGGTCCGGTCCGCCCATCGCGTTCCAACCCATAGTTGGCGGACGGTAGGCGACCAGTTCTCACTAGGATGCTGTGAACAACTAATTCTTCAAAATCCGTCACAACACCATTTGACGATGGCACTGGTTGCGTTCGGACCACCTTGCCAAAAAAGGAGCCGAACCACCGTCCAGCCCCTCGTCTTTACTTTTCCAAATAAAACTCAAACCGCTCGCCCACGTACTGGGTCCGCACGTATTCAAACGGCGTGCCGTCTTGCAGGTACGTCACCTGACGTAGCCGCAAAATGGCGTCACCGCGCTTGATGTTCAAATATTCCGCAATCCGTTCGGACGCCGACATGGCCGAAACCGTTTGTTGGGCCTTGCCGGGATTCAATTGCTTCTTATCCTCTAGCGCGCGGTACAACGAACTGGTGACTTCCTTTTTGTTCAGGCCGTCCACCAGCTTTTCGGGCACTGTGGCCACTTCAAAACAGATCGGCACATCATCGCCGTAGCGAATCCGTTCCATCCGCAGCACTTGGTCATCCTCGTTGAGCTTTAGCTTCTCAGCCTCACTCAAGGACGGATTCATCACGTGATACGAAATGGTCTTGCTGGTCGGTTGCTTACCCTGCGTCAACATGAGGTCGGTAAAACTGGTGACCCCAGACATTTTTTCTTGGACTTTTTGGTTCGCCACGTAGGTCCCAGAACCCACTTGCCGTTCCAAAATCCCTTCGTCGACCAGCGTTTGAATGGCCTGGCGGAGCGTCATCCGACTCACATCAAAATCACGAGACAACTCTCGTTCAGACGGAATTCGATCGCCAACCGCCCATTTCCCGGCTTCAATTGCACGTTTAATGTCATTATGAATTTGAATATAAATCGGTGAACTCACAGCACCCAACGTCCCTTCTCAAGATATCTACAATTGGTTTATTTGATGAGCTCCTGCATGTTGCGGCCTAGACTAAAGGTCGTGTCCACGTGGAGATCACGTGTTAACAAGTTTAAATCGGCGTCGCGGCCAGGAAGTAGCTTGCCCTTTTGGGTCAGGCCAAATTCCTCGGCTTGGTTGACCGCACTCATTTGCACGGCGTCGTTGACGTCACAGCCAGTAAAGGCGATGACGTTGCGGAAGGCCTCGTCGAAGCGTAAGACGGAACCAGCCAAGTTGCCGCTTTCAAGGCGAGCTTGCCGGTCCTTGACGATGACCTTTTGGCCGCCTAACTCACTGACGCCTTCGGGCATTCCCTTGGCGCGCATGGAATCGGTGACCAGTTCTAGCCGGTGTTGCCCCTTTTGTTCGTAGGCCAACTTGATCATATCCGGCACGATGTGGAACCCATCGCAAATTAATTCACAAAACAGATTGTCTTCCAACATGGCGTGCCCCGTAACACCAGGTTCACGATGCCGCAATCCGCGTTGGGCATTGTACAAGTGCGTCACGTGGGTCGCACGACTTTCCAGCAATTGTTCCCGCGTGGCATTGGAGTGACCGACGGATGGCACGATGCCATTGGCTAAGCAATAAGCTTCAAACTGCTTGGCCCCCGCGTCTTCTGGCGCGTAGGTAATCAATTTGACCCGGTTGCCCGACAACTGATTCCAACGGTCCAGCAGGTCAACATCGGGATCCTTGATGTACTTCTCAGGCTGCGCACCCTTGAAGATGGCCGCGATGAACGGGCCTTCCAAATGAACCCCTTGAATCAGCGGGTTCCGTTCGGCAGCCACCGCAATCCCTTGCATGGCGTGGTCAATCGCTTCGTTGGACTGTGTCATCGTGGTTGGGAAAATCGACGTGATGCCTTCCAGCGACATGAGGTTAACCATCTTATCAATTTGGTCAGGGTCCCCATCCATACTATCATATCCATAGCCTCCGTGGCTATGCACGTCAATAAATCCCGGAACAATCGTCTTACCAGTCACCACGTGAATCTCGTCGGCGGGCAATGGCCGGAAATCAGCAACGGGGCCGACCGCTTCGATTTCTTGGTCGAACCGAATAAACCCGTCGGCAATCACCTCATCACCGGTGTAAATCTTCGCGTGCTTTAAAACAATGCTCATGAGTCTCCTCCTCATCAATTATAACCTTCAGTCAACACTGTTATTATAATCGGTATAGACCAAAAAGGCAACTCACGCGACTGGTAAATTTACAATTTTTTTCGCGCAATGATGGTGAGAAAATGGTGCCTTACCGTCCGCCAAATATGGGTCGGTACGCTGTGGGCGGACGGGTCGAGCCAAAGTACGGTCTCGACACCTCGCTTTGAGCCGAAAATCACGTCTCAAAGACGCCAGTTGTCTAAGCGGCATGAACCACGCCACTAAGACAACTCCCACGGCTGAACCCATATTTGGCGGACTCTCGGCTACAGTAGCGCTCGACAATAACTATACCAGTCAAGCGTGAAGCAAAACCCAGGTTAACCGGAGAATTTATCAATCGTTTTTACCGACAAAACAGCAATTTTGACACGTAACTTTTTGGTCCGGATTAAGAACAAACGCTGAGACTTGGCTCGCACCTTCCCTCAGCGCGCCAACCTATTCCGTAACGGCAGGCGGCCAGCCACAAACAGCCGCAGGCAACTGCAATCAGGCTGGCGTTATGCCGGACCGCCAGCGTCGCGCTTGATGGTCGCGTCGATGCCTTTGACCACGGCCGTCATGAAGCCGGCCTCCTCCATTGCCAGTAAGCCAGCCACGGTACTGCCGCCTGGTGACGCCACTTGGTCGATCAACGCAAACGGAATCTTGTCGCTGGCCAGGACCATTTTCGCTGACCCCAGTGTGGCTTGAGCCGCGATCTGAGTCGCCTGGTCCTTGCTCAAGCCGTGTTTGACACCGGCCCGGCTGAGACTGTCGATGAAGAAGTCGATGTAGGCCGGCGAGCTCCCGGCGAGCGCGCTGAAGACGCCAAATTGGTCTTCGGCCAGCGTGGTCGTTGAGCCAATCGTGTTGAAGACCCGCAGTGCGGCCGTCAGGTTATCGCCCGTCAATTGGTCATTGGCGGCCACGGCGGTCATCCCCGCACCGACCTCCACGTTGACGTTAGGCAGTGTCCGTAGAATGGGGACATTTTCGCCCGCAACGTTGGCTAATTGTTCCAGGCTAAGGCCCGCCACGATTGAAATCAAGACCTTATCGCCGTTGGCCAGTTGTGGTGCCACTTCTTGTAAGACGTCCACGGCCACGTTAGGGGTGACCGCCAACACGACTAGGTCGCTGGCCGTCACCACGTCAGCGTTGCTGGCTACGGGCGTTAAGCCGTGCGTTTTGGCATATGGGCCATAGCTTTCCTGGCGATGGCTGTGTACGACAATGTCCGCTGGGGCAAAAGTTTTGGCCTGCAATAAGCCGCCGATGATGGCTTGAGCCATTCCCCCGACGCCAATAAATCCAATCTTCATTTTGCTGCTTCCTCCTTGGGTAAGTGGTCTTTAAACCACTGGTTGATGCGGTTCAAGCGTTCAATACGTAAATTCGGGAGACCGGAGCGTGACAACTCGTGGTTCGATTTGGGGAAGAGTACCAGCTGTGTTTCCACGCCAGCCTCTTTCAAGCCCACGAAGAACTCCTCACCCTGCGTCGTGGGGCAGCGCAGATCCTCTTCGCCGTGTAAGACCAAGATAGGCGTCTTGGCTTGGCGTACGTAGGCTAGCGGTGAGAAATGCCACAGTTGATTAATGTCGCGCATATCTTGTTTCAGCTCCCAGGGCGTGAAGAAATAACCAATGTCGCTGGTGCCATAAAAACTGATCCAGTTGGCAATCGACCGTTGCGTCACGGCGGCCGCAAACCGGTCCGTGTGCGTTTCGATCCAGTTGGTCATGAAGCCACCGTAAGACCCACCGGTGACACAGAGTTGGGCCGGGTCAATCGTCGCGTCCAGCTTGAGGGCGGCATCGACGCCTAACATCAGATCTTCAAAGTCGCCCTCGCCATAATGGCCAATGACAGCTGTTTCAAAGTCCTGGCCGTAACTGTTGCCGCCGCGCGGATTGATGGTGATGACACCATAACCTTGACCAGCCAGAAACTGCAACTCATGGTAAAAGCCATAGCCGAAGTCAACTTGCGGCCCCCCGTGCACGTACAAGACGGCCGGATGGTGCGGGGTCGGCGTGACTGGTGGAAAATACCAGCCTTCAATCTCCCAGTCAGCTGCCCCCTTAAACGTGAAGCGCTGACCGGCCACCAGCGCGTGTCTGGCTTCGTAGGTGGCGTTGGGGTTCACCAGCCCCCATTCGTCGCCTGTGGCCACGTTAAGGGCCTTCAAGCGGCTCACACTGGTCATGGTAGTCTCGGTGAACACGATAGTATTGGCATCGACCACGCTGAAATCGGTGATGGCCCGGTCGCCGCCCAATAACGTCTGCGGTGCCGTCTCACCCGTTAGCCGTTGACTGACCAGGCTGAGGCGGCCGTGAGCATTTTCCAAGGTCACGACAGTCTGGTCGTCTAACCAAGCGACAAATTGGCCGGACTGGCGCTGCTGGCTATCGACCGCCAGCATGTCGCCCACCTCGACGTCTCGTGGTGCGGTCAAATCCGTCAGGCTAGTCGTCTTGAGGTCGCTCAGCCAAGCGTGGGCTTGCGAAACGTTGGGGATATGATTGTCCTGACCCCACATCAAGACGTGTTGCCCATCGGCCGCCAATTGACCTTGGCCAAAGGACCCCGCGGCCAGTTGCGCGTTCAACAGGCGCTCGGTGGTGCCGTCAAAGGGGTGCCAGTATTCGCCGAAGCTGAAATCGTGTTCATCGTCCGGCAACCGTTTGGCATCAAACAGCAAGCCAGCTTGATCAGCCGCCGTCACGGTAAAGGGATACGGCCGTTCAAGCACCACGGATTGGTCCCGACTGGCACACTGATAGCGAATACATTGATACGTTAGGCCTTGCGGCAGGATGCCGCGGCCGTTTTGTTTGTACTGTAATTTGTCGACCACGCGGACGCTCGGCAGTTCAGTTGGTTTGGGTGTCCCCGTCGTCGTTTGAAAGTACAGGACGTCGGCGTCTTTTTCCCAAACCAACTGGCTGACGTCGGCATCCCCGCGGGTAATTTGCTCGGGCGCTCCGCCATTCAGGGGCACCAGGAAAAGTTGGGCGTGCTCGGCCACGGTCCCGGTAAACGCCAGGTACCGTCGGCTCGGGCTCAGCGCCAGTTCACTGACGGTCACGCCGGCCGGACTCCACCGCCGCCGATCACTGCCGTCAGCCAGCTGAACACTGTAAATGGCCGCTTGACTGGCATTTTCCTGCTGGTCTAGTTGACTCTCCACGTAATACACCCGTTGGCCGTCACTGACTGGTTGGGCCAGTGGTCGCAAGGCAAACAGGTCTTCCGGTTGCACAATCGTTGCCATGGTAAGACCCCCACTTTCTTCGACAAATCCACAAATGGTCTGGAGCAATTATTAATTTGACTTTAGCGAAGTTCCGCGGGATTGTCAATTTTTTAGGGGAAAATTGCCCGCCAATCACGACGCCAAGAAAAAACAGACCGGAAATCAATCCCAGTCTGTCGGTTGGTTCAAATTTAGTGGCGTCTGCGTAACCCCACGCCGAGCCAGCTGAGACCGGCGAGTAAGGCCAGTCCGAGCGCTTGCCAGGGCGTGGTGGCGTCGTTGGTTTGCGGCAGGGTCGGGTCAGCACTGGTCGGCATAAGGGGGCGACCTGATTGTACTGAGTGACGGGCCGGCTGCGACTCAGCGGTCACAGTCCCCGCCGTTTTCGCTGTCTGGCTTACCGTGGACGTCATCGCTGACCAGGTCCAGTCGCTGTTGGTCAGCCGCGGCTGATAAGTTGGGTCTTGGTCGGCATTGCGGTGCCAGTTCAGCTGATTCACGACCCGGTTGGCCACGTGCCCCGTTGCGTGTGGCTCAGGCGTCCAAGCGCTGGGCTGAGGGGTCACTGCCGCTGAGCCGCCATCTGTGGCTGGCGAATCGGTGGTGGTTGGCGTTGTGGTGGTCGTGTTGTTATCGCCCGGGGTTGTCGGGGCTTCCGGCGTCGTTTCGCCCGGGAGTGGATCTGTTTCGGCGGTTGGTGTTTTACCTGAATTGGTTGCGCCTAATGCTGGCACGACAATCCGCAGATTGTCAAAACCCATCTGACCAGTGAACTGACCACCCGAGGTGAAGACGACTGATAGGATCTCTTCTCCAGTGGGCCAACCGGCCGGTAACGTCAGCGTGTCAGTGGCTTCGTTGTAAGATAATTTTTCCTTATTGTAGACGAAGCTCAGTTCTCGTAGCGCGTCGCCATTAATGGCTAATGCCTGTGTTAATGCCGCACGGACACCAGATACAGTTGTCCCGTCACGGCTGATCCCAGATTTAATCGTGAACTTACTTTGGTGACTGAAGGCATTCTCGCCATCTATCCAGGGCTTTTTCACGGCATTCAGGCCTTGCAAGTCGTTGTAAGCAAACGCATCCCGATTCAGAATAATGTCGTTTCTCTCGATATTAATCCCAACTAAATTATTGTGGGCAAACGCTGACTCACCAACAGTCGCAATTTTTTCCGGCAACGTCAAAAGCCATATCTGATTGTTTTCAAAGGTCCCGTCATTAATTTCTTCGAGCCCGCTACCAATCTGCACGCCCGTCAGCTGATTGAACTTAAATGCCTCTGCGCCTAAGTTCGTTAGACTGTCGGGTAAGATGAGCGTACCTGTGAGCTGATTACTAAGAAAAGCATCGTCACCAATCGTTGCCAACTGATCATCTAAAGTCACAGATGCCAAGCGATTATTAGCGAAAGCGTAATCGCCAATATTTGTCAGAGTTGCTGGCAGAATCAAATCCCCAGCAAGCTGATTATTGGCCAAAGCACCCGTCCCAATCTTTTCCAGTCGGTCGTTGACAATCAGCTGCTCAAGATAGTTACTTACGAAAGCAAAGTCACCCAGGTTCGTCAGGCTCGCCGGCAACTTTAGGTCACCCGTCAATTGATTCTGGCTAAACGCCCCCGTCTCAATATTGGTGACGCTATCCGGTAACGCCAGCGTGGTCAGCTGATTATTTTCAAAGGCCTGAACACCAATCCGATTGAGCTGGGCATCTTTAGCAAACGTCAACCCAGTTAAGTGCGCGCCATCAAAAGCCTCATCCCCAATGTCTTGAACGCAAGCTGGAATCGCCAGCGTGCCCGCTAAACCATTTCCGCGAAAGGCTTGTGCGCCGATGGTCTGCACACCTTGTCCTAATGTTAAACCTGTCAGCTGATTGTCGCTAAAAGCCCTTTCACCAATCCTAGTTACACTATCTGAAATGACCACTGTGCCTGCTAATTGATTATTAGCAAAGGCTGCCGTCCCAATTGTTTTCACTCGTTTTCCCAAGGACAATCCAGTCAAGTTATTGCCGCTAAAAGCCTCATCCCCAATATCCGTCAGGCTATCCGGAATCGTCAACTCACCCTGAATCTGATTACCGGCAAACGCTGCCGTATCAACCGAAATCAGCTTGTCATCCAGCGTCAGTTGTGTCAGGTTGCAATCAGCAAAGGCCGACGCACCAATCATTTCAACTGAATCTGGCAGCGTCAGTGTGGTCAACGGGTTACCCCTAAAGGCTGCTTGCCAAATTTGTGCCACGCCGCTTAAATCAAGGTCAGCCAGCCGATTATTTTTAAAAGCCCCGTCATGAATGTACAGCCAGGTGCCAGAAAATTTGACGGTCGTAAGTTCGTTATCCGCAAAAGCGTCCGCCCCAATCGCATGGACATTCTTGCCAATCGTCACCTGCGTCAACTTGGTCAGACCAGCGTCCTGTAACGTTTGACCGTTAAAAGCATTGTCGCCAATTTCTGAAACCACCTGGCCCTGATAGAAGTCCGGAATCGCAATGACTGTGGTGCCGCCGTTAAAAGTGTTGGAAAACCCGGTCACCGTATATGACCCATCGTCATTTTGTGCATAGTCGAAATCAGAGGCTGACGTTGTCACCTGGTCAGCGACGGGTTGCTGAACGGTGGTCGCTGGGGCGTCGGCTGGCTGATTGCCGCTACCAGCGTCTGGATTTTCATTCGCCGGGTTCTGCGGCTGGTCAGAGGCAGCTGTGTCGTCGTTCAGTGGCTCATCCTCAGCCTCAGGCGTCTCCGGTGACCCCGGCGTATCCGTGTCCTCATCTGACTCATCGGTATCAGGATCCTGTGGCTGATCACCGGTATCAGTGTTTGCATCCGGCAAATCGTTTTCATTAGCTTTTTCCAGTGACGTGCCATCGTCTACTGAACCGTTCTCGTTCCCCTCACTGCCAGTGGGGTCATCCTGCCCATTGGCCGTGGGCGATTGATTACCCGCGACTTCACCTACTACCGGCGTCGCATCCGCTTGCGCTCTCGGGTCATTAACCACCAGGCCGGTGCCCAGTGCCACCACAGTGAGTCCTGCGTAAAACCATTTACGCTGTGGTCCTCCCCACTGTGTTTTGTGTTCTAACTGACTACTCCGCATGACCCTGACGCCCTTTCACATTTATTATGATTCGATACAATATAATTAATATACTAGCACTCTTAATGCCAGTCGTCAGGCCCGATTAATCGCCAAAGAGGTGAACGATTATCGCTATGGGTTATTTGAATTAGCGAGACATTTTTATTAGTTATCGTTGGATTAGTTGTCCTCAACCGATTTGAATTGGGGACAACTGTCTTGGACCAGGGGAATCTAGGGGACAGGTTCGCAAATCTGTGGTAAGAAAATTTTTTTCAGTTCGACAAAAAACGAGTCACGCCCAACAAAAGCGGACGTCACTCGTCTCCATAACTTATTCATGTCGCTGTTTTCTAGCCAGTCCAAACCAACTCAACCCCGCTAAGAGCACCGCACCGACCCATTGCCAGACCGACTGCTGCTCATTTGTCTGCGGCAAGCGTTGTGCTACTGACTGGACGGTCGCCGGGGTCGTCTTACGTGTCGTGCCCAACGGCTGGACAACTGATCTGCCCGCTGTTCGTACCGACGTAAAGGTGCCAACCGGCGTGGCGACCCGTCCCCAACGTGTTGCTGGGGTTAGTCGCGTATGCTGGACCGTTGCCGGCGTGAATTTCTGAGATGGCTTGGTTGCGCGTTTCTTCATGACTTGGTGTGGATCAATCTGATTGGCATCCCCACTTGGTGGCAACGGAATCGCATCATCGTTCCCGCTAGTCGTGGGCGTTGGCGCAACCGGCTGATCAGGCGTGACTGGCACGTCAGCGGCGGCATCATCTGTAGTTGGAATTTCTGGTGTCGTTGGCGGAGTAGTCGGCGTTACGTCTGGCGTGGTGGGTGTCTTGTCAGTGCCGGTCTGATCCTTGGAAGAATCACCCGGTGTGTCATGTCCGCCACCACCTGGCGTAAGGTCCGGTTCATAATCTACCTTTTCCAACGCCGTAATGGTCCCATCCGCATTGACCAGTGCTGGAATCGTTTCCCGGTCCGCATTATAGCCACCAACTTTGGGAACCGCGATAGTCTGAATAGTGCCGACTATACCGCTACTTGGCACTTTATCTGCTTTCATGCCAATTAGCATACCCAACATGCCTTCATCCCGCAAATTACTAGGAATATCCACATCGGCTTTAACATGCCGTCTCAGAACAAACGTCAAGTTGTCCACGCTATAACGTCCGGTATCCGTGCCGCCCGTCACCAGGCTGACCGTGACCGTCGCGTCTGTGACCTTGGCCGGCAATTTCAGGGTATCCGAAGTACTGTCATAAGTAGCTACTTTTTGGGAATCAGTCAGCTTGAATTGCAGTCCGTCTATATCCGTACCCAGCTTCTTTTTGATAGCCGCTTTCACATTATGAATGGTCATCACGCCAGCCTCATCGACGTTAACGATCCAGGCCCAAGTCTGCACGTTATCCAATTGCCGTTGTCCCGCAAAGGCGTAATCGCCAATCGTGCCAATTTTACCGACGGCCGTAATCTTTTTCAGATCATTATCCGCAAAGGAATAGTTCGCCAGACTGTTGACATTGTCTTGTAGATTCAGTTCGGTCAACTGATTATTTTCAAACGCATAGGCGCCCACGTCGGTTAGCGAATCGCTTAGCGTCAGGGTTCCACTCAGCTGATTATTTTGAAAGGCATGGTCGTTGATCGTGATTAGACCAGCCCCGCCAGTCAGCGTCTGCAAGGCGTTATTCGCAAACGCATAGGCGCCAATGCTAGTCACCGCGTCCGCCAGGTCCAGCGTCCCCGTCAATTTATTGTTGTAAAAGGCCCGCGCTTCAATGGTCTTAACCTGCGTCCCACCGGTCAAACCGGTCAACTGATTATTCGCAAAGGCATCGGTCCCGACATTCACGATGTTGTCGGGCAAGTTTAGCGTCCCGGTCAGCTGGTTATCGGCAAAGGTCCGGATGCCCACGCGCGTAATTTTAGCATTCAAGGTCACGTTGGTCAGCCGATTGGTGGCAAACGCGCCATCCCCCAGCTCGGTCAGATTAGCCGGTAAGGTCAGTGAATTTTCTATCCGGTTGTCAGCAAACGCGTCCGTCCCAATCGATGTCAAGGCGTCATCCAAGGTCAGCCCGGTCAGCTGATTGTTGGCAAAGGCCATGTCGCCCACACTGGTGATGCTGGCTGGCAGCGCTAATTTCCCGCTCAATCGGTTGTTAGCAAACACCCCAGTATTGAGCACCGTCAGTTGGTCCAAGCCATGTACCGCCGTCAATTGGTTGGTGTTGAAGGCGTTGTCACCCAGCGCCGTTAATTTAGCCGGCAAGGTCAGCGAGCCCGCAATCTGGTTGTCGGCAAAGGCCGCCGTCCCAATCGTGCCGACATTGGGTCCCAAGGTCAGCTGACGGATGGCGTTGTCTTCAAAGGCGTTGTTCGCAATCGCGGTGACCGTCTCCGGAATCACGAGGCTGACGATGGCGTTGTGGGCAAAGGCGCCGATATTGATGGCAGACACGTGGTTCAAGTCCACGCTGGTCAGGTCATTATTACTAAAGGCATTGTCACCCACCGACCAGATGCCGTCCGTCATTTTAACCGTTTTCAATTTGTTATTGGCAAAGGCATCGGCTTCGATCCACTGCAGGTTATTGCCCAAGGTGACGGACGTCAGCTCATCGCCGTTAAAGGCCCCGGCTCCAATCACTGAAACCGGCTTGCCCAAATACCGATCCGGAATCGTGATAGCCGTGACGGCGGGCGCGGCGGTCGGCTGCTGGAGGCCCGTGACGATGTAGCCGTCGCCGCCAGCATTTAACTGATAAGTTAACGCACTGGTAACGGTCGGCGCATCAGTGGCTGCTGATTGAACCGGCGTCACAGCCGCAGTCGTGGGCGTCGTGGTGGTCGCCTTCGTTTCAGTAACAGCTGGCGTTGCATTGGCAACCGGCGTCGTTGGCTGGACCTGGCGTCGCAAGAATTGATGCCGCAGTGCGTAGGTCGGCGTCACCCTGGCCTGTCGAGTCGGCCGGGAAACACCCACCGCCAGCTTATCCGGCTGAACGGCCGTGGTCACTGTGGTTTTGGGGGTTACTTTCGCTACAGTATCAGCGGTCGACGTAGCCGTGCTGGCTGTAGTAGTTGGTTTAACGCTAGCCGACGGTGTCGTCGACGAGGTGCTCGTGGCCGCGACCGTGGCCGTTTGGGGGTCACTGTTACTGCCATCGGTAACGCGTGTGGCCGCTTCGATTGGCTGGGTCACCAATAAGGCGCCCGTACTGAGGCCTACCAGGGTCACACTGGCGTAGAGCCACTTGCCTGATGTTAAATTTAGTCGTCGTTGCGTTTGCTTGCGCATGATCTGCGCCTCCTCGCTTGTCCCCCGTTAGCCCCCCAGCTACCGGCCACTTTACTCTTAAGGTCATCCTACCACTACCCCAGTCAATTGTCAGTTGGGATTAATTGCGAACACAGTCAACCATTTTTAAGGTAATGTAATCTCATCAGGACGGCTCCCCACCAGCTGATAGCCTTTATCCCCGGACAGTTACCCGAATCTGAGCTTTAGAGAAAAAAGTGCATAAAAAAACCGACCACACACCGTGATCGGTTTTTTAGTTGGGCTAGCTGGGTTCGAACCAGCGCATCACGGGATCAAAACCCGTTGCCTTACCACTTGGCTATAGCCCAATAATAAAAATGGTGGGGAGTGGATTCGAACCACCGAACCCGAAGGAGCGGATTTACAGTCCGCCGCGTTTAGCCAGACTTCGCTACCCCACCAAAAGATGAATCGTCGTAACGAATCAACTTCACTATCATACAAAATTCTGCATAAACCGTCAAGACTTTTTTGCAGATTTTTTTATTTTAAGTCCAAAATTTTTAAACGACGCTGCCATTCCGTGAAATAATCCGGCTGAGACCACTCGTTAATGCGGCGATTGTGATAGCCCAGCGCCTGATTGAGGTACGTGGTGGTGCCAAACGTTTTCGGCGCAAATCGTTGATGGCTGTGACCGAATAAAACAACGGGAACTGAATATTTTTCCATTAGCGCGCCGGTCTGCGGACTGCCCATCAACGCGTTAGCCATGTTCCAGAAGCGGTCATCGTCCGTGTAACGAATGTAATCACGCCGGGGGACAAAGTGGGTCATCACCAGCACGCGTTTGTGCGCTGCCTGCGCGGCGGTCAATTGTGCCGTCAGTTGCGCCAGGCTCACTGCCAAGCGCTCCGGATCACTCATGGGCTGGGTGATCGTGCTGTCGACCCAGTACGCCCGTTTCCAGACCGCAAAGTCCCGATTGACCAGGTTGTCCGCAAAGCGATAGTCATACCAGCCGTTATTGCCGATTACCCGCCAGTTAGTCCCCTTCACGTCTAAATACCCACGATGGAGGTAAACGGGCGCTAACGGCGATTCTAGGCCCGCATACGTGATGTCATGTAGCATGTCATGATTGCCAGCGATAAACCGGACCGGCGTCGGCGCTAATAATTTTTGTAATTGTGTGACGAACGCCAAGGACTGGTCGAAGTAATTGGTAATATCGCCCGCAATCAGGTAGACCCCGACGCGTTGCCGGGTCAAATAAGCCGCCTGTTGTCGAGCCACGGTCGCCGCATCCTGTTGGTTGACGTCTAAATGCAAATCACTGATCAAAGCCACCCGAACCATATTGCACCCTCCTAAAAATAAAAAGCACCACTCCGATAACAGAGTAGCACTTTTTTGCCAGAAACAAATTTATTTGATACCGGCCATTAAATTCTTAATTGGTTTAACCAGCGCGAACATGATCACCCCAGCGACGATGGCCACGATGGCCACGCCCATGAAGTAAGCTGCTTCGTTTTCTGGTGTGTATAACTTAACGATTTGGGCGTTAACGGCTTGCCCAGCGGCATCGGCCAAGAACCACATACTCATCATTTGTGATTGGAAGGCCTTAGGTGCTAACTTGGTCGTCACGGATAACCCGATTGGCGAAATCAGCAATTCAGCGATTTCGACTACGGCCCAGCTACCAACCAGCCAGAGTGGACTAACCTTGGTGTCGGTCCCAAACATAACGACAGGAATCACCATGATCAGGTAAGACGCCCCGGCAAACAGCATCCCAGTTGCGAACTTAGCTGGTGAACTAGGTTGATTCTTGCCCCAACGGTTCCACAAAGCAGCGAAGAATGGCGTGTAAATCAAGATGAACAGTGGGTTTAACATCTGGTACCAAGCTGGCAAGATGTGTAAGCCTAAGAAATGGTTGTTCGTTTGGTTAGCGGCGAACAGGGCTAAGACGGATGACCCTTGTTCTTCGATAGCCCAGAAGATCATGGCCGCGATGAACAGGCCCAAGTAAGCCCACACGTGTTTCCGTTCAACGGTCGTGACTTTCTTACTCGTCAGGAAGATCACGAAGTAGACCACTGGTGCGGCAATCGCGATGATCGACAGTAACAGCACGAAGTTGTTTAAGTTCAATGAACCTAAGAGGTACATCAGCACAACGACCAAACCAAAGGCAACTAAACCAATCGTCCCACGAACCGTTAACTTCTTCATGTCGCCAGGTTCGAGTGGGTCAGTTGGGTACAGGCTGTCCTTGCTCAGGTACTTCTTACCACCGATCCAGTATTGAACCAGGCCTAAGAACATCCCGATAGCGGCTAAGGAGAACCCTAAGTGGAAGTTATAACTCAACCCTAACCAACCAACTAAGATTGGTGCGACCAGAGAACCCAAGTTGATCCCGAAGACGAAGATGGTAAACCCAGCATCACGACGGGTATCCCCTGCATCGTAGAGGCCCCCAACCATTTCAGAAACGTTTGGCTTCAAGAGCCCGGTCCCTAAGACGATCAAGAGAATTGAGATAAACAAGGCCATCGAGCCGGCAGGAATGGACAGCGCAATGTGCCCGAACATGATCAAGACCCCACCGATGAAGACGGTCTTCCGACTCCCCCAGACACGGTCACTCATGTAACCCCCTAAGACTGAGGATAAGTAAACCATGGACCCGTAAATGGACATTACGGAAGCCGCAGTTGCTTGGCTAAAGCCTAACCCACCCTTAGTGACAGAGTAGTACATGTAGTAGATGAGGATAGCCCGCATCCCGTAGTAACTGAACCGTTCCCACATTTCTGTGAAGAACAGCGTCGATAACCCACGCGGTTGACCGAAGAAGGTTCGGTCTTGGCTGGTTGTTTCCGGTTTGTTATTCAAAACGATAATACCTCCATTGCAATTCTAAAAATGAATAATTTTATTTTTCGCAGGACCAATCGCAAAAGCCGATGGTCACGGTGTCTCATAGACCTCTAATAAAACATAGTAGTAATTATACTGCACAAACTCCTGTTACGCAACGGTTTTCCTAATAAAAACGTCTTCATTTCCCGTCACACCGCTGAAAAATAATGATGAAACTATTAGCCATCTCATGCAATCTTCTTATTTTTTATTCATTTTACCCCGGCTGGCATTATTAGTTTTTTTATGCATAAAATTCGTAAATTTGCGGTCGTTTATGCTCAGTTATTGAGAGCTGCTCGGTGACTAGTAAAACTGTTTACTGATGGCTTACCGATGCAATAGTCAAATGATTTTCACCCGGTTACCCTAATCCCGTGCCAATGCAAAAAAGACCCGCCCAACGGCGAGTCCCCCATTATTGATTCAGTTGTTTACATTGCGCCGACAACGCCCAAGTCGAGCTTTTGGCAAGCAAATTTAACCAGTGCTTGACCATTCAACCAGCCATAGATGTCATTGGGAATATCTACAGTTGGGACTTGCGTGTTCATCGCGGCAATATCGGCTTCGCTAGCCGTCTGTGGGGCTAACAAGACCAGGTCCTGTTCTGCCAACAGATCTGGTGTTAATTCAGCCATCACCGTTGCCTTAAAATTCAAAGGAACTTGCCGAGTTTCAGCGGTCCGCTTAGCTTCCCCTAAGAATAAGTGACTTGAATTTTCGTTCCCTGATAATAGTAAGACGTTTTTCATGATGTCCGCTCCCTTTTCCTTATCTCTATTCGATATGTTAAGAATATCACTTTCAGAAGTAGACCACAATAGATTTTTAAAATAAATCAATATTTAATATATTATCTTTATCAGCTTTATGACGGCATTCTTAGTTCTATACCAATTATTTTATAGTGACCTATACCAATTATATTGATGGTCAGCTTTGGGATAACCGCTTTCATGACGATTAATTTAAATGAAAGCACAAAAAAAGCCATTGATCAACAGACCAATGACTATCTTGATGCCGGCTGAGGAATTCGAATCCCCGACCCTCGGTTTACGATACCGATGCTCTACCAGCTGAGCTAAGCCGGCATATCAATTGGTTAACCAGGTTAACCCGACTCCGGCAGGCGGGCTCGAACCGTCGACAACCTGATTAACAGTCAGGTGCTCTACCAACTGAGCTATGCCGGAATAATCGCGTGGCAACGTCCTATCCTCGCAGGGGGCGATCCCCCAACTACTATCGGCGTACTAAAGCTTAACTTCCGTGTTCGGCATGGGAACGGGTGTATCCTTTAGGCTATCGCCACCACACTATAAGAGAACTTATTCCCTCAAAACTAGATATCATCAATTAATTTTCTCTTGAGAACACCAACTCTACTTGGTTAAGTCCTCGACCGATTAGTACTGGTCCGCTTCACGTCTCACAACGCTGCCACTTCCAGCCTATCTACCTGATCATCTCTCAGGGGTCTTACTTCCATATAGGAATGGGAAATCTCATCTCGAGG
>NZ_RHOB01000024.1 GCF_003946085.1 Levilactobacillus angrenensis | reverse complement strand
TTTCTCAGCCTACAGCGTGGGGCGACTTGGGAGACTGGCGGGGTTTGCCAGGCTTCAAAGCGAACTGGAAGCCCGCTCTTTGGCTGGAGGTGTCCCCCATAGCAGGCGGAATCTCTGGCTGACGCAGGCTCCTGGTTTCACTAATTTTAGCGGATAGAAGACCGTCGTTTCAGGGACTATTGCGTTAATGCTACTTTCAACTTTTAGTATTAAATGCCAAAACAAAAGCGGCCACCCCATCATTGGAATGACCGCTAAATCATTAAGTGTTAATGGAATACCCGGGCAATACCCGCGACGTAAGAACGTTGACCGTTCTTGATAGGTTGCACCATGATGCGTGGTGGCCAGCTTTCGATGACCTTGCCCTTACCTAAGTAAAGTGCCACGTGCCAGATAGTGTGGGTCCCTGGTTGATAGTAGAAGACCAGGTCGCCACGGCGTTTGTGACTGTAGGCCACGTGCTGGAACTTCTTGCTAGCCCAAAGGTTGCGGGAGTTCCATTCGTTGCCAGGAAAGGCATGGTGAATAGCGCTGACCGGCTTAGGGTTGATCCCGCCGGCATACAAGGCTTGCATGACCAGTCCGGAACAGTCCGTCCCGTAGATTGGCTTTGAAGAAGAGCCGACCAAGTATGGGTTACCCTTATACTTGTAGGCTTGCTTGATCATAGCCTCGACGTGTTCCTTGCGACCGTTCCAGGCATGTGCACCCAGTGGGGCCACGTAGGAATCGATGCTGGTCCAGCTAGACTTGGAGAAGCCCAACTTGACCCAGGTCTTTTTGTTGACGGTCCCGGTGACTTTCAAATGGTGTTTGCGTTGGAAATTCTTAACGGCATAGACCGTGGCGGCATTATATTTGTTATAACCGTTGGCCGTGCCGAGCCGCCGCATGATCTTCCAGGTCTTGATGCCTTCGTAGCCGCGTTTAACGGTATAGCCGACCTTACCGTAAGGCTTGATCTGCTTGTAGTTGACCTGGTAATACTTCTTGGGATTTTGGTAGCCCTTGGTTTTGGCGACAAACGCCTTGTTGGCCGTGACGTACTTACCGGTGTTGGTCTTCAAAACAGGCGCGTGACCCTTGACCGTAACAACCTTAGAAATCTTAGCGTAGTGGCCCTTGTGAATCGTGGCCAAATGATGCTTCTTAGCCGCGTCCTTGTAGTAGGCAACGGTCTTCTTGACCCGGATGATGCCGGGGTTCTTGGTGTAGTAATTGGTCTTGGCTTGTGCGGAGGTCGTGACCCCAACGCTAGCTAAACCGGCGATGACAAGTAATGTGGATAGCCATGTTTTCTTCATGATTTTCGCTTCCTTAAATTTAATAGCTCAATGCGCGATAAGCATCATGCTTGCGATGATTGTGTAAATTGGCCAACGTCATGCTGGTCTTTTTCTTGGTCCATGGGTCATTGTAGTAGGCCCGCTTACTGCTGTAGCCAGACAACGTGATGGCGTGGTTGACGAAGCCGTCGACGCCCGCGACCCAGATGACTACGGGACGGCCTTGATTGATTTGGCCCTTCATCTTTTTAAATGAGGCGCCAGTCATGTTCTTGGCCGAACCTAGATGAGCTTTCACGGTCGACATGAGGCCCTTGGGATAGATCCACCAGCCGGAACGCGAGTAGGGACTGCCCACAAAACCTTTGTTGGGGTTCGAACTACGTGGCATTTCCTTGGCCAATGACATCTTGGTGACCTTGGCGCCGGCGTATTGCAGCATCATGGTCGTGGCCGTAATCTCACACCCGGTCGGCAATTCCGGCCGTTGGGCAATCAGTGGGATGTTCAACCAGCGATAGGACTTGACCGTCCCGTTGCGATGAATCCAGCCGGTCTGGGTGTGCTTGTAAGTAAATTTCAACCACGTGCCGTTGGCCATGGTTTCCTCCCGGGTGATGTGGACCTTGCGCTTGGCAAAATTTCTGCCGGTCGAAATGGCCTTCATGTTCTTAGCGGAGGACTTGGCACCGCCAGACTTGTAGACCTTGTAATTATGCTTCTTGTTGGCGCCAATCTTGGTATAGTAGTTGACGACCCGTTTGCTCAAAACTTTGCGGTAAGTTGGCTTTGGTTTTGGCTTCGGTTTTGGCTTTGGTTTAGTCGTCGATGAAGATGAGGACGAGACGCTAGATTCAGATTCAGACGAGGATTCCGAAGAAGCGGCGTCTTGGTTGGTCACGCTTTCATCAGTCGTCGTTTGACTGGTCGTGGTCGCAGCGCTAGACGACGCGGTTTTCGCGTACGCCAAACCACTGGGGGCAGTGCCCAGCAAGAGTCCTAGGCTGAGGGCAGCCAGGCTCCCGATTAACTTTTTCATATAATTGTCCACCTTTGTATGTAGTGATGAGGTATAATACGCCTGGATGGAAACTTATACAGGTATTATTTTACTGCTTATGCAGCCGAAAAACAATGCGAACACCCATCCTTGTATGCCATTTACCAGTAGCTAATCCGCCGGAATAATGGTTTTGACAGGGTTAATTCTACCGCTGATAAGGTGGAAAAACAATAGGGCCTACCAGAGAAAACTTTGTCGTATCGGCATTTGTCGTGATAGCTATCGGGTGGAATTCAGTGTGGTGTCGCTTGCAAGGCACAATAGTTTTTCGGCAGCAAGACTCGTATGATTAAGGGCATTGTTAAAATAATCAATACATAGAAATTTGGAGGGATTAATGTGAAGTGGTACATACGAACTATCACAGCTGGCTTGGTCATCCTGGTAGTCGGGAGTGTCGGTGGCGCAACGCCGGCTCAGGCGAAAAAGCAGGCAAAAATTAGTGACTGGGGCTGGCATTCGACGCTGTGGGCGAAGCAATATGTCGTGACGAAGGGCCCGATTTATAAATCGTTAAATTTGAAGAAGAAATCCAAGACCAAACAAAAAATATTTTGGTCTGACACCATGTATGCCTTAAAATTGACCAACGGTAAACGCGTTAGCTATCGTCAGCTGGCTAACAAGAACGGTCATCTAGTCGGTTACGTTGCCAAAAAGCATGTCAAAACTTTAAAGGATAGCGATCACCGGTCGGCGGCTTATCAGGCGAAGGTGAAAAAAGCCAAGGCGAAGGCAAAGAAGGCCAAAGCGGCCGAAAAGAAGGCCTTTACCACCAGTGAACGAAAACAGATTGCGACGTACCGTCAGCAATTTAAACAGATCGCCAATACCACCAAGGGGATGTATGTGCAGAAGCCAGCCGTAAAGGGCCACTTTGCCCCAGGTAAGTTGAGTGCCAAATACGTGAACGCGACGGTCGATTCGATTAACTTTTACCGCAATATGTACGGTTTATCACCCGTGAAGGCCGATGCCGCCTGGAACACTGAGGCGCAGTACGGTGCAGCGACGTTGGCTGCGGCAGGGAAGGGCCTGTCTCACGGGTTGGTCGGCCTCAACAGACCCAGTTTCGTGTCAAAGGCTGACTGGCAACGCGGTGTCGATGCGACGAATTCGAGTAATTTGAGTGGCGGAGTCACTAAACCATATGATAATATCTTGGGATACGTGAATGACGGTGACAGCTCAGACCTGATTCCCGGGCATCGTGAATGGATCTTGGGTGGAATTAACAAAGTCGGCGTTGGCCAGGTAGGTGACTACAATGATCTGAAAGTCTTTGGAGATGGCGAGAGTAGTCAGGTTCCGTCGGCCATGGCCTTTCCGAAGGCCGGTGTCTTTCCGAAGAGCGCAGTGGAGGGAACCCTTTGGTCCGTTTCCTTTGATCACCGCCTAGGGTCCGCTACGAAGCCCAAAATTAAGGTCACAGATAATACCGTCCATAAGAATATTCATGTTTCTGAAGTGGGGACCACCGATAAAAATTATGGCCGGTATGGTACCATGATTTACTATGAACCGTCGTTTGTTAAAATTAAGCGGAACCATACCTACACGATTAAGATTAGCAACATTGCCCATCAGAAAGATGTGACTTACGAGACGAAACTGTTTGATTTGAAAGATTAATTGGAAAAATGAATAGGTAGCGGGCTTCATCAGCGGATTTTGGGCTGATGGGGCCCGCTTTTTAAATCAGTTTAGCTTCTTAGGAATACCGAAGAACGCGCTAGTTAAACTCAGAATCAGTCCGAAAAAAACAAGCTCACGAAATCACTTCGCAAGCCTGTTGTCGAATTACTATTGAATTGTCTCGCAGTGGGAAGCCTGAATAGCTTCGTCACTGAGTTCTTGGCCAATACCTGGTCGTTTTGAAAATGTGAATTTCCCATGATCAGGTTGCTCTGAATATTTACCAATCCATTGATTATCTGGCTTCAACGCAATCTCGTGTTGCTCATGAATAAAACAATTGGGAACAGTTGCTTCAACCTGCAATGCCATGGCTGTGGCAATTGGCGTGCCACAGGTGTGTAGCTGTACGCCAATATCAAATGCTGAAGCCATGTCGCAAATTTTCTTGGCTTCACTGATGCCGCCACAGATAGCTACGTCTGGCTGAATAACGTCCAGAAGACGGTTGGTAATGAAAGGTTGAAAGCCATATCTGGTGGTAATCCGTTCGCCACTGGCAAGGGGCATCGAGGTGACTGCCTTCAATTGTTTGGTGAGCTTCGGACTGAGGGGCGAGCAGGGTTCCTCAAGATAGAAGATATTCAGTGGTTCAATCAATGGTAGAAACTGTTTAGCTGAGTTTACATCAAGGCCAGCGTGACACTCGACAATCAAATTGATCTTAGGCCCTACAGCTTCACGAATGGCCTTTAACCGAGCAACAGGGAGTGCAAGTTCAGCGTAGTCCTGTAAACCAATCAATTTCTGACCAAAATGACCCTGTTCATTGAGCATAAAGGGATCAATCTTAAGTGTTTGGTACCCTTCATCAACGGCTTTTTGGGCGACCTTGGCGTATTCATCAGGTTGTGACAAATATTTTGTCTCTAGGTGCCAGCCGAATTGTAGTTGACTAGCATACGCAGGAATTTTTTCTCGGGTTTGACCACCTAATAGCTGATAGACCGGGACGCCTAACGACTTGCCCTTGATATCCCATAATGCCGTGTCAATAGCACTGACGGCTGCGTAGAAGGTTGTCCCACTACCTTTACCCCAAAAGGTTCGCTGATAGAATTGTTGCCAAATCTTCTCAATGTTCTGCGGATCCTGGCCAATGATGAGACGAGAGAGGTCTTTGAGACTACCCAAGGCGCCGTATTCACCATCGCCGTAGAAGATACCTGATTCACCAAAGCCACTGATACCATCATCGGTGTTCACTCGAATGACAATGGGGTGCCAAGCGCCGTACTGCTGGTTCCACTTAACTTGAAAAATATCAACACTCGTAATTTTCATAATTGAAACAACCTCCTACTTAGTCACGTACATGTACTTGTAGTTCCACTGAGCACCAGTCGTATTGTGCGTGATGCCATGTAGGGTGGAGCGTTTCAGGTAGTAATTGTAGTTCTGGTATAACGGTGTTAGTGCTTGTTGATCGGATAAGAGTTTTTCAGCTTGGAGTAGCTTTTGCCAACGACCATTTGCACTGAGATTGTCTGTTGTAGAGTCATCAATCAGCTTATCGTAGGTCTTATTCTTCCAGCGACCATAGTTCTGAGGATTATTGCTGAGTACAGGTTGTAGAAATTCGATAGGATCGGCAATGTCGGCGCCACGGCCACCTAGATACGCGTCAAACTGGCCTTCAGTAGCCCGCTGGTAAGCAATCTGATCAGGAACATTTTGTAATTTGATGGTTAAACCGGCAAGGTGTTTTTCCGCATTGGCTTTAATGAGTTCAGCCAGTTTACTAGACGTATCACCGGTTGAGGTCATCAACGTAAACTTCAGTGAATTGCGATGGAGTTGTGCGAGACCTTTTTTCCAGTAGGTTTTCGCCAATTTCGTATCGTACTTAACGCTTTGGCCACCATCTTGAAGCTTCGCAAAGTCTTGATTTTTAGCGTTATAGCCTAAATAGCGAGTTACCGCGCCAGTAGGCTCGAGTCCGGAACCGTGTAATAGGTCAGTCACGATTTGTTTGCGATTGATGGTTAGCGAAATTGCTTTGCGGATATTGACGTTGTTGAAGGCTTTCTTCAACTGTGTATCCGTAGCGGCTTGATTGTAGATTAAATAATTCATGTAAGAGTAAGGACCAGCGTAAAGTTGTTTGCTATTCTTAAAGTTTTGGTACTGATCACTGGTCAAAATGGTGAAATCAAGTTTTTTGGCTTGATAGAGATTCAAGCTAGTTTGGGCGTCCGCTTCAAAGAACATGTTGATGCGGTGCATTTTGACTTGATCCTTGTCCCAGTATTTATTGTTCTTTACAAATGACCAGGTAGTTCCTTGTGGTTTCCACTTTGTCATGTTGTAGGGACCAGAGAAGACGACCTTTTCCGGTGTTGTCCCATAGTCCTTACCATACTTATCCACGATTTTTTTATCTTGAGGTGAAAAAGCCTGGTAGGTCATCAGCTTGTTGAAATAGGCAATTGGGTGATCCAAGGTAACCACCAAAGTATGATCATCGGTGGCCTTGGCACCTAGCTTACTGACGGGAAGCTTCCCGGCGTTAATCGCCATGGCGTTCTTGATTCCCTTAAAGAGATAGGGGTGTAAGGACTTAGTACTAGGTTTCAACGAACGTTGCCAAGAATAGACAAAGCTTTGTGCCGTGATGGGGTCGCCATTGCTAAAGGTCGCGCCCCGGCGGATATTAAACGTATACGTCTTCCCGTCTTTAGAGACAGTCGATTTGGTTGCTAAAGCCGGTGCAATTTTATGCTGCTTATTCAAGTAAAATAAGCTATCAAACATATTGCCGGCTTGGTCGAATCCGCGGGACTTAGAGATGTCCAACGTTGAGATGACAAAGTTGGCAGAGATGTTGGTCGTCCGAACCAGTTTCTGCGGTGAAGCAGAAGAAGACTTGGATCCACACCCGGCTAGCGTTACTAAAAGAGCCATAGCCGTGACCACCACAGTCACAGGCTTATGACGATATGAACTAAAATGCATCATATAACCCTCCAATAAAAAAGTATTAACCAAACCATCTTAAAAGTACTTACTTTAAAGATGGAACCGATACCATTATAACCACAACATTGTGAATTCAACAATCACTATTTGATGGAGATACCATATTTACCGCCAAAACACGAGCTTGAATGATGACATATCTCAGCTAAATTACAGTAAGCAAAACGGTCACGCCAAAATTACTGGTGTGGCCGTTCTTTTTAGATTGGGTTTAAATCAGGTCTGCGCCCAAACAAGTCTTAAAGTGGTTCAGCGCCCAGGCGTGGCCGGCAGGGTCGAAGCTGGCGACGGCGTCTTGGGGGATGATGAGGTGATAGCCCAGGTTGTAGGCGTCCACAGCCGTGTGCAGGACGCAGATGTCCGTGCAGACACCGGTAAGAATCAGGGTGTCCACGTGGCGTTCACGTAAGCGTAGGTCCAAATCGGTGCCAGCGAAGGAACTGTAGCGGGTCTTGTCAAATTGCCAGACGTCATCAGCAGACTGGTTGGCGTCGTACCAGTCTTTGAGCGGACCAAATAGCTCCCGTCCCCAGCTCCCGCGAACATTGTGTTGCGGAAAGAGCTTGGTCTCGGGATGGTAGGGATCGTTAGGCGTGTGCACGTCGGTCGGCAACAGGACCCAGCCACCCTTTTCGTGGGTCTCCTCAGCTAGTTGCACAATCTTAGGTGCCAAGTCCTGGCCCGGTTGTCCGCACGTTAAACTCCCCTGGTCCGCCACAAAATCATTGGTGTAGTCGATGATCAACAATGCTTGATTTGTCATGAAAATTCCCCCGTTTTCAGTCGTTTTCACTAGTATGCCGAAGCAGGGTGGGGAAGTCAACGGATTACGTTATTCGATTTTTTTATAAAACAAACTGAGGTGTGGGGCTGACGGGTGAGGTAGAAACGAAATAGTAAAGATGGCCAAGCTGTAGCAGGTTTATCAGAATAGTGATATTAGTTGTTTGTGAAGGGATGATGCCCCGCAACTGTTGCTGTTCGACACGTTTTTAATTGCATGGCTGCCGAACAGCGACAGATGTAAGAAAAGCCGCCCCGGTTGAAAATATCGTAGTAATCCACTGAGGACTGACGAATACACTTGTCATTGTGAAGCCAGTGTCGGTACCAGTTTGAGTAAACGACAATGAACCATACCGCCAATTCACGGGGTGGATTTTAAAACGTTTCAACTTGAGTTACAATTGTTAGGTAGGAAATATATTAGGGGGTAATTGGATTGTTTAGAATCAACAGAAGAGGGGCCATTTGGCTGATGTTGTTGAGTGTAGCCGTGGGGATTGGTCTACTTCAATCGGGGACCCAAGCAAGCGCCAAAGTAACTGCGTCATATCCATGGAAGTACGGGCTGAAGAAAAATTATTCCTGGACACAACCCAAAGATGCTGCACCAATCTATTATACAAAGGTCAAGAAGACTAAGAAATCCGCGTACATCTGGAATAAAAAATTCACCAAGAAAACGCACAACCTTAAGAACTTTCCTTATCACACTTGGTACGTCCAGAAATCCTTCAAACGCAACGGCAAAGTCTACTACAAGGTTTACGGCGGCAAGGTATCTGGATACGTTTGGCATGGTTACTTAACGCCAGCAATTTCAAAGGATTTGCCATCTTTCACCTCGAATAAAGCATATGTCAAATACTTAAAGACGAATCCGTCGCAGAAGCTATCGCGAGCACTCTTAAAGTACTTTCCGAACGCGACGGTTGACCTGGATTTAACCAGACACGCTGCGGGTCAATACGTTAACAATCAGGCCATGCCGTTGAAAGGATACCAGCCCATGACGTTGAAAGACTACCAGCACGTGATTGATTTAACCAAGTTACACTTTAAAGTGACAACGTCGCGGACGATCACTGATACGTATGTCCAGGATGCACTGATGGATCCTGTGCTGACCAGCAACGCGAAAAAGGCTAAGCAAGTCAATAAAATCTTAGTCAAGAATGGTTATACGCAAAAGAAAATTGCAAGCTTGATCAACCAAGGCTATAAACTGGGCATTTACATGAATGACAATACCGGCGTCAGTGCGGCTAAGAGCGGCTACCCGTGGACGATCAATACGGCTTTCAATGTTCAGAATGATTATGGACTGTGTTTGGCTAAATAAGTTATCCGCCGAGCAAAAAGCGGAAGAATACATTCATAGTCTACAATAGAATAGCATTTAACCAGCAAGCGCCTCACACCAACCTGTGAGGCGCTTTTCCTGTCCCAAAATCCCATTTCCAGCTTGACAACCACTACCCACTATCGTATATTGTAAGTGAATTGATATTATACGTGATATAGCATTGGAAAAGGAGGCAGTCACATGGCCATTCAAGTGCCAACGGAGTTGTTAGACGGCAGTGTGCTGGGCTTACTGACGCGCGAGGACCATTACGGGTACACGCTGACCCAAGAGGTGCGGGCGTTGATTCCCATTTCCGAATCGACCCTGTATCCGGTCTTGCGGCGGCTGAAGAAGAATGGCTGGTTAGAGACTTACGACGAGCCCTTTCAAGGCCGCAACCGCCGCTACTATCGGCTGACCGCTAGTGGTCGCGAGCGGCTCACTGAGATTCAAGCAGAGTGGCAGGACTTTAATCAGGCCATCACCAAGTTATTAGGGGGCAACCAAGATGAATGATTACATTCAGGCCGTGCAGCGTTTACTCGGCCAGCTCACGACGGCGGAGCAACAAGAAGTCGTCGAATACTATCGGGAATACTTATTGGACGCGGGCATCACGACCTACCAACAGGCCGTCGACGAGTTGGGTACGCCACGGTCCTTGGCGCGTAAGGTCTTGGCGGATTATTCCATCAAGCTCACCGAACAAGACGGCGATGACACCACCCAATCGCGGTCGTCCGTCCAGGCGACCAAGGCCAACGTGAAGACCGTCTGGCTGATTATTCTGGCCTTACTGTCGACGCCAGTGACGATTCCCATCATGATCGTGATTGTGGCGCTACTGGTGGCCTTTGTGGCGGTCGTATTCAGTCTTTTCGTGGCGGCACTAGCCGTCTTCTTGAGTATTATTTTGGTCGGCGCTATGGGGATAGTCGTCGGACTCGCCACCATTTGGCAGGCGCCGTGGACCGGGGTATTTTACCTGGGTGTGGGGTTAGCCGCGTTGGGTATCAGCTGGCTGGGCTGGTTGATTCTGAAATGGTTAGGCAGCAAGGTCGCTTGGGCCTTAACTTGGGCGGCTAAGAAAATCTACAACCGCTTCATTCCACGGAGTCGGGCAGAACGGGGGCGTAAGTTATGAAACGAACAACGAAAATTGCGATAGTCCTGGTGGTCCTGGGGACCATTTTAACGGGCATCGGCTGGCTCAATCACGGCAACAAGGGCGTCGTGTGGTCCAGTCAGGCGCGGCGCTTTGAGGTGATTCACCACAGCACGACGACTTATCAGCCAGCGGCTTACGATAAAATTGTGATTGACGCCCACGCCCCAGTGACCATTGAATCAGGGGAGACTAGTCGCGTGCGCATCAGCCACGTTGGCGATGCCCAAGGGCAACTCCGAGCAAAGGTGGACCACGGCACGTTGACCATCAGTGGCAGTAACGCGACCGAACACCTCAGCAACACCATCTTTGGCTTTAGCGACGATGATTATCGGCAGGGGGTGCACATCACCGTGCCGCGTGACCAACAGCTAGCGGCCGTTACGTTAAAACGCGGTTGGTCCGTGTTGCTGCAATCGTTGCGGACCAAGCAACTCGACGCCCATATTAGCGATGACCTGAGCCTCTACGATGTCACGGTGGACCGCAACGTGAACGTGCAGTCCAGCAACGGGGATGTATGGGTCAACAATCTGCGGGCCCGGCAGCTGAAACTTCAGGCCGAAAACGGCGACGTGGGCATGAACAATAGTCGTTTGACCAGTCGACACAACCAGGTGAATGCAGCCAACGGCGACCTGCGGGTAACCAAGAACACCCTGGGTGGCGGCCGACTCCAGACGGATAATGGGGATATCCACCTGTTGAATAACCGCTTAGACCGCGTGTTGACGGCCAAGACGGCTGATGGCGACATCACCGCCCACATTGCCAAATCGGCCGGGGTCAAGACCATGGTCAAGGATTCCGATATGGGCGACATCAAGGTCTTCGGCAAGGTCCACAACAGCGGTTACCAGCGCCATCCCAAGGCCGCTGCACAGTACCGTTTGACGTCGACGGACGGGGATGTGACGGTCAGCGCGGAGTAGTGGGGAATCAGTAGGAAAAGGTTTAGCCTACAAATAAATGTTGTCGCTATTTTACACACAACGCACGACTTTTGTGTAAAATAGTGACAAAGCGAGGCCGGTCAAGAAAGATCGGCACCGCCCAACTAGAAAATTTTATTAGATTACCAGTGGTGGCCCTAAACAGGTCGCCACTTTTTTAATCGTGACCACCCGCACAAGCTCCCGCGCTAATCGGTTTTCCTGGCTTTCCTTGAGAAACGTGGTAAAATATATGGACTGCGTTAAACCGGACTAAACATCAAATTTAACTACACAAGGAGATTTTATCGTGTCTGATTCATCTTACTGGCAAAAAATTGCGGACCATGCGCGCGCGGAGAACCGGCCTTTCTTTAGCTTGGCGCCGATGGAAGCCGTGACCAACGCCATCTTCCGCCGGGTCGTGGCGCGGGCTGCGGCGCCCGATGTCTTCTTTACGGAATTCACCAACGCCATCAGTGTGACCCACCCCAAGGCTAAATTTACCGTGCAAGGTCGCCTATACGTGGCGCCAGAAGAAGCACACATGCCGGTCGCCCAACTCTGGGGAAACGACCGTGACGCCTTTGCCCGCGCGGCAGTAGCCGTCAAGGACTTGGGTTACGAAGCCATCGACATGAACATGGGTTGTCCCGATTCGACGGTCATCAAGAACCACGGGGGTAGCGATTTGATTCGCAACTTCGACAGCGCTGCGGCCGTGATTGCCGGTGCCAAAGAAGCCGGGCTGCCCGTCAGCGTTAAGACGCGCCTGGGCTACAGTCGGTTGGATGAATGGCGGGATTGGCTCACGTTCCTATTTGAACAAGACATCCCGTTGCTCACGATTCACCTGCGGACTAAGAAGGAAATGAGCCGCGTACCCGCCCACTACGAGCTGATTGACGACATCGTCAAGCTACGAAATGAAGTCGCGCCGCACACGCTGTTACAACTCAACGGTGACATTGAAAATTACCAGGAGGGCGTCGAACTGGCGCAGGAACACCCTGGCGTCGATGGCATCATGATTGGTCGTGGCATCTTCACCAGTCCCTTTGCCTTTGAGAAGGAACCGAAAGAACACGACATCAAGGAATTGTTAGGCCTATTGAATTATCAACTAGACCTGTACGACGACTTCGAAAAGCGGTTCGATACGTCGCGCTTCGCCTCACTGAAGCGTTTCTTCAAAATTTACGTGCGCAACCAACGCAACGCCGCTAGCTTGCGGAATGCGATGATGGAAACGCACACGACAGACGAGGTTCGCCAGTTGTTGGCGGCATCCGAATTTACAGATTAAACCGAGAGTCACGTTGTCCGGTGGGATGGCGTGGCTTTTTTGACAGAACGTCTAAAGATTGAAAGCTGGAAATTAGCTAGAAGTATTATTACCACGCGACTCATGACGTAAAAATTAGTCGCTGACAGCATCTTAGCGAAAACTAGCCGCCTACCGTCCGCCAACTATGGGTTGGAACGCGGTGGGCGGACCGGACCGAGCCTGAGAGACGGTCTCGGCCTCGCTTTGAGCCGATGGCCCACGTCTCAAAGTCGCCAGTTGTCTAAGCGGCATGAACCGCGCCGCTAAAACAACTCCCACGGCTGAACCCATATTTGGCGGACTCTCGGCTACGGGAGTGCTCGCCAGTAAAAGCCGGCTTAGCCCCAGGTAACAGCTGATCTGGTTAACTAACACCCGTACTACTGATAATCACCAACCCGCCGGAGGCAGCCAGAGATGGATCCAGCTGTGTCGACGGTGTTGGCTGAGGTCTTTTCTCAGCCTACAGCGTGGGACGACTTTGGAGACTGGCGGATTTTGCTAGGCTTCAAAGCGAACCGGAAGCCAGTTTCTCAGGCTGGAGGTGTTCCCCAGAGCAGGCGGAATCTCTGGCTGACGCAGGCTCCTGGTTTGACTAATTTTAGTGAACAGGATTCTGTCATTTCTGGAATTACCGGGTTGGTGCCACCAGCTTTGATGAATTTACGATGCTTTTTCTGCGGGCAAAATCCTACCGGTCCCCCAGTTAGAAGTGGTAAGTTAGAGGAAAGACTCTAGGAGCGTGAAATGGTATGACACAGCTGACGTTTACGGAAAAAATTGATGGCAACGTGGCCCGTTCGGTGAATCCACTGGGTTTACAGCGGATGATGGCCCAACAGATTGCGACGGTCACGAAGGAGCCGCAATACACCGGAGCAAAACATGCATTGATTCTGGGCGGTTCGTCTAGTTACGGGCTGGCCAGTCGCATCACCGCGGCGTTTGGAATGGGTGCGGCGACGCTGTCCGTCGGGTATGAGCGACCACCGCGGCCCGACTTCTTGGGAACGGCCGGCTGGTGGAATCAGCGGTTCTTCAAGCATGCGGCCAATGAAGCTGGTTTAGTGGCCAGTAATTTAAACGCTGATGTGTTCCTGCCGCAAACCAAACAGGAAGTCATTCAATTCATTCGTAACCGGTTTGGCGGGCAATTGGACTTGCTGGTGTACTCGATTGCGGCGCCCAAACGTAAGAATCCGGCCAATCCCGCCGAAGCCTGGCGCTCGGTCATCAAACCGCTGGGCAACCCCGTGACGGATTACACGGTGGATCTCGAACATCAGCGCTTGGTCAAGGCCACGCTGGAACCCGCAACCGTGGCGGAAGTCGCCGCCACCAACCACGTCATGGGTGGCGAGGACTGGGAGCTGTGGATCGACGCCCTCCAAGCGGCCGGCGTGTTAGCACCTAATTTCAAAACGATTCTGTTCTCGTATGAAGGGCCGCGGGTCACGGCACCGGTTTACCACGACGGGACGTTGGGCCAGGCTAAACGCGCGGCCGAGGCCAGTGCCCACCAGATTCAGGCTAAATTAGCCAAGACGGGCGGCGAAGCGTTGATCAGCGTCAACCGGTCCGTCACCACCAAGGCGTCCGTGGTCATTCCAGGATTTTCGCGCTACTGCATGGCACTGTACCAAGTCGAGCAGCAACGTGGCGGTCACGAGCAGCCCATTGACCACATCGACCGGTTGTTCCGCGACATGGTCTACGGCGAACGCCGCGTGGTCGATAGCCGCGGCCGTCTGCGCCCAGACGCCACGGAGCTGTCACCAGCGGTTCAAGGCGCGGTCGAGGACCTGTTGCCCCAGCTGACGCCAGATAATTTCAGCACGGCAATGCCCGGATACCAACAGTTCCGGCGCGAATTCCGCCAGCTAAATGGCTTTGACGTGCCGGGGGTGTCCAACGTGATGGAACGCGACGCCTTGACGCAATTAGCCACAGACTAGCCAAGTGCTCAAACGACACTGCCAACGCGGTGTCGTTTTTTCTTGGTGCGCCGGCTAGGATGACTAGGGTAACAGCTCTAGCTGGCTTAGCGGTCGGAAAAGTCGTTGACACAACGAACGAGCAGGCTTGGTAGCGCGACACCGGGGTTTGCTTGCAACCGCCATCAATTAAAAATCGGCGAGAAACAGTGCTTCTTGCTAGGGAATCTGAGTGAAAAGGGCTATAATATTTAGCAGTTTCCAGTTTGCCCACTGTGGGTAGACTGGTGGAATCGAGAGGAACTTTAACTTATGACACCATCCATTCAAATCATCTACGCCAGTCAATCTGGCCGCAACCAAGCCATCGCCGGTCATTTGCAGGCGCAACTGGCTTCTAAAGCGCAAACGCTGGTCACCGAGGTTTCGCAAGCCGATGCCTTTGATTTACCAGCTAACGATGCCGTCATCGTGGTCAGCTACACGTTCCACGACGGCGACTTGCCAGATGAGGCCCAAGACTTCTTCGCTGACTTGCAAGAAGTCGACTTGGCGCGGACTAAATTTGCCGTGCTGGGCTCTAGCTCGAAGAAGCACATCCATTTCGGCCGGGCCGTTGACTACCTGACGATGCAACTGAATTCCAGCAATGGTGAGCAGGTCGCGGACTCCGTGAAGATCGACCAAGATCCCGATGATGCCGATTGGGCCCGCGTCGACCAATTGGCCCAACGCGTGTTAGCCAGCTTGGCAGAGTAAGAAAAAATTTAAGATGAGGTGAAACCACCATGTATTTACGGAAAGCAAAGATTGAAGAATTAGACTTAGTTTGTGACATTATCGAAGACGGCAAGAAGCAACTCGCCGATGCCGGCATCGACCAATGGCAAAATGAATACCCGAACCGCAACGTTATCAAGGGTGATATCGAAGACGGCCGGGCCGTGATCTACAACAGTGACGACCACGAAACGTTGGGTGTCGCTGCCGTTATCGAAGCGCCAGACCACGCCTACGACACGTTACAAGGAGAATGGCAAAAGGATACCGATAAGTACGTGACGGTTCACCGGGTCGCTATCTTCTCCCATCATCAGGGGAAGGGCTACGCATCCCAGTTGTTCCGCGACTTATTCGATTACATTGCCGAGAATCATCCCGAGGCTGAAAGCATCCGGATCGACACCCACCGCGACAACGCCAAGATGCAACACCTGATTGAAAAGTTTGGGTTCGTCAAGGCTGGCCAAATCGTGGGCGTCTACCATCCCGACGATGTCTGCTTCGTTTACGAAAAAGTTCTCTAAAAAAATTACCTGAGACCGTTACCGGTACACCGCCGTTAACGGCCTTTTTTGTATCGGGCCATCATTGAAAGCGGACTAGTTTTGCGGCATACTGAAGCATAGTATTACCAAATTTGTGAAAAAAACGTTGCGGAACGGGGCCAAATCAGGTAACCTTTCCTCATGAAGTTTTAATTATACAAATCATAGAAAGAAGGAATTAGATTGCAGAGAAAACTAAGTGCCCGCCAAATGCAGATGATTGCGTTAGGCGGTACAATCGGCGTTGGATTATTTATGGGGTCTGGTTCCACCATCAAGTGGACGGGCCCATCCGTCCTTATCGCGTACATCATCTCTGGTATTTTCCTCTACTTAATTATGCGGGCACTGGGCGAGATGTTGTACGTCCATCCCACCACTGGGTCATTTGCGACCTTCGCTTCTGAATACATGCACCCCGTCTTCGGCTTCTTGACGGCCTGGAGTAACATCTTCCAGTTCATCGTGGTCGGGATGAGTGAAATGATTGCCTTGGGCGGCTATTTCCGCTTCTGGTGGCCGAACTTACCGGACTGGATACCGGGACTGGTCGCCATCACCTTCCTGTGTGTGGCCAACCTGATCTCCGTGAAAATGTTCGGGGAGCTGGAATTTTGGTTCGCACTGATCAAGGTGGTCACGATTATTCTGATGATCATCGCCGGGTTGGGCGTCATCTTGTTTGGCTTCGGAAACGGTGGTCACGCGGTCGGCATCAGTAACCTGTGGACCCACGGCGGTTTCTTTACCGGTGGGGCCAAGGGCTTTATCTTCGCGTTAGCTATCGTGCTGGCATCGTATCAAGGTATCGAGCTGATCGGGGTCACGGCCGGTGAAGCGGAAAACCCGCAACACACGCTGGTCGCTGCGATTCGTTCAACGGTTGCCCGGATTTTGATTTTCTACGTGGGGGCCATCTTCGTGATTGTTTCCATCTATCCTTGGGATAAGCTGAACCAAATCGGCTCACCGTTCGTTCAAACGTTTGCGAAAATCGGGATTACCGCGGCGGCTTCCATCATCAACTTCGTGGTCGTTACGGCGGCGTTGTCCGGGTCCAACTCCGGCATCTACAGTGCTAGCCGGATGGCATTTACGCTGGCCGAAAAGGGGCAGTTGCCACGGAAGGTGACGCTGTTGAACCGTCACGGGGTGCCATTTTACTCCGTCATCGCGATTTCCTTGGGGATTGCGATTGGAATCGTGTTAAACGTGGTCTTGCCGATGTTCTTCAAGGATGCCAGTCAGATTTTCGTCATGGTTTACAGCTCCAGTGTCTTGCCGGGGATGGTACCGTGGTTCGTGATTCTGATCAGTGAAATTGAGTTCCGCAAGCAAAACCAGCAGCACATGGCCGAGCATCCGTTCAAGATGCCATTTGCGCCCTGGTCCAACTACCTGACGCTGGCCTTCCTGGCCGTCACGCTGATCTTCATGTTCTTGAACCCAGAAACGCGGGTCTCCATCCTGGTGGGGGTCGTCTTCCTGGCAATCATGACCATCATCTACTTCAAGAAGTACCAGCCGCGTGAAAAGGCTGCGAATAATAAATAAATTGATTGAAAGGCGGGAACTTCACGGTTCCGGTCTTTTTTATATGGCTGACGAGGTCGGCAAGATCAATGCCTGCGGCTGCCAGGGGTTCCGCCTGCTATGGGAGACGCTTCCAGCCTGAGGAGCGGTCTTCCAGCTCGCTTGGCAGCCTGACAAAATACGCCAGTCTCCCAAGTTACCGACGGATTGGTGACTATCAGCAATACTGTGTTAGGGACCAGTCGCTGATTAGCTGCCGCCTAGGGCTAAGCCAATTGTCGCTAGTATGCGCTCTTGTAGCCGTGAGTCCGCCAAATATGGGTTCAGCCGTGGGAGTTGCCTTAGCGGCGTGGTTCATGCCGCTTAGGCAACTGGCGTCTTTGAGACGTGGGCTTTCGGCTCAAAGCGAGGCCGAGACCGCTTTTCAGGCTCGGTCCGGTCCGCCCACAGCGATCCAACCCATATTTGGCGGGCGGTAGGCGGCTAGCCCAATACCATCCCGTCAGCCATCTAAAGCAAGACCCACAGTTCAAATCAAACCAGATTTGCGGTATGATGTTGTCATGACTAAAGAACAAAGGAGCGAACGAACATGAGTCGTCCAGGTAATTACGGCAAGTCAAGCCGGCTGAAACAATTGCGTCAACTCAAACGGCGCAAGCAACGACAAGCGGGCAATACCATCAACTGGGACCAGGTCGAGGACTTTCTGTTGGGCCGCTACCATTTGGTTCAGGGCAGTAAATTACCGCCGCTAGTCGACGCCACGGTCCAGCGTTTCTTCAGCGAGTGGTTGACTACGGCCATGGCTCCCGGGGAGCAGCAGGTCCAGTGGGACGTTGCGGCCACGACGGCAGTGACCCTCAAACGCATCGGCAATCAGGTGCCGTGGCAGTTTTACTACGTGTTATTAGGGCAAATCATGCGCTGGCAAAAGTTACTGTTGCGCGAAGGCCCTGTGGTACCGCTCGCGACTCGACGACAAATCGTCAAGCCTTTGACAGCCACGGCGTATGCTGGGCTAGTCGCCGACCAATTGGCGGTGAACTTACTGACTGTGATGGCCACGCCGATTACGCCTAGTCAGCGCGAACGGTTGACCCAAAGCTTCTTCCAAGACGGACAAGTGCAGTGGTCCGCTGTCGACGCATTGTTTGAGCCCATGGGGTTTCAGATTCAAGGGACTCCCGATGACGCAACCCGTGAATGGTTAAATGGCTTACTGGCCTTAACCGTGAGCGCTGACCACCATTAAATGGCTAGATACGAAAGACCAGCTAAAAACTGGTCTTTTTTCATGGGAGCAGGTATTATCTTAAATGAATCAAGCGATTGGTCACTAAAGGAATTACTGCGTAAGAAGGTCGGTGGACCAAGTGACCGACACGGAATAAATTAGTTGATGAGATGATGGGTGACTCAGTCATTACCAGGGTCATTCGTTTATACTAAAGCTGGTAATCAGGAGACTACGATTGTCACGATTTCTCGGAAAAAAGTCGCGGCAATGTCGCACTAAAATTTGAGAGGTGAGTATCATGACACGCAGATTAAAGGTCACGTTACTGCGTAGTCTGGCAGTTTTAAGCATTGGCGTTGGAATGGTGGGGGCTGGTCCAGCGTTGGCCGCGACGACGGATAGCTCAAGTAGCAGTGCCAGTAGTTCATCGGCAGTGACGAACGACAACACGACCGCGACCGCTGAATTTGACATGAGTCCCAATGCGGCGATTTCCCTAGATTCCGCGCCTAACATTGGTTTCGGGTCAAATATTGCGCCTAACAGCAAGTCGAATGGGAGTTACACGGCAAGTACGTTGAGTGCACCCCTAGAGGTATCTAACCCCGGACTAGCTTCTGGCTGGACCGTTCAGTTGAAGAATACCCCATTTACCGATGCCGCGGGCGACACGTTGGGTGGTGCTGAGTTGTCCTTAGGTAACGCAAGTGTTGCGGCTGGCAACAGCGGTAACCCATCAACGGCTCCTACAGCGGCCACGGCGCCATTAACCGGGACCGGTGCCAACCAAGTCGTCTTTAGTTCCCCTGCTAAAGGTGGTTTGGGGATCTGGGATTCCGACTACACGTTGGATGACGTTAACTTGACGGTTCCTTCAGGGCAATTGCCAGGGACCTACACGTCAACGTTGACGTGGCAGTTAAGTGACACGCCACAGTAAGGGTTAGGACGATTGGATTTTTTCGCTGATTGATTGGGGGAGTCAGTATGCAACGGGGACTTAAAATTTTGTTTGCCATGTTCGTCGCGTTGTTAGTGTGGGGGACGCATTTGACGAATGCGGCGGCCAGTTCGGTGGGTTATACGGTGAAAGCGGAGTTGCCAGCCGACCAATTGAGTAAGCAGGTCAGTTATTTCGATTTGCGCACGCAACCGGGACAAGAACAGCAGCTCAAGGTCGTCATCAGCAACACCAGTAACACCACCCAGCGATTTGCCGTCAGCGTCAACCAGGCGGTGACCAACGACAACGGGGTCATTGACTACAGCCAAAGCGACCCCAAGTTGGATCCATCACTGACCGTGGGGATGAAGGATATCTTCACCCAAGCAGCTGATCAGCACGTGACAGTACCGGCCAATGCGCAAAAGACGGTCGTGTTGACCTTGAAGATGCCCGCGACTAAGCTCCGGGGCACCTTACTCGGTGGGGTCTACGTCGCCCAATTACAAGGAAAGACGGCCAAACCGACCGCACCCATTTCAATCAAAAATGCCTTTGCGTATGCGATTGGCGTGGAGTTGCGTGAGGGGGCGTTAGTCCAACCGAACCTGGTGTTACATCAGGTCAAGGCCACGCAGATCAACCGGCGGAACTTCATCACGGCTAATTTGCAAAACCCCGAACCCGGGCTGATGTCTGGGCTAAAGGTGAATGCGCAGGTCATGAAGGCCGGCCAGAGCCAACTGAAGCCGCTGATTCAACAGCAGCAAAGCAAGATGGGGATGGCCCCCAACAGTAACTTCAACTTTGCCATTCCGTGGGGCAACAAGACCTTGCCCGCGGGCCAGTACGTGCTGCATTTAACGGCGCAGGCTGGCAAACAAAATTGGCAGTTTACCCGTAACTTTACGATTGCGAATAAGACAGTCAAACGCCTCAACAAGACTGTGGTGACACCGACCAAGCAACCAAACCATTGGCTGTATCTGGTCTTAGGCCTCATCATCGCATTGTTGTTGGCAATCATTGGCTACCTGATCTACCGCAATCATCAACAGAAAAACTCAGTGCAATAGGAGGAATGAGCGTTGTTCAAACGGTGGTTAAGCGCTGGCTTGATTCTACTAGCCGTTTGTCTAGGAAGTTCTGGTGTTTTGGCTCACGCCGATAGTGATTTGGATCAAGCGTTGGCCACGGCGCCACAAGGAATCTTTCTCGACAAAACAAATGCGTTCGTAACGACGGAGACGACTAATAAGAGCTCGGCCACCGTGATGGATGGCAAAAATGAAGCAACACCGGGAACGGACGTCGTGGCATTAACGTCCGGTGCGCGTCAGTTTGGTTCGATGTGGTCCTTAGATGCAGGAAAATTCGACCTGTACCAGGACCATGAGCTATCGGCGTGGCTTTACCTGGGAAACCAGGGTGTTAAGGCGGAAGGTGGGCTGGCCTTTGTCCTGCAAAATGACTGGTGGGGCTTAACCGCGATGCCAGCCAAAGGCAAAGCTGCCATTCCAGCGGAGACGTTGGGTGTTTGGGGGATCGACACGGATTCGCGGCAGTCTAGCGAGAAATCGATTGCCGAAACGGCGATTCAAAATAGTTGGGCGTTGGAGTTCGACGCGGGTTATAATGGCGTTTCCGGTAAGGTCGCTCTCGGCCAGGCGAATGCCTTTGACGGCGCTGAAACGGGCGCGCACATTGCCAACAACTACCCTAGTCAGGCAACGACTTACTTGAGTCGATTGGTGACGTCACGCAATCGCGACTATTTCTACTTCAACATGGCGCACCACGGCCAAATTACCGACGTGAATCACCCCAACTTCTTGGCCAACGGGCAGTGGCATCACGTGACGTTGAACTGGGACTATAAGGCCGAAATGTTGACGTATAGCTTTGATGACCGCAATCCGGTCACGGGCGAACGGCAGCCGGGCCAGAGCCGTTCTGAGCGAGTTTTTCCCTACAAGCTGGACCCCTACAAAACGGGCCAGGTCCGCTGGGGCTTTACCGCAACCAGTGGCAGTCGCGTGGAGAATAACTTGGTCATCTTGGAAAATGTGCCGGGATTGGTCAGTGCGCGGGGTGACCTGACAGTGACCAACCTGTCACAGAAACAGGCAGTGGCAGCTAACGACCAGGTGCTCAGTGGTGATCGGCTACAGCTAGATTATCAGCTGAAGTACCATGGTGGGCGCCAACCGTGGCGCGACATCTTGGCCAATTTGGCGTTGCCGACGGACTTTACGCCCGACGACATCACCATCACCTACCAGGATGCCAAGTTGCCGCCCCAACGGGTTGCGTTGCGTGAGTTACGTGACCAGCGACTATCGGTGCGTTTGCGCGAGGCGTTAAACACGGCCAATACGCAGGCGACGATTCGGGTGGTCGGTCAGGTCGACCAGGTCAAGCAATGCACCCCTGTGGTGCCAACGACCAGTACGTTTACGTCGCCGACTCAGACGTGTGCGGTCGACAGCCCCAAGTATTTCATCAATCCGCACGCCGACTTGGATCTGCAGGTGACCAGTGATAACCCCGTTAAATTGGCCGCTGGCGCAGATACTACGGTCACTGGGACCGTCAAATCGACGCTTCCCAGTGACCAGCTACAGATCAAGCCCGTCCTCAATTCGCAGTCCTTACCGACCGTTATGGTCAAAGACGGTCAGTTCACGTTACCCCTAAAGAGCCAGCAGCTCCAAGCGGGCACCAATGAACTGATCCTCCGCGCCGTCACGTCTGCGGGAGATGAGTCCGCACCAGTAACCGTGACGTTAACGGTCGCCGGGGAGCTGAAATTTTCGACGGTATCGCCAGAGGAGAATTTTCAATCGGCCCGACTCACGGGTCAAAGTCAATTCATCAAACGCGCCGGTCACTGGCAACTCGCGGTTCGGGATACCCGCGGGACTGGCGAACGGTGGACGTTGACCGCGGCGGCGACCCCCTTCGTCGCCAAAGATGCTCACGGCGCGCAACTGGTCGGCCAACCGGTCTACGTCACCGACTACCAACGCATTCCCATCCTGCCGACACCCACCGCGGTGTACACGCATGAGACGGATGATAGTGTGGCCGATGGTGAAGTCGATGTGGCGGGCAGCTGGCGTGACGATACCGGTGTCTTATTGCACGTCCAAAGTGCCTCACTCAGCGGCCAGTACCAAGGGACCATCACCTGGGCACTGACCGACGCGCCACAATAGGGCGGCTAGCCAGTCGCAAACGGAATGTCACAGGTACGCTTTAGCGGTCGGACCGATGGCTAAAGACGACCAGTTGGCGAGATCTTGCGACAAGCCCAACTCAGTGTGACCGGGTTTGCGGCTGGCAATGCAGCTCAGTCGGGAAACAGGCGAGTCAAAAAAGCAGTGGTTCTGGTCAGCGTTTAGTGCTGGCGGGAACCACTGCTTTTTAGGTTATCATGAAACTTTTAGAATTTTTAGGGTGACAACTGGCGCTGGAATTTCGTTTGTATAGGTAGAGGGGTGGTCACACCGATTCCGCCTTACCGTTCCGCGAAACTAAATCGAATCCAGTCAAATTGAGGAAACCAGTCGCCTGCGGCTGCCAGGGGTTCCGCCTGCTACGGGGGCCGGTTCCGGCCAAAGAGCGGGATTCCACCTCGCTTCGAAGCCTGGCAAAGCCCACCAGTCTCCCAAGTCGCCCCACGCTGTAGGCTGAGAAAGAACCTCAGCCAACACCGTCGTCACAGCTGGCTACACCCCTGGCCTGCTCCGGCTAAATTGGCGTACTCAGTGAGTTTTAGCGGCTAGATGGGGCAACGTCTTGAACAGTAGGACGGCATCCGGTGAATGGCGTTGCCGTAACGCAGACGGTACACCATTGCCTGATAGACTGAATTGATGTACCGTCACTACTCGCAGCTACAGTAATAGTGTAACCGCAACGGACGACGGTACCACGATGATTTTCACCAGCAACTTTAACTCGGCAGTGATGAAAACTTTACACGCGGTTGTTGCTACTGATCACCTGCTAGCTACCACAGAAAGTCGGGCTGATTTAGCGGCTAAGTCAAGGAATCGTTATTGATAACCGCTACCGTAGCCGAGAGTTTGCCAAATATGAGCTCAGCCGTAGGAGTTCCCTTAGCGGCACGGGTTCGGCCGGTTAGGGAACTGGCGTCTTTGAGACGAGGGTTTCGGCTCAAAGCGAGGTGACGAGACCGCTCTTTGGCTCGTCCCGCCGCCCACCGCGTTCCAGCTCATATTTGGCGAACGGTAAGGCGGAACTATGGCACTATTTCAACAATGCCGTGATTAATTGTTCGTAGATGGTGATGAAGCGGTGGTACATGTCCAGATCGACGTACTCGTTGACCTGGTGCGCCGTGATGTTGCCGGGGCCGAAGACGATGACGTCGATGTTGGGGTTGACCGCCAGGAAGGAAGACGCGTCGGTGCCACCGGGAACGCCGATCAGTGGAAGTTTTTGCTGCAACGTGTCTTCACCAATCTGCTGGGCCAGCGTGACCAGTTGGGTGTCGGCCATGGTGTGCATCGGCCGTAAATCGCTGAGAATATCCAACGTCAGTTCGGCACCCTGAGCGTTGATTTCCGCGATGATTTGTTTGATTGATGCGGTGATGTCAGCGTTGGACAGTTCGGGGATGGTCCGAATCTTGACGGACAAATCGGCGCTAGCAGGTACCGTGTTGATTTGTTCGCCCCCCTTGACCATGGTGACAACGGGAGTAACGGGTCCTAAGACGGGGTTGCGGAAGTCCTTGATGCTATTAAAGTAGGCCTCTTCTTTTTGATAGAAGGTCATCAAGGGCGTGATGGCATTTTTGCCGATTTCGGGCATCGAACTGTGGGCGGCGACGCCTTTAGAATGGACTGTGTAGGTCAATGACCCCTTGTGTGCCAATTCAATAAAATGTTGTTCGTTGGTCTGGTTGGCGGCCAGTAAGGCTTTAGCGCCGGCCTCGTCGCTTTGGAGCATGTATTGAATCTGCTTTTGCAAGAGTAGTTGCTTGTTGACGCCGCTAGGTTCACCGACAATCAAGGTGTCTAGGTCCTTGGCGTAGCCGGCTTCGGCGAGTTGCTTAGCGCCGTATTGGCCGTATTCCTCGCCAACTGTGGCCATCAAACGCAGGGTTCCGTGGAGTGGCACATTTTGTTCCTTCAAATGAATCATGGCGAAGACACCGGCCATTAAGCCGGACTTCATGTCAGAGGTCCCGCGGCCCAGCATGTTATTGTCTTTGATGGTGGCGGAAAGGGCGTCGACTTGCCATTTAGCGGCATCGCCTAATGCGACGATGTCTTCGTGACCATCAAAACCAACAACGGGGCCGTTGCCATCACCGATTTCGGCGACTAAACTGACGCGGTCTGGTTCGTAAGCAACGGCTTTACTGGAAATGCCGTGTTGTTGTAAGAGGTCGGTCAGGTAATCGGCAACTAATTTTTCGTGGCCATTGACCGTGTTTAATTTGATAATATCGCTTAACGCTTGGACTACTTCATCCATGTTAGATTCCACCTTAGGTTTGAGTTTGAACGCGAATACTGTGATTGATTAAGTAAAGAAACAATGCGGTTCATCTTGATTACAGCACTTTTCGGGGGAGGGGTCAAGAATGTGCTGCGGCAAAATGGCTAAGGCTCGGCGCTGTCACTTTTCAATGTGTGCCAGCTTAGCTTTCGCATAAGGCCAGGCACCAGTAGTCTTAGTCCGTCAGCTGATATTGCAAGCAAACCAGGTCCGACGCGCCCTTGCTGGTGAAGGCCTCGTCCAGGTTCATTTGCCACAGCTGGTCGGTGATGGTCAGGTGCTGTTGCTGAATGTAGTCGCGAAGAATCGTCAGGCTGTGGCAAATGGCATCCGGCTGATTCGTGGTGTTGATGGCCACGTATTGACCAGCGGGTTTCTCCAGTCGCGGCAGGTCGCCCGTGTCGGTATCCGCCGCGACTGCCTTTAAAAGGCAAAAAGACGCCGTCGGATAGGCGCTGGCATCACTGTTGGGCAGTTGCGTGAGAAAGCCGGAATCCTGGCGATTCACAAGTTTCAGTTGGCCCAGTTGTTGGTAAAACTCAGCGTAGATTTGCGCCACTTCGGCTTCCGTACAGGAAACGGACTGGGTCGACCGGCAAAAATGAGCGAGGTGCCCGGTCATGATAAACGGCTGATTTTGTGTCGGCACTGCCGGCGGCGCCACTTGGGAAAAGCGGGTGGTCAACGTCGCCTTTAACTGCGATAACCGCGCCATTTTCTGGTCGATTTGCGTTAAGACCTGGTGCAGACTGCGATTCAATGAGTGGGCATCGGTCGCCATGTCGAGCGACTTGATTTCCGCGATGGATAGGCCGAGTTGGCGTAGTTCTAAAATGAAGCTTAATTGGTAAAGTTGGTTATACTCATAGTAGCGGTAGCCATTGGCGGCGACGGTTTTGGGCTTGAACAAGTCTTTTTCGTCGTAAAAAATCAGCGTCCGCCGCGTGGTGCCGGCAAGTTGGGCAAATTTTTGGATGGTCAGCATAGAATTTCCTCCTGAAAAGCTTGACTGTCACGTTACGTTACACCTTAGACTTATTTTGTTCAGGAAGCAATTCATTAGGAATGGAGAGATCAAGATGCGAGCAGTTGTGATTGATAAACCCGGCGACGTCGACGTCATGCAGATTGTGGAGCGGCCGATGCCACAGGCCACGCAACACCAGTCGGTCATGAAGATTCATGCGTTTGGGGTGCACCGCTACGAGGCACTCACGCGGGCTGGTGGCTCACCGTCCGTGAAATTCCCGCGGGTCATCGGCGTGGAAGCAGTCGGGGAGATTGCCGAACCAGCGGCGAATAGTCAGTGGAAACGGGGCCAAAAGGTCGTTACCTTAATGGGTGGCTTTGGTCGCGAAGTCGACGGTAGCTACCAGGAATACGCGCTGGTCGATGATGCCAATTTGTACCCGGTCGATTTCGCTGGTGATTGGGTCACTTTGGCGCAGTATCCGGAAAACTTCTACACTGCTTTGGGGTCGATCAAGTCCTTGAAGCTGAAGCCTGGGCAAACGCTATTGGTGCGGGGCGGCACCAGTGCCGTGGGCTTGGCCGCCATTAAGTTGGCTAAGGTCCTCGGGCTAAAAGTCACGGCAACCACCCGGCGGCAAGCGATGCTAACGGTCTTACGCGAAAATGGGGCCGACGACGCGATCTTAGATCAGGATAACCAATTGGTCACGACGCAGAATTTCGACGGCATCATTGATATGGTCGGGACGGTCACGTTAAATGACTCGATCGCGCACTTGAACGTCGACGGCAAGGTCACCATGATTGGTTTGTTGGCGGGCGAATGGGTGGTCAAAGACTTCAGTCCGTTTGCCCTCGGGGGGAAGTACCTAACGTTCTTTGATTCGACGAATGTGGACCGCCGCATGGTCGCGGAAATGTTTGCCTTGATCAACGAACACCACCTGACGATTCCTATCGCCCGGGTCTTCAAACTTGATCAGATTCAAGAGGCGCACCGTTACATGATGGTCAGTCGCGAGCCGGGGCAAGTGATCGTGGATAATGATTAAATCGGGATTGTACTAGTCAGAACGATTGATAGTTGAATAAGCAACTGGTTTAAGAAAAGTGCTAAAATCCAACCGGAGGCTGCTGAAAAATACCCAAAACTATTCAAAGCGTTGTCCGAATGCGAATTTCATTCGGGCAACGCTTTTTTAATCGGTTTCGATGCTTAAAAGTATCGGTCCCCATGGTCTATCTGTTTACCTCAAATTATCTTACCGGATGTTGCAGGTCAATTTTAAATCCGGTAAGATAATTTACTCTAAAAATGTCCAATAAAAAATTATTAGGCTAAGAGAAACCAATCCCCCGACACTAAATAAAATAGACCTGTTGAGCTTTTGTCGACGCCATTGAATATAGGGGATAACAATTACAAGTGCTGCGGAGGCAATCCCTAGAGCAGTTAAAAATTTCAATTCAGTTCACCTAGATATTATATTTTGTGAATTTTAGCTTGTTTTTGGGAGTTCAAGGATGCAATCGGGAACTCATCAGTTGCAGTAACACGGCAACCACCTTTTGTGGAACCTTTATTAATCCACTTCTTCATGTCCTTCTGAGCATCAGTGAAGCGAGAAGAAGCGATACTGCCACCAACTATACCAACAAGAGCGCCAACACCGGCTCCGATAGGACCGGCGCCTGAGCCAATACCGGCACCAGTGCCAGCACCGGCGCCAGCTACGGCAATAGCTGTTTTGCCGTAATAAGACCGCAAGTCTGGTAAGCCAGCCTTCGTTGAGGCGAAGTCGTTAAGACCACCATTGACCCATCTTTCGGAAAATTTATGACTACGTGTCTGCGGATGTTCAAATTCTAGTTCGGCTTCATCTTCAATGTCATAGTCAATTTGTGCACCATCATATTTTTGTGTTAATTCTTGATATTTTGCCTTTTCTTGTTCTGGTGTAATGAGTGCAGATTGGTCGGCAATATGGTTAACCTCAGCACTTAACCTTTTCCAGTTGTCATTGGCATAACAATTCCTGATAGTGAAAATACCGTCATTAGAATAACGCCGTGTTTTTTTAAATTCATCTTCATTCCGCCCTGTTTTTAATCTTGTCGATCCGGATCAACAAGTTCTAATTTAAACTAGATCAGCACATTAATAGTACCAATCTCTTTACGTAAAGAGATTTAGCACGATATGTAAACAAGCGTTTTACACTTAATTTTAAGATAGTCAGTAAATTAATAGTAAACTGGAAAGTTAGCTGTTCATGATAAAGTGGTCTAGACAAAATTGATTTAAAAGGGGAGCGCTATGGGAGAGATTGGGGATAACATCAGGAGAGCACGTATTTTACGTGAAATGACTCAAGAATATGTGAGTAATGAATTAAATATTTCACGTCAGTCTATTTCACGTTGGGAAAATGGGAGAGGATACCCAGATGTCGAGAAATTAGTTAAGTTGAGTGTGCTTTACGACGTCACAATGGATTATTTATTGTTGGGGAAGGATGACCCAAGTGCAGCAAATAAGCCAAGCTCTAAGTCTGGGGCAAACTGTTTGACTTTTAAAGTAATGCTAGTTGTTGGATTTCTGAGCACCTTATTAGGGCATCTTGTAATTAGTACTATTATGTAACGTAGGAATATTTAATGTTATAAATATTAAGCTAAAGTGGCGTATATGAGCTCGGTGTTCAAGTCTTAGATGTGTTCTGCAAATTACATTAGACAATACTTTAGGGGAACACAGAACGCTAGGTCGCCAAGAGATGTAGAACGCAAGAGGTACCTTTTGTGCACCGGTAGTGTCTAAAGGTTAAGAACTGAGGGTTGCAAGATAAATATCTGCTAGAAACATTGTCACCACGCGACTGATTTGACAACTAGCCTACTAACACAATGGTGCTGACAATCTCTGGCTGACGCAGGCACCTGGTTTTACTAAGTTCAGTGGACAGAACACTGTCATTCCAGTCCTCAAATATCATCAATCACGTCAATCACCTGGTAAGTCGCCAGCTTGCCCAGCGCCAGTAGGAAGTCGCTGAGGTTGTGCCGGTCCGGAAAGGCGCCTTCGATCATGTAGGCAAACTGGCCGGTCGTGCGGTAGTGGTGGCGAATATCGTTGTGGTAATGGTGGACCAATTTTAAATAAGCCGCGTGTTGTTGGTCTTGCACGGCAACCTGAATGAAGACCTGCCGGGGAAATCCCAGCTTGTCGAGATCGACCTCGACGGTGTAGCGGGTGATGACGCCGGTGTCGGTCAAGCGTTGAATGCGGGCGGCCACGGCTGGGGCGGTCAGATGGACCAATTTGGCCAGGTGACTGACCTTGATACGGCTGTCGCGATTTAAGGCCTTGATGATGGCCATGTCGATTTCGTCTGGAATGATGAACACCTTGTTTTCTAAGTTTTTTAGGCCCGAAGCCTTTGGTTTTAATATTAACAGTCCCGCTCAAAGCGTGTAAAGTAGAGGTCATTGCATTAGGAAATTTGTAAGCCGTTTGCTTAGGAATCCAGGTGAAGATTAGTATAATTAAACGGTAACCACCATTTGAACTATCGCGGTAGTGAGATAGTTCTTGTTAATAACAAAGTAACAGGACGGAGGTCGTTATGATAGAATTTAAAAACGTTAGCAAGCGCTACGCCGGTAATCAAGCCCTCGATGACTTGAACTTAACGATTCCGACGGGAGATTTCTTCGTGCTGGTCGGCCCCAGCGGGAGCGGTAAGACGACCACACTGAAGATGCTCAATCGGTTGATCGAACCGACCGATGGAGATATTTACTTTGATGATAAACGGATTATTGATTACGACTTAAAACAATTGCGGCAACAAATGGGCTACGTACTGCAAAATATTGCACTCTTTCCCAATTTAAATATCCAAGACAACATTGCGTTGCAGGCTGAGTCGCTGGGCTGGTCGCGTAAACGCCGCATCGACCGGGCGCGGGCCTTGCTCGCCCAAGTGGATTTGGACCCCAATCAGTACGCCACGCGAATGCCCAGTGAACTGTCTGGTGGGGAACAACAGCGGGTCGGCATCATCCGCGCGCTGGCCATTAAGCCCAAGGTCGTCTTGATGGATGAACCCTTTAGTGCCCTGGACCCGATTTCGCGTAAACAGCTACAGGACCTAGTCTTACAGCTACACCAAGAATTGAAAATGACCTTCGTTTTCGTCACGCACGATATGCACGAAGCCTTGCGCCTCGGGCAACACATCGCGGTCATGCGGCTGGGCCACATCCAGCAAATCGGCACGGGCGAGGCCATCATGCAGCACCCAGCCAATGATTTCGTTCAAGGCTTCTTTGAAAATGAACACACGCCGCGGCCGGCCACGATTCACGACTTATTGGCGCAAGGCTACGGCGAACCCACGACGGCGTCCGCTACCTTGACGGCCACGGCGACCGTGAACGAGTTGGCGGCGGCGTTAAAGACGCAATCCACCGCCGCGGTAATGACGGACCACGGGCCGCGCCAGCTGACCACGGCTGACCTGTTAGACTACTTAGCCACGAAGGAGGCCGATTAGGTGTCACAAATTAATCATATTCTCCAGACCCAGGGTGGCGACATCCTGCACGCCATCGGCCAACACATTGGCTTGTCGCTGATTTCACTACTGATTGCGGCAGTCATCGCGATTCCGGTCGCCATCTTATTGATGCACCACGAGCGCTGGGCCAAGGTCATGTTGCAGATTACCAGCATTCTCCAGACGATTCCAAGTCTGGCATTGCTGGGGATTCTGATTCCCATCGTGGGGATTGGGACCGTGCCGTCGATCATCGCGCTGGTGATTTACGCGGTGATGCCGATTTTTCAAAATACTTATTCGGGGCTGACGACTATCGACCCCAACTTGGAAGAAGCCGCGACGGCATTTGGTCTGTCCCGGCGGATGAAATTATTCCGGATTGAGTTACCTTTAGCACTACCGATGATTATCTCGGGGATTCGTATCGCCACCGTCATGATTATCGGGACCGCCACGCTGGCTGCCTTGATTGGAGCCGGGGGGCTAGGGACCTACATTTTGCTGGGGATTGAAACCAACAACAATGCCCTGCTGATCATCGGGGCCGTGCTGTCGGCCATTTTGGCGCTGGTCTTTGGGGCCGCCATCGATTGGCTGGGCAAGCTGTCCTTCAAGAAGGCCGGCATCGTCTTGTTGACGTTGGTCGTCTTGATTGGCGGCTTCGCGGGTTACCGCAAGATCGCCAATCCGCAGACCACCATCACGGTAGCCGGCAAGCTAGGCAGTGAACCAGAAATCTTGATCAACATGTACAAGGACCTGATCGAACACGACCACCCCAACATCCAGGTGACCACCAAGGCCAACTTTGGCGCGACGTCCTTCCTATTCAAGGCACTACAGTCGGGCTCCATCGACATTTATCCTGAGTTCACGGGGACCGTTTTGGAGTCACTGGTGAAGGGTGAAAAATCTGCCAGCCATGACCCAGCCAAGACGTACCAGACGGCCAAGACTGCGCTGAAATCGCAGTACCAAATGGCCTACCTCAAGCCGATGCAATATCAAAACGGCTATGACTTGGCGGTCACCAAGCAATTTGCTACCAAATACCATCTCAAAACCATCTCGGACTTGGTCGCCGTTGAAGACAAGGTCCACGCCGGTTTTGACCCCGATTTCCATCAACAAAAAGATGGCTATCCTGGCTTGAGCAAGGCGTATGGGTTGAAATTTGCCAGCGTCAAGACCATGGAGCCGTCGATTCGCTACAAGGCCATCGCTAACGGCAAGGTCAACCTGGTCGATGGGTACACCACCGATCCGGAAGTCCAAGAATACCACTTGGTCGTCTTGAAGGATGACAAGTCGTTCTTCCCACCGTATCAAGGGGCGCCGTTGATGACGGAAAAGCTGTTGACGCAGCATCCTGAATTGCGAACGACGTTGAACAAGCTAGCGGGCAAGGTCACGACAACAGACATGCAGAAGATGAATTACCAAGTGTCGGTCAAGCACCACAAGGCCGCTACGGTGGCTCGCGATTACCTGCGTAGCCACGGGTTGTTGGATTAGCCTAAAGTAGGAGCCTCCGCCAGCGGCGTGGGGCGACTTTGGAGACTGGCGGGTTTTGCCAGGCTTCAAAGCGAACTGGAAACCCGCTCTTTGGCTGGAAGTGTTCCCCATAGCAGGCGGAATCTCTGGCTGACGCAGGCTCCTGGTTTCACTAATTTTAGTGGAGAACACGGTTGTTTCGGGAACTACCGTGTTAATGCCACTTTCAGCCTTCAGTAATTGAAAAGAACTTCTCACCTTTAGGACTTGACAACCAGTCTAGCTAGCCGTAAACTTATCACTAATTTCTAATCAGTTTTTCATAAAAGAAGCTGGGAGAAGAGTAACGGCCAGGTCGCCGCGCAGTGAGCCCGAGTCAGTGTAAACGGGTCAGTGGCCAGCCGTGAAGATGAACTCCCGTCAGCTATCAAGCGGTTCACGCTGTTTGGTCGGTAGGAACCGTTAACTTTCCGGGTATCAATGGTACCGGTGAGGCAAGGTCTGTGAGGGCCTTGTGAATTAGGGTGGTAAAACGACGCGTTCGTCCCTGGAACTAAGCGATTAGTTCTGGGGATGAACGCGTTTTTTGGTTAGCTGATGATTGGAAAATACTGTCCAGGTTTAAAATTAGGAGGAATTTATATGACTACAACTACTGAAACACAGATTCCGTTCCGTTACGATGTCGTCGGCAGCCTGTTACGGCCGGCCACTTTGAAGCAAGCGCGCGCCGAATTCGCGCAGGGCGCCATCGACACTGAGCAGTTAAAGCAAGTTCAACGCGCCGAAACCAAACGCGTTGTGCAAAAGCAGATCGACCTGGGGCTCAAGGCGGTCACCGATGGCGAGTTCAACCGTAGTTGGTGGCACCTCGACTTTTTGTGGGGCTTGACCGGGGTCGGCCATTACGACTACAAGCAAAGTTATAAATTCCACGGTAGCCAGACCCGGACCGACAACGCCGATTTGGTCGGCAAGATTGCCTTTAACCCAAATCACCCGTTCTTTGAAAGCTTCCAATACTTACAGAGCCTGGTGCCAGCGGGGGTGCTGGTCAAACAGACCATCCCGTCGCCCACGATGTTGTTCCGAGACAATCGCAGTGACAACTGGCACGAATTTTACCCGACCTGGGACGCCTACCTAGATGACCTGGCCAAAGCGTACCACGAAACGATTTTGCATTTCTATGAACTGGGCTGTCGCTACCTTCAGCTGGACGATACGACTTGGGCCTTTCTTATCAGCAAGCTCAATGCCACGACCGACGATGTGACCGCGCATCAGACCTACGTCAACCTGGCTCAAGACGCGGTCCACGTGATCAATACCCTATTGAAGGACCTGCCGGACGACTTGACAGTGACCACCCACATTTGTCGGGGCAATTTCAAGTCGACCTACCTGTTCTCTGGTAGCTATGACGATGTCGCCGACTATCTGGGGGAACTGCATTATGACGGCTTGTTCTTGGAATACGACAATGAACGGGCGGGGAGCTTCACGCCCTTGGCGAAAATTTGGCACCACGATGCCCACAAACGGCTGGTCTTGGGGCTGATCACGTCCAAGTTCCCTGAACTAGAAGATGTCGACCAAGTCAAGGCTCGTATCGCCGACGCCGCTAAACAGGTACCACTAGCCAATCTAGCCATCTCCACGCAATGCGGGTTTGCCTCCACGGAGGAGGGCAACGTCTTGACCGAAGACCAGCAGTGGGCCAAGTTACAGCTGGTGAAGCGGGTGGCCGATGAGGTTTGGGGCGAAGACTAGCACCTCAGATATAAGTAAACATCCACCAGCACAGCTGGTGGCTTTATAACCGCCCTAGAAGGGCTCATCACACGCAAAAAGCCCCTTAAAGGGGCCCAACAAAAGACTACCAACCGCTGACTCTCGTTGCCTTGGTAGTTTTTTACTTCTTAAACGGATCT
>NZ_RHOB01000023.1 GCF_003946085.1 Levilactobacillus angrenensis | reverse complement strand
GAAGTTGAGAACGTCAGTCCTCAACTTCTAACAACCATTAAAACCTTCATTCAGAGAAAGCAACTCATTCAAAATATGACACAGTGCTCAATCTCTAATGGCCCCATTGAAGGTGTTAATCGCAAGATCAAGCAGATCAAACGAACCGCCTATGGCTATCGAAACTGGCTAAACTTCAGCTACCGAATCCAAATCGAATTCAAAATCAAGGTTCAAAAAAGAGGCCCAATTCGCAAGTGAATTGAACCTCTGGAAATATCCTCATCAACACCCGTTGACAAAGAGCCATTATCTCTCGGTCAATGACCGTCGCCATGTCTGATGGCAGTGGCGCATAACACGTCATCCACTCGTCTAGAAATGGCTGATAGAAGCGCAATCGTGCACAGTGCAAGGCTTGTCGATGAATCCAGGGGTTCGTTTGTTTGCCGTACAACCAATCTCCCAGCAACGGATGGCCGATTGCTTGGCAATGGACCCGAATCTGATGGGTCCGTCCTGTGTGTAGCTTGATGGCCAACAAGGTTGCCGATTGGGAACGACCACGGACCCACAGCTCTGTTTGGGCTTGGCGGCCGTCGTCGCGGACCATGCGTTTGATAAACGAGTCAGGCGCTCGACCAATCGGCGCATCAATCAGCTGATGATCTGTGGTGATGGCGCCCGTCGCCACCGCGATGTAACGTTTGTCCAGGACACCATCCTTCAACTGCTTATCCAAAATTGAATGGGCAAAATGATGTTTGGCAAATAAGACTGCCCCACTGGTATCGCGGTCCAAACGCGTGACGATGTGGGTCACCGTGCTGTCCGCCTGAATCGTCGTCAGATGACCCTTGACGCGATTGGCCAACGTATCATCCGGATACAGGTGTGAAGGCACCGAGGCCATACCGGCTGGCTTATTGACCACCAGAAAATGCGCATCTTCATACAGAATCTCCAAGGGCTTGAACGACGTGGCAACGTTAGGATTGGCAGGCTCCGGTGGTAGCTGTAAACCCACGACTTGCCCCGGTTGGGCCAGCGCAATCACCCGGACTTCTTGGCCGTCTAGGGTGATGACACCACCGTGAAATTTCACTTGTTTTAAAAAGGTGCGGGTGACCCCGTGGGCCATCAGCACCGTTCGCACGTGCATGGGGCTGTCCCCCGTCACGCGCCAGTTAAAGTGCGTCATGCTTGTTCACGACCGATAAAGGAGGCCTCGACCCGCTGCCAGAAGTGGGTGTGGCGGTATTCCGCAAAGGCGATCCGTTGCCGGGCAATCCGGTAAGAGATCGCCTTAATGGGCCGGCCTTCGATGCCTAGCTGATCACACATCAACACATTATCTGTCGGGTCAGCGGGTTCGATGCGAATCCACTCGTCGGCCGGGATGATCAGGGGCGAGCCCAAGGTCCGAAAGACCAGGTTGTTGATCGAGGCAATCTCGGCCATTTGGACCGCGTTGAACCGAGGATTCAAGACAGCGCCGCCCACGGACTTGTTGTAAGCCGTTGAGCCGGTCGGTGTTGAAATACACAGGCCATCCCCCCGAAAACTTTCGAAGAGCTCTCCCTTGATATAGACGTCGGCCACCATGGTCCCCGAAACTTTCTTAATAGTGGACTCATTCAAGGCCAACGCCTGATCTGGGTGCGTCCCGTCCGCGTAGTCGACCTGAATCGACAACAGCGGGTAGCTGACGCTTTGACCATTATCCTCTGCCAGACTAGCCACGAGTTCTTGGACCTCAAAGTCGCGCCAATCGGTGTAAAAGCCCAAGTGTCCCGTATGAATCCCGACAAAGCGGACCTTATCTAACCGGTCATTGTAGTGGTGAAAGGCCGACAGCAGCGTCCCGTCGCCCCCCACCGTGACGACCACATCTGGGTTTAAACTATCCAGCGTCACGCCGGCAGTCACCAGGCCCCGATGAAGCGCCGTCGCTACCTTCTGTGAGGCTGGCCCGTTATTACTAAAAATGGCAACCTTCATGTTATTCTTCCTTATTTTGATGAGGCGTCGCGTGCGTATCACCGTCGCTCTTTGGTGAGTACTGCTGGGCCTCTTGAATTTCTTCACGAATCTCGGACATTTCCGTGTCCAATTTAAAAGCCGCCTCTGCCGCCCGCTGGAGCCGATCACTCAGCGCTTCGGGAAAGGCGCCCTGATATTTGTAATTTAATGAATGCTCGATGGTGGCCCAGAAGTTCATGGCCAACGTCCGCACCTGAATCTCCGCTAAGATTTTCTTCTCACCGGAGACCAGTTGAACCGGATACTCCACGACAATGTGATAGGACCGATAACCACTCGGCTTCTCATTGTGAATGTAATCCCGCTCTTCTAAAATCGTCAGGTCAGTGCGTTGCCGCAGCAAATCGACGACTTGGTAAATGTCTTCAACAAACTGACACATGATCCGCAGACCAGCAATATCTTGCATATCTTGCTCCAGCCGGTCTTCGGCGACGTGGCGCCGGGTCATCTTTTCCTTGATGCTGGGCACCGGCTTGACTCGCCCAGTGACGAATTCAATAGGTGGACGTTCATTTTGATTTTCAAATTGCTTTCTGATGCCGCGTAGCTTCACCTTTAGCTCACTGACGGCTTGCTGATAGGGCAATAAAAATTGATCCCAGTTCGTTACCATAATGACTATCCCCCAACCTTGATTACAGTGCTCATCTTTCGATTTTACCATATTTCTGCGGTAACTGAGAGTAATTACCTCATTAACTTGTTAATTCTTTCACTAGTAGTCTGTTGGGTTCGCCCCCGAACTTTTATGAGGCGTTTAGCTTTACCTCAGCGGAAAAATGTTGCATGATAGGGGTGCATTTTAAATGTACGGTCTTCACCTCAAACAAACGTTCCAATTGCTATTTTTTGAAAATTTGGTAATGTAGTGGTATTGTTACTTTTTGTTCGGCGACCCTTGCTGATTGCCAACTAAGACAGATATAGGAGGAAGCAATGTGTTAGAAGTCTATTTGTTCGTCAACCCACTCGGCGCGCGCTGTATGCGCTCTGAGCAAAATATCATGCGGTTGGCCGATCATCTGAATAGCAAGGTGTCATTTCAATTTGTGCCGTTGCTGAACCAACAAATCATCGCGCAATCCCTCGCGCCCCGGCCAACTTTGGCTGAGCGTAATGCGCGATTCAACGTCACCTACCAGGCCATCTTGGCTTATAAGGCGGCCTTGTTCCAAGGGAAGCGTAAAGGGCGGAAATTTCTGCTCAACATGCAGGACGCCGTTGTCAGCCAGCACCAGAGTTTCTCAGAAAAATTGACGTTAGAAATGGCGAAAAAATGCCATCTGGACCTCGACATGTTCACGGAAGACTGCCAATCAGATTTGGCGAAACAGGCCTTCCAGACGGATCAAAAATTAGCCGCGGAAATGAAGATCGAACAATCTTCTTCTGCCGTTATCTTTAACTGTGACGTTTCCGATTGCGGGTTGCTTTTAAACGATGTGACCTATGAATCCCTCTGTGACGTCTGTGAAAGCCAGGGTGTGGCCACGAAAGAAATGTTAATGGCTGAACCTAATTACCAAACTAATGAACAGGCGACTTCATTAATGCTGGCGAACAATCAGTCTAATCTTCACGTATTATAAGCCCTGCTGAATCGTTTTACGTTACGTTAATTCAGTCACCAAATTACCTACGACAGTTTGCGTTGTAAAATCTGATTGATTTTGCAGCGCTTTTTTTTGCGGCCACCTTTTGGTCCCCCAAAGTTTCGACCATCATTCCCTGAAATATCAGGACCTTCACTACCAGAATCACGACCAATATGGTATGATGAACCCAACTATTTTTGTTGACTGAAGGGAAAATTTATGCGAACAGCTATTGTTACGGACACCGCCTCTTATCTCACCCCTGAACAGATCAAGCAATTTCACATCGTGGTTCTGCCCATCACCGTGATTTTGGGCGACCAGCAGTATGCTGAGTCCAAATTAAGCCTCAAAACATTTTATGATTACCTCAAGACCGACCAGGAATTACCGACAACGGCCCAAGTGTCTTTAGGACAAATCGAGGAAGCTTACGACCGTCTGGCCAGCGAAGGCTATGACGAAATCATCTCGATTCACCTGTCTAGTGGGATCACGTCGTTCATGAGCAATCTCAAGATGTTCTGCCGCACCTACACCAAGGCCAAGATCTATCCAGTGGATTCCTTAGTTGCCAGTGCCGGGGAAGCTAACCTGTGCTTACTGGCGGGCCAACTGGTCGCTAACGGCAACTCGGCCGCCGACATCGTTCCGCAGCTGGAAGACCTACGTGATACCATGGAAGTCTACTTTGCCGTCGATAACCTGAGTCACCTGGCGCGGACTGGCCGGTTGAGCAACCGCTCGGCCATCATTGGCAACCTGCTGAACATTAAGCCCCTCCTCACCTTTAACGACGAGGGCAAGATTATCGCTATCGGCAAGGAACGCACCATGAAGAAGGCCTTCCACTACATGACCGCCAAGCTCCAAGCCGCGTTGGCTAAGGTCGACTACCCGCTGTTGGTCACCGTCATCAACGCCAACAACGCTGAATTAGCCGATGACTGGGCCGCCGACCTGACGGAACAGTTCCCCGAAGTTCGTGTGGTCCAAAGCCAACTGGGGCCGGCCATCAGCGTCCACACTGGTGAAAAAACCATGGGCGTGTTGTGGCAACGTGATTGGCAATCTTACTGACAATAACTAAAAACCAAAAAGATTGATCATCGACTTTAACCATCGGTGACCAATCTTTTTTTGTAAAAATTTCTTAAGTTCACGGCCTAGCCGGTCACAAATCTCCCGGTCATTTCGTTAGTATTTAGTGAAGCCTATTTTTTCAGCTCATGGGCCAACTGGCTGAATTCAGCCAAGCGGTCGTCAAACGTCTGGAATGCCGTCTGCAGGTAATCCGGTTGTGTCATGTCCACGCCCGCGCGTTTCATAACTTCCAGTGGCAGTGCTGAGCTTCCCGACTTCAGATAGTTCAGGTAAGCATCGCGCTTGGCTGGGTCACCACTTAAGATGCGTTGCGATAACGTGGTGGCTGCCGCAAAGCCCGTGGCGTACTGATAGACGTAGTAGTTGTAGTAGAAATGCGGAATCCGGGTCCATTCATCCGCAATTTGGGGATCTGAGATGACCCCATCCCCGTAATAGCGGTGGTTCAAGTCGCCGTAGAACTTACTCATGAAGTCCGCGGTCAACGTTTGCCCGCCCGCTGCTTGTTGGTGAATGTAGTCTTCGAACTCAGCGAATTGTGTTTGCCGGTAGACCGTTCCCTTGAAGCCGTCTAAGTAATGGTTCAACACGTAGGCGCGCACCTTGGGATCCGTTTGCGTCTTCAACAGGTAATCTGTCAATAAGTTTTCATTCGTCGTTGAGGCAATTTCTGCCACGAAAATGGAGTAATCGCCGTACTGGTACGGTTGATTGGTCCGCGTGTAGTGGCTGTGCATGCTGTGACCCATTTCGTGAACCAGCGTGAACAGGCTTTCCAGGCTGTCCTGCCAGTTGAGTAAAATGTACGGCTTGGTGTCATACATCCCACCAGAATAGGCACCAGTCCGCTTACCCTCGTTTTCGACCACGTCAATGGCGCGGCTATCAAACATCTTTTGGACGTTGGCTACGTAATCGGGACCTAAGACATTCAAGGCCTTTAACGCCTCTTGTTGGGCGTCCTCGTAAGTGTAGCGCAGGCTAGGTTCACCAGTGATCGGCGTGTACAAGTCGTACATGTGTAATTCCGGTAAACCGAGAATTTCCTTGCGGAGGTTGACGTACTGGTGCAGGGAATCCAAATGGTCATTGACCGTTTGCACCAGAGTATCGTAGACCACTGCCGGCACGTTGTTGGCACTCATCGCGGCATCGCGGGCACTGTCATAGTGACGAATCTGTGCGTTAAAATTGTGCGTTTTGACCTCGCTAGCTAGCGTGGAGGCAAAGGTGTGCCGGAACTGTTGATAAACGCTATAGAGGGCCTTAAACGCCTGTTCACGGACAGCTGGGGTCGTGGATTCCAGCAAGACGCCGTAGAGCCCTTCTGACAGTCGAACATCATTGCCCGCCTCGTCTTGAACCACGGGGAACTTCAAATCAGCATCGCTCAACACACTGTAGGTCTTGGAAGACGCCGAGAAGATATCGCTGGCGCCCGCCAAGAGCTTTTCTTCGGTCGCCGACAACGTATGCGCCCGTTGCTTGCCTAAGACATCAAAGAGATGTTGATAGGCAGCTAATTTAGGCTCAGCGTCGATCAGTTTTTGCAAGGCGTCGGCATCCAAAGCCAACACTTCGGGTTCAAACCAAGCGACCGCCGCACTGACTGTCGCCACTAAGTTCTCCGCTTGGCCCATCAAAGCCTGGGCGTCAGCGTTACCCGTATCCTGGTCATTCTTCAGGGAGGCGTACACGTACAGTCGTTCTAACTGCCGATTCAGGTCTAGGTAAGCCGTCGTGACGTGGTACAGGTCCGCGCCACTGTTGGCCAGTTGCCCTTTCAATTGGGCCACCTGGTCAGCTTGCGTCTTCACGGTCGTGAGCGCCGTTTGAAAAGCCGCGTCATCGGGATAAATCGTAGTCAGGTCCCAGGTCAAAGCCGTCGGTACGGCTGAGCGTTTTGGAATTTGTTTCAAATTTCTCATCCTCCTTTAACATTGCATAGCAATATTCTACCACTTTTGTTTAAGGAGATGGCGAATCAGCCTAACTTTTTCTCATCATTTTCTAACCATGCGGTATAATCCGCCGCCCACTGAGGTTGCGCCACCACTCGCCAACCATTGGGAAGACGCTGTAATAGCCGCGCCGCCACCAGGTCCGCTAACAACTCCCCTAGTGCGCGCTGAACCAAGTCCGCACCGTAGAAGCGCACGGCTGTCGTTGTCCCACCGACTAGCCGAAACGCTTCGTCCCCTAAGCGTTGGGCCGTTGCGCGTGAAAAACGCACGTGTTCAAATAACCAAGCCGCGACCACGATGCGCCACAACAAGAGGCCCCGGCCAAATAACGGGGGCGTCACTTGCGTAGTCACTAGACTATCCGGGAAGCCTGCCAGATGGTGGCCGGTCAAATAAACCGCGGTCTGTAGGGGCTTCAACGTGTCCGAGGAACGCCGCAAATCGCGGTCCAATTCCCAACGAAATCGCGCCAAATTAGGTTCGGGCCACCACTGACGCCGATGCGGGCCCTGGACCAAAGCGGCCAAGGAAGCCACCCAAGTTTGCTGGCACTGGTATTCCCCGGTCACTGCCTGACAAATGTGATGGTCAATGCGCACCTGTTGGCGGGTAACGTCCCAAAAGAGGAGGCACAACCCCCAGCCTTTCAACCACCCCGCAAACCGGTCGATCAAGCCCCAGCCTAGGCGCTGCTGAGCGTAACGTTTGCCTAACAGCCAAAACGGGTACGCGCCGACCGCCCGATACCCCTGTGTACGGGCCGCCACCTCTTCGCGACTGATGGGACTACACTGAAATTCTAAAGCGATTGGTCGCGGCTGATGGGCGATCCAACAATCGGCGCGCTGTTGAATCGTGGGTAAAACGTGCTCCAGCGTCACTACTCCCCAGTCCGCAAAGAAAGCAGCCAGTTGGCGTTTGCCCACCACGTGTTGGGCGGTTTCACCCTCTCCCGGAAAGGTACAGGGTGCCGCGGGCCGGTGCGCAAAATACGGTTGCACCCGCGTTCCCCGGTGCAACACGACCCGCTGCCCACACGCCGGACACAGGTAACTCCCACCCCGCTGGGCATTCTTGGCATCCACCAGCGTCGACTCAAGCTTGGCAATCAACATCGTCAGTCCCCCTTTACAGACCAACTCCGTAAAGCAGGCGAGATTATTTTAAATTGGTGACAAAATTTTTAAGTTTGTACCTAGGGTTGAAAGTAAAATTAACGCGGTAGTTCCCGAAACAACAGCATTCTACCCACTAAGATTAATGAAACCAGGTGCCTGCGTCAGCCAGAGATTCCGCCTGCTCTGGGGAACACCTCCAGCCTGAGGAGCGGTCTTCCGATTCGCTGGCTTCACCTCTGGCTGCCTCCGGCGGGTTGTGATTATCAGCAACAGTGCGTTAGAGACCAGTCGTTAAATTAACTACCATCTGGGACTAAGCCGACGGTTACTAGCACATACCTTAGTAGCCGAGAGTCCGCCAAATATGGGTTCAGCCGTTGAAAAAGAGTGTGCCAACAGGCGGTTAACTGGCGAGCATTAACGGCGCTAGGCGGATAATCCTGATTCTGGATTATTTGCTTAGCGGTGTTAAGCGGAACCAGTTGCCTGTTGGCGCACGTTTCGGCTATGAGGCCAATTTGAGACGTGACCTTCGGCTCAAAGCGAGGCCGAGACCGCTTTTCAGGCTCGGTCCGGTCCGCCCACCGCGTTCCAACCCATAGTTGGCGGGCGGTAGGCGGCCAGTCCACACCAGGATGCTATAAACGACTAATTTTTACACCATAAGTCGCGTGGTGACAATGTTTCTAGCTAACTTTCATCTCTCAACCTGTAGATTGTACGCAAAAAAGCCTGGAAGACTCTCCAGACTCGGATTTTCTTAAATTAACTAGGCGTCAAATCAGACGACTTACTTCTCCGTCGGGAAATGCGCGATAACCTGGTAAATCGGTCCCTTAGCGGAGAACTTTTGCTCGTACTCCGTTTGGATATCCTCGACACCGTCCGTCGCCGCGTGGAGGTCCAGCCACACCCCGTCGAAGACCATGCCGAAATTGTTCAAACTTCCCAAGGAATATTCGAACAAGCCCCGGTTGTCGGTCTTGAATTGCAGGGAACCCTTAGGCTGTAAGACGTCCGCGTAATGCGCCAAGAACACGGGTGACGTCAAGCGGCGTTTAGTATGCCGCTTCTTGGGCCATGGATCAGAGAAGTTCAGGTACAAGCCAGCGACTTCACCGGCCGCGAAGAACGTGTTAATGGCCTCGCCATCGGTGTGCACCAGCTGAATGTTGGTCAATTCACTGGCCACGACCTTTTTCAAAGCCGCCGCAATCACGGAAAACTGAATCTCAATCCCGATAAAGTTACGGTCCGGGTGTTGCCGCGCCATTTCGACGATGAATTGACCCTTTCCCGTCCCAATTTCAACGAACAGGGGTTGTTCGCTGGGAAAACGGCTTTGCCAGTTGCCCAGTAAGGTTTCTGGTTGTTCCACCATCTTGTCTGGATGTTCGGCCACATAGTCCTTGGCCCACGGTTTATTACGCACACGCATGGTAAAATTCCTCCTCTAATCACAACGGCGGGCGCAAGGTTCACCCCCGCTCCCGCCGACGTTGTTCTAATCAGTGACTGACTCACGCGTCAGTTTCTCTAGTAAAATTAAATGTTGATTCATAATTTGAAAACGCTGCTGGTGAAAACTTTCCACAATCACACTGAGACAGTGGACGCGGGCATACCAATTCACTCGCGCAGTCAAATCAGCCGTCGTCGTTTCACCGTAATCCTGTAACCACCGTTGCCATTCTTCTAACGGCACGTATTCGCACAGTAAGGCACCCAGGTCAAATGCGGGGTCCGCGAACGTCGCGGCATCCCAGTCGACCAAGTATAACCGTTGGCGGTCAGACAACAACCAATTCTTATGGTTCAAATCACCATGACAAACTTCATAATGCGTCTTGGGCAGTTGTGGCTGCTCGCTTTGTAACGTCGCAAACGCCGATTGAATCAGCGGATGTTGGCGTAAGTCAGCGGCTAAGGCTGGCTGCAAGCGAGTCAACAACTGGGCGGGCGTAGTAAATCGTCCGCCGACTTTTAATAACATATCATGCAGTAGATGGGAATGATGGACCCGGTGAATCAACCGGGCGACCCGTTGTTCGCGCATTTCACTCCGCTGCAACGTTCGGCCGTTTAGCCATTCCTGAGCTGTCATCACGTCACCGGTCGCTAGTCGTTTGGTCCAGACGAGCCGCGGCGTGATGCCCTCCATTGAGAGCGCTGCTAGAAATGGTGACGCGTTTTGTTTTAAGAACACTTTTTGTGACGCCTTGGTGCCCATATAGGCCGTGCCGGTATTTCCGCCTAGCGGATACAAGCTCCAGCCGTCACTAAAATCTAGTGCCATGCGTGCCACCCCTCCTCGATTTGTCAGCTATTATTAATTCTATGGGGAAAAGACGGCCACGTCAAGCCTTATTTTTTGTCCGCCCGTGCTAAGCGGTGCGGTGTATAGATTCTAGCCAGGTACCAAACTTCGATTGCCTCGACGACTAACGTAATGCCCGCCGTCATCAGCTGCGGATTGGCGATGACCACGACCACCCACATGAGCAGCGCCGTGGTGCTTAAAATCAAAGTGACCAATTTGACAAAACTCTTGAGTCGTAGTTCTGGCAAGACGGGATAGACGTGCGTGAAGACCACATCGTCGTATTGCTGGAAGAACGGTAACAGCTGAAAGCCAATCAAGTAGATGAACAGTGCCGCCAGGATGACTGGTAGCCACTCACCACGCACAAAGTACAGTAGCAACATGCCGATCACCGTCAAGCGAACCACCAGTCCGCTAAAATCAGTGCCGCGCACCATCCCCCGACTGAACAGGTACAAATACGTCTGGCTGTGGTTTAACTTGATGCCCTTAAACAGCCAATCCAGATACCGCCGACGTTTGATGGTCCCAGACACCATCGGCACTTCTGTAAACATATTGAAGAAGCGATAGATGCCCAGCATACGGTTATCCTCGATCTTGATCTGCTCACGCCACCGAATCTGCTGGCGCTGCCAGTGCTGGCGTTCCCAAACGGTTACGGCCCCATCAGCGACTAACGCTAAAATCAGCGCGACGTACGGACTCAGCCAAACGCCACTGGCCACCACGATGATGGCGAGTAACCATTTGAATTCCCACTGGTTCATGCGACGCTGTCCGGTGACTTGATAGACACTAGCCAGATCAAGGCGCAACAGGCTGTCCTTTAAGACGACCTGAGCGACCGCCAAGACCAAGACCTGCGGCAGCGTCCAGCCCAGCGCCACACTGAGAAACGGTGCCAAGATAAACAGCGCAATCAGCTGGGTACATTGCGCCAGAAACTGGCTATAGCGCCGTGCCGCCACCAGATAGGCGTGCATCGCCCGTTCGCGTGGTAACAAGAAGACCCGGTCGGCATCCTCGATCAGCGTAGCGAACCGGCCAATCTGCGCGACGATAACTAAGACCAACATCGCCACCAACGGCGCCCACCAGAGGCCGCTCTTCAATGTTTTCAAGACGTTAGAGTAGCCCCAACCCAGGCCTCCTAAGAAGAACAATAAGGCGAAGACGAAAAAGTCATTGAACACCAACCGCAAATACTTGGCCATTTCCCGGAGATGGCGCTGCAGTCGGGTCTTAAATAATCCCGTCATGCGCGGTCGACCTTCGTCATTGATAGGTAGATATCGTTCAGCGATTCCCCCGCTTCCGGAAGAGCGGCTTGCAACTCGCTGAGAGTCCCTTCAGTCTTGACTTGGCCATCATGCAACAGCACGAAGCGGTCACAGTACCGTTGGGCCGTATCCAACACGTGGGTCGACATCAAAATGCTGGCCCCCGTCTTTTTCCGTTGCTCGATCAAGTTCAATAGGTCATTGACGGCCAGCGGGTCCAGACCCAAGAATGGCTCGTCAATGATGAACAGCTTGGCGTTGGTCAAGAAGGCACAGACGATCATGACCTTTTGCTTCATCCCCTTGGAGAAGTTGGCGGGGAACCAATCCAATTTGTTCGCTAACCGGAACGTCTTTAACAACTTATGGGCCTTTTCCCAAGCGGCCTTTTGATCCAAATCATAGGCCATCATGGTCATTTCCAAATGTTCCCGCAGCGTTAACTCCTGGTAGAGCACCGGGGTTTCGGGAATGTAGGCAATCTGTTGCTTGTAGGCCTGACTATCCTGGTCGATGGTAATGCCATTGATACTGATTTTTCCTTTATGTGGTGTGAGCAGGCCAATCACGTGATTGATGGTGGTCGACTTACCGGCCCCGTTCAACCCGATCAGACCAACGAGTTCACCGTCTTTAACGTCAAAACTGATATCTTTTAAGACGGGAATTTGGGAGTACCCTCCCACGACATGGCTGACTTCTAAAGCCATTAAACATCCCTTCATTTCCTTTAAATTAACCGCTCCATTATACCATAGGTGACGGCGGGTTCGCTGTTATCTTGTGGTTGCTGGTTCAGGCGGTACCATTACCTGGGTTACTGGGGACCGTTGCGCAAAAAGTCGACGTCCCCCGAGCAAGCGGAATCTCTGACTGACGTGGGCTCCTGGATTCCCTAATTTCAGCAGACAGAATCCTGTCGTTTCAGGAATCAACGTGGTAATGCTACTTTCAAGCTTTCGTAAACTAACCTGACCACCCCAATTTCTGGTCGACGCAGGCCGCTCGTTTCGACGGTTACGGATGAACTGCCCGCCGCGGTGGTGTATAATGAATGAAATTGAACCGAAAGAAGGAGTTTTCATGGATCAAATGACCCTCGAACCACATTACGCTGACGATTGTGTTTTCTGCAAAATTTTGACTGGCGAAATTCCCAGCTACACGGTTTACGAAGACAACATCGTCAAGGCCTTTTTAGATATCTCGCAAGGGACACCCGGCCACACGTTGGTGATTCCTAAGACCCACGTCAAGGACATCTTCGCTTACGACGCCGATTTAGCCGCCGCAGTCTTTTCCCGGATTCCTAAGATTGCCCGGGCCGTGAAGGATTCTGACCCAGCTATCAAAGGCATGAACATTTTAAACAACAACGGGCAAGTGGCTTACCAATCCGTTTTCCACTCCCACATTCACCTGGTTCCCCGCTACACGGACCAGGATGACTTCAAGATGATTTTCAAGGACAATTCTGGCAACTACACGCCAGCATCCTACTCAGCCATTCAGGCTAAAATCAAGGCACAATTGGAGGGGTAATTATGGGACTTGGTCGTTTTCTCGCCGGCACTACCTTAGGGGTGGGCGTTGGTTTGGTGGCTTACCTAACACTGACCAAACAGGACCCCGTCACCTGGGGCAACCACGTCAAGCAACAGGTCACCCACACCACTCAGCAACTTACCGACGTGCGGGATGCCAAGGACAACTTGACGCAAAACGCCGCCAAACTGTCCGCTGCCGTCACTGCCGCCCAACCCGTTTTGGACGACATTCAAACGGAAGTCGATAAATTTGCGTTCAAAGCCGCGCCCCATTTGTCAGCCATTCAAGAAGTCCTTGACCGGCAAAATGCCGACTAATTTTGAACTTTTTGTAAAGCTTTGCTGACCTTTTTGGGTTTGCCACTATTTATGTTATGATAGGCAAGTATGGTGCTTGCACCAATTTTGATGAATGGATGTGTTGAGGAATATGAAGAAATGGTTTATCGCCTTTGCTGGCTTGTTACTGACCGTAACACTTGCCGGTTGTGGCAGCCAAACCGTTGCCACTACTAATGGTGGTAAGATTACCGAAAGTGCGTACTACAGCAGTTTAAAGGGTACTTCTTCTGGTAAGCAAGTCTTGCAACAAATGATTTTGAACAAGGTCTTGGAAAAGCAATACGGCAGCAATGTAAGTAAGTCCGCTGTCAACAAGCAATTCAACACCTACAAGTCACAATACGGTTCATCATTCAAGAGTGTACTTTCTCAAAGTGGGATGACGGAATCCAGCTTAAAGACTGAAATCCGTTCCAACTTACTGTTGAAGGAAGCCGTTAAGGACAACGTCACGGTTACCGACGCGCAACTCAAGAAGCAATTCAAGAGCTACGAACCTAAGGTCACTGTGGCCCACATCTTAGTTTCTAAGAAGTCCACTGCCCAAACGATCATCAGTGATCTGAAGGACACCAAGAAGAGCAACTTGACTAGCGAATTCACGAAGTTAGCTAAGAAGTACTCCACTGATACGGCTACTAAGAACAAGGGTGGTAAGTTGAGTGCCTTTGACAGCACCGACACCTCTTTGGATTCTACCTTTAAGAAGGCTGCCTTCAAGTTATCAACTGACGAATACACCGCTACGCCTGTGAAGACGCAATACGGTTACCACGTCATCTTGATGCTGAAGAACCCTGGTAAGGGAACAATCAAGGAACACAAGGCCGAATTGAAGAAGCAAATCATTGACAACGACATGAACGATAGCACCGTTCTGCACAACGTGGTTGCCAAGGTCTTGAAGAAGGGTAACGTTTCTATCAAGGATAACGACTTGAAGAACATCCTTTCTGACTACTTGTCAACGAGCTCAAGTTCTAAGAGTTCATCTTCATCCAAGTAATCAACTTAGGCTTAACTAAAAAGCACCTCGTAATTGTTAGACCAAAAAGTCTAACGATTGTGAGGTGTTTTTTTCATGGTTAAATATCGCCCTACTTTAAAGCCATCCTGACCGTTATCCATGCGATAACCAACGGCCGGGATGGCTTTTTCAATTAGCTTGTTCTGTTAATCCGCAGTTGGTGGCTGGGGTGTGGTCGTGGTTGGCCGGTAGAAGCGCCGACCGTCCAAGGCAAAGACCCGTTCGGAGAATTCCCCCGGCGTGGTGTGTTCGACGACCGTGTCCAGCATCATGATGGACGCATCCAATTCGTCCAACTGATGTAAGACATCAGCCTCACGCAAAGCTGGTCGGACAGGTGACCCGTATTCCAGCAGCCCGTGGTGACTCAAAATCATGTGCCGCAGTAACAACACGTCTTCGGCTTGAGGGTCTAATTTCAACGCATCACAAGCCCGCACCAGTTCGCCGTCGATCAAGACAATGTGGCCAATCAAATTGCCGGCCAACGTGTAGACTGTGGACTTGGGCCCGGACAATTCAATCGTCTTGCCCAAGTCATGTAAGATGGCCCCCGCAAACAGAAGCGGTGCGTTGAGGTCCGGATATTGCTTGACCACCGAATGGGCTAATTTCAAAATCGAAATCGTGTGGTACGCCAGCCCACCCTGAAAGGCGTGGTGGTTACTTTTGGCCGCGGGATAGGTGTAGAACTTGTCCGCGTATTCTTGAAGTAGTTTGCGGACCAACCGGTTCCAGGTCGGTTGGGTGATTTCAAAAACCGTTTGGGTGATGTACTCTTCCATCGCCGCCCGCGACATGGGGGCTTGTTCGATGAAGCTATTGGGATCATTGGGCTCGCCGGGATGGGTCAGGCGCAGGTGGAAAATTTTAATTTGGGGATGGGTCTGGTAGTTTTCCCGCTTCCCCTGCAAATGAACGACACGTCCCGCCACGTAGTTTTCAATGTCATCCGGCGAAGCGTCCCAGTACTTCCCTGAGATTTCGCCCGATTGATCCTCAAAGACCAACGCGATGTATTGTTTGCCGTTCTTGGCCGTGCGGACGTCCGCTGACTTCAATAAGACGAAAAGGTCGACCGCCTCATCGACACCATAATCCAATAATTGTTTTGTTGCCGCCATATTAGCCCTCCTATTCATGCAATCGAATCAAATTCCCCGCCGCTAACTGTTCAACGGCTGGATCTGCTGTTAAGAAAATGACCTGTAACGTTTGACTAATTTCCGCTAACAACGCGTAAGCTGCCTGCCGTCGCTGGGCATCAAAATTAACGAAGCCGTCGTCGATTACCAGTGGCATGGTGACCTGCTGGTTCAAGACCACCGCAAAGGCGAGTTTGACGGCCAAATCGAGTTGCTCGGCCGTCCCCCGTGAAAGCTGGCTGACGTCGCGCCAATCGCCAGCGGCTCGCCGCACGCGTAACGTTGTCGCTGTCAGTTCAATTTCAGTATACCGGTTTTCCGTCAATTTGCCATAATAATTGCTGGCTTGCGCGACAATTTGCGGCAACCGGTCGCCCGAAGCCGCCGCCAAGGTTGCCGCAATCCATTGACTAGTCAGTCGTTTGACCAGCCAGTCTTGGGTCGTGGCAATCATTTGCGTTTCCAAGTTCGCTAATTTCTGCCGTAACGTGGCCTGGGTGCCGCTAGCCGTTAGATGGGCCAGTTGTCCGGCGAGCGTCGCCAGTTGGGTCGTCGTTTGATCCAGGCGCTGTTGTGTGGCCGCTTGTTGGGCCTGGGCTTGGGCCAATTGATCCGTCAACGCCGCGTGATTGGCAAACTGCTGTAGGGCAGCCAAGTTATCGCCCAGCTGTTCTGCCAGGGCTGCGCGTTGCTGTTGCCGATTGGTCCGCTCGCGCTGTGCTTGGTAGCGCTGGTAAAAGGCCGCGACGCTCCGCAGGTTACGCGTACTGAGAAAGGTGTTGAGTTGCTGGCGCGCCGTGTCTACCGCCGCTTGGTCGGCCTTGAGCCGCGCCGTCGCGGTGGCGAGGTCGCCTTCTTGATGCTGCAACGACTGCTTGAGTGTCTGTAACTGCGTCAACTGGGGCGCAATGGTGGCCAGGTCCTCCCCGGTTAGCGTGGGCAAGGCTTGGGTGACCTGAGTCAAATACGTGGTCACGGTCTGCTGGGCCTTAGCCAGGCGGCTACCGGTGTCCTCGAGTTGGCGCGTCAGCTGTTCCCATTCACCGATGGCACCTTGGGCGGCCGACCACTGATCCACAGGCAAATCGCCCAGACCATGAGCCGTCGCAATAGTATCCAATTGATTGTTCAAGTCATCGACCAATTGGCCACCTTCACGTAGCTGTGCCTGACTATCCCGGATATCGGCCGTCAACGTTTCCAATTCACGGCTGGCCGGCGTGCTGCTATCCACCAAGAAGACGCCGTAGTAGCCAATCGCCACGCCGAGTAAGGCCCCGACGAGTTTGAACCAGGTACCGGGCAGAAACATCGAGCCGACCAAGACTACCAGACCAATCGCCAGCCAGATGATCTGCTTATCGGCCAACGGATTGCGTTGTTGACGGCGACTCGGCTGTTGCTGCTGAAACCGCTCATTGAGTTGATTCAACTGTTGCTGAAGGCGCCGGCGTTTCTGATTAGCTGCGGTCAACCGTTCCTGTAGTGCCGTGACCTGTTGCGTCGTGGCTAGCGAAAATGGTCGCGGCATTTGCCCGTTGATGGCGTATTGGTGCTCCAACGCCGCTGAACGGGCCTCTAAATCCTGTTGACTGGCGGCCAGCTGTTGTTGCTCGTTTGCCGTTTGCGTCATCTCAGGTAGCTGCATCAGTAACGGGTCAACTTGGCTTGCGACCGGTAAGTAGGCCTGAAACAATGGCGGTAACTGGGCGTCTTGCTGCAAGTCCTGGAGATGTTGCTGGTCTTGGGCGAGCGTTTGGTTGCTGGCACTCACCTGACCACGCAACTGTTCCAGGCGCGTCGCATCATCGGCGGTGAACCCGCTGACTGCGGCCTGCTCGTCGGACCCCAGGCGTTGCCATTCGGTATAAGTCGCCCACAGTGCCGCCTGTTGGGTGACCTGTTCCGTAACGGCGCGCTGGTGCGTCAAGGTCTGTTGCGTCGCCGTTTGGGTGTTGCGTAGCGTCTGTTGCTGCTGGAGCAATTGCCAGTAGGTCTCGTAAGCCGCGTCGGCCTTGGCCAACTTGGCCGTGAGCTCCCGGTGGTCGCGCAGCTGTTGATTCAACAGTGGATTACGCCCCTGCGGTTTGTATTGGGTCTCAGCAGCTTGTTCCAGGTGCTGGGCCTGCTGGAGCCAAAAGTCACTGCCCACCGCCCCCACGTGGCGTAACCGGTCGATCAGTTCCTGCTTGGAGGCGGCAAAAACGGTCCCAAGCCGCGGTTCATTGATGGCGTACACGCTGGTAAAAAGTTGCGCATCCACCGGTGCCAACAAGCGTTTTAAATTGGCGGCCGGTAGTGCCAGGTCATGCGTGGTATCGTGGAGCGTGACCTTACCGCCATGCGGGCCATCGGTGCGGCTGACCAGATAGTCGACCCCGGCTTGGGTAAACGCAATTTCCCCGCCGAACCGACTGCCATCCAGCGGCTCATACCGGAGCGCCGGGTGCTTCTTGGTCGGAAACCCAAAGAAAATGGCCGTGATAAATTGGGTCAAGGTCGATTTGCCCGCCTCGTTGGCCCCCAACAAGTAGTTGAGCCCCGCAGTGAGGTCAAACGTGCGATCATGAAAATGGCCAAAGCCATAGATCGTTAAACGGTTAAGATGCATCGTGGTCCTCCTCTCCCATGAGTTCGGCTAAAATCTGTTCCGCCTGTTGCTGTAATGTTGTCGAGACTGTTTTTTGACCGAACCAATCGGCGAGGACCGGTTCCTGGGCCAATTTGCCAAAGGTCGCTTGCAGATTTTCTGAGGTAAAGACCGTCTGCGCCCCCTGGTCCCAATATTGCTGGTCCAATTGTGGCGCGGCTAACGGCTGAGACGCGACCGCCGGCGTGAGCGCCACCAAGTAGCGTTGGGCGGCCTTCAACTGGCGCGCGTGCGTCCGCAAATATAGCTGGAGCCAATCGCCCTGCCGCAAGCTAGCTAAATCACTGGCAGTCAACGCTAAATGCGTCACCGTCAGCGCCGTCAAGGTTGGCCGTGGCGCCGGGTGGGCCGTTAACCAGGTCGTCAGCTGTGTGCCCAGCGCGGTCAGGTCGGTTACCCCTGACGCATCCAACGTGGCCGTCGCCCAATCGACCGCCGCCGTTTCAAAGAATTGCGGGTGCAACTGCCCGTGATCGCTGGTGACCAGGTAAGCGCCCTTTTCGCCAGTCTCGTTGATGGCACGGCCCTGCGTGTTACCCGCGTACAGGATTGGCGGCTCTTGGTTGAGCAGTTGCCGGTGGTGGATGTGGCCTAACGCCCAGTAGTCATAGCGTTTGCCCAACAGGTCCGCCACGGTAAATGGGGCGTAATGGTCCGCACTTCCCGTCGCCACAGCACCGTGGAGCATGCCAATGTGCCAGTCCGTGGCCGCATGAGCCGGAAAATCAGGCAACGGATCGCTCGTCACCCACCGTTGCGGGTAACTGAACCCGCTGATGGCCACGGTTTCCCCGTCGCGTAACGTCAGCGTCTTGGTCGTCACCGTGCTCCCCAATACCGTCACGTTGGCGGGGTAAGCGACCGTTTGGTGTTGGTCGGCTAGATAATCATGATTGCCGAAGCTCACGATCACGGGAATCTGTGCCTGATTGAGACGGTCGAACTGCTGAAACAAATACGCCTGCGCCGCCACGCTTTGCTCTGCCCGGTCAAAGAGGTCTCCGGCCAACAGCACAAAGTCCACCTGCTGGGCCAGTGCTTGGTCAAAGATCTTGGTCGCCGCCGTAAACGTCGACTGCCGCACATCAGCCAGCAGACTGTTCGGTAAGCCCGTCAGGCCCAGAAAAGGACTATCCAAATGCAAATCAGCCGCGTGAATAAATTTCATGATAATCCCCCTCAAATTTTTTAAACTAAAGATTGAAAGCAGCATTAACGCGGTAATTCCCGAAATGACAGTATCCTGTTCACTAAAATTAGTCAAACCAGGAGCCTGCGTCAGCCAAATATGGGTTCAGCCGTGGGAATTGTTTTAGCGGCGCGGTTCATGCCGCTTAGACAACTGGTGTCTTTGAGACGTGTTATTCGGCTCAAAGCGAGGCCGAGACCGCTTTTCAGGCTCGGTCCGGTCCGTCCACCGCGCTCCAACCCATATTTGGCGAACGGTAGGCGGCCAGTTCTCGCTACGAAGTTATAAATGACTAATTTTTATGCCACGAGTTGCGTGATGCCAATGTTTCTAGCTAACTTTCATCTTTCAACCTTTAGCTTTTTAATAAAAAATCGTCGGCGCACCGACCTCACCAAAATGAGTGGTTGCGCCGACGATCAACAAATCCTTAACCCGCGTAAATATCTTGAATGGGTTGCGTAATCGTTTTGTTTAATTGGTTTAACATGGAGTTGACCCCACGTTCTGCTTCCATCAAGTCCTTGATAGAGTCGATCTTACCGACTTGGTCGGCCACTTCGCGGGCGTGCTTCATTTCATCGTCCGTTAATTGTTGGCCGGACATCTGCTTTTGTTGCAAGTCCAATTGAATCTTTTGGAAGTCCTTAAACAACTTGTAGGTGTCGGTATCAGCCTTCATTGCGTTGAATGCTGATTGCAAAGCTTTAAATTGTTCTGAATCTTTGAGTGCTTGGGTAACTTGTTCGCCCAATTCTGCCATTTTGTCGGCCATGTCATTTCCTCCTCAGTGGGCTTTGACGCCCATTTACAATACAAATTCTATTGTACCATGTTAGGCGCTTTCATCCCACCCACATTTGGCTAATTCGTAATGGAATTCCACCAAGACTTCACGGTGTTGGCCGCGTTGTTAAACGACTTGCCGGCATTGTCGATCCCCTTTTGGACGGAATCCCAAATGTCAGTGGCGTCGGTGCCGCTATTGTTGTTGGCGGCCTTAGCAATGGTTGACGCGTCCTTGGTGTTAAACGCGGTGCCCTTGGTGTTCGGCAAGATGCTTTGCATTTCGGCTTGGTACAGCGGCCCTTCGCCAGTACCGCTGACGTTTTCCAAATGGTGCTTGCTACTGGTGTTGTCAAAGCCTTCCCAGGTTGCCACCACCACGTCTGGCGTGTAACCGACGATCCATTTGTCTCGGGTCGCATCGGAATCACCATCGGCTTCGGTGCTCCCCGTCTTACCAGCAATCGTGTAGCCATACGGCTTGGCACTGACCCCGGTCCCGTAGTTGAAGACACCCATCATCATACTGGTCATCTGCTTAGCGGTCTTGCTGGACATGACCTTGGTCGTCTTGGCCTTACTATCCGAGGTGTCAACGACCACGTTGCCCGACGCATCCACAATCTTGCGAATATAATGGGCCGACGACATGGTGCCGTTGTTGGCAAATGCCGTGTAGGCTTGCGCCAGTTGCTGTGGCGAGACCCCAGTCTTCAAACCACCCAGCGCGAGCGCCAGGTTCTTGTCAGACTTGGTCACGGGCAACCCGAATTTCTTCACTGACTCATACCCCTTGTCGACACCAATCTTGTTCAACAGCCAAACGGCCGGCGCATTCTTACTTTGGGCCAACGCCTGGTACATCGGCACCTTGCCGCTGTACTGATTGCCATAATTGTTGGGTGAATAGTGGTTGGTCCCGTAGGATTTCTTCTTATCGGTCAACTCTGAATCATAGTAGTAGCCATTTTCCAGCGCCGGCGTGTAAACGGACAGCGGTTTGATGGTCGACCCCGGTTGCCGCTGCATTTGCGTCGCGCGGTTGTATCCCCGAAAGACGTGTTTCCCCCGGCCACCGACCACGGCTTCTACACCACCGGTATCCGGATCGACCGCAATCGAGGCGGCCTGGACCTTGGTCCCATCGGCGGCGTTGGCGGGGAAGTAACTTGGATTCTTAAACAGCGTCTGCATCTGCGTCTGGTTCGCCTGATCCAGGGTCGTGTAGATCTTATACCCCTTGTTCATGATCTCTGATTCGGTCAGCCCATACTTGCTGACAGCCTCATTGATGACGGCGTCAAAGAAGTACGGGTACTTATAAGAGTTCTTGTAATTGTAGGTGTCGTTGGTCGTCAACGCGGTCGCCTGATACTGCTTAGCTTGCGCGCTGGAAATGGCACCAGTCTCCGCCATCAAGCCCAAGACCACGTTACGCCGTGACCGCGACGCTTGGGGATGGTCGATGGGGTTGTAAGCACTGGGCGACGTCAACATCCCCGCCAATACGGCCGACTCCGGCACCGTCAAGTTCGCCGCGGATTTACCAAAGTAACGATTAGACGCATCCTGCACGCCCCAGACCCCGTTGCCGAAGTAGGCGTTGTTCAGGTACATGGACAAAATATCCTTTTTCGTGTAGACATTTTCGACTTCAATTGATAGAAACAACTCTTTAAATTTCCGCGTGAACGTTTGCTCCTGCGTTAAGTACGCATTCTTCACTAATTGTTGGGTCAACGTACTGCCCCCACCACTAATGTAGTTTTGCCGCAACAGCTTGTTCTTCGCGTACAGGTAAAATGCCCGGCCGATTCCTTTGACTGAGAAACCGTGTTCACGATAAAAGTTCCGGTCCTCCGTTGAAATCACGGCACTTTGCACGTTAGGCGAGATCTTGCGTAACGCCACGTAAGTCCCTTTTTGCGAATACAGGGTCCCTGCCTTTTGATTCTTGCGGTCATAGATCTGCGTTGGATTCTCCAGCGCGGCCTTCAAATCCCCCACGTTGGCGGTCTTCGCCATAAACGTCAGGTAGCCACTCACCACTAAGACGATGGTCAAGACCATGACGATCAGCCAACGTGTCAGCTGGTACCGCCGCCAGAAACGTTTGAAGTGGGCTTTGAAGCCTGACCAAAAATTCTGATTAGGTTCTTGGTTATTCATAGAAATAGCCTCTTCTTATCTCAATTGTATTAGACCTATTTTAGCATAGTCCAGCCGTCACACCACATTTCCCCTGAATCTTTAATAACCCTTAACCGCAGTCTGGGCTGAAAAAAGCGGCCCCAGTCGTTGATTACCGACCAGGTCCGCCCATCTTACTTATGGTTAATGTACGATTTCCGGATTCATTTCACCGGCAATTTCGTCGTGTAACTTTTCTGCGACCTCAGCGCTGGGACTGATAATAAAAATCGTATCGTGTCCCGCCAACGTGCCCGCAATCTCTGGCAAATTCAAATCGTCAAAGATGGCGGCTAGCAGATTCCCGTTACTCGGCAGCGTTTTCAAAATATTGACAAACTCCACCCGCGTTAAGCCAGTGACGACTTCGTTAATCGTTTCGCGCAAGTGCTCCTCTTCACTGCGGTTGCCCGCCTTAAAGATGGTGTAGCGCAGATGACCGTGGCCATCTTGGGCCTTAACGATCTGCATTTCACGAATGTCCCGGGAGATGGTGGCCTGAGTCGCTTGAATACCCACTTCTTCCAAATGTTCCATCAATTCTTCTTGAGTCCCAATCGGGTACTGATTAATGAGTTGCTCAATGCGCGCTTGGCGAATACTTTTTTTCATGGCGACGGCCCTCCCGCATAAAATTGCATTAAGTATAGCAAAGGATCCGGAATTAAGCCACATGCCTCTGCATATTTATAAAGCAAGTGTACCAAATATTCGTTTTGAACGCAAAGACCCCTGCTTAATTTTGTGGAGATCAGGCAACTCACCTAACGCAGTGGATGACTGGCTTTGCCTCTCAGTTGCCAGTCTCATAACGACGGTTGGCCATCGTCATCCCCCAACCCTTGCCAACCGATGTCGTGACGAAACTGCAACGGTCCCGTTGTCAACTGGGCCAGCTGGCCATAAGCCAGTTGCTGGGCCGCCGCCAGTGTTGCCCCATGGGCGATGACTGTCATCACCCGACCACCGGCACTAACCAGGTGTTGCGGTGTGCCACTAACCCCGGCATAATCGGCAGTCGCTAGCGTTGGCACTGGTACGCCAGTTTGCACGTGGGCGGGATAGCCCGGCGCCGCTAAGACCACACCTAAATAGGTCGCGGCCGTTTGCCAAGCTAAAGTGGGTTGGCGCTGCTGGCAAAGGTCGACAATGATTTGGTAAAAATCCCCTTGAAGTTGGGGCAATAAGATTTGGGTTTCCGGGTCGCCCAAGCGTAAGTTGTATTCAATGACCCGAATTCCCGTGGCGGTCAAGATGCCGCCCACGTAGATAACCCCATTTAAGGTCAGGCCATCCGCCTTAAGTCCGGCAATCGTGGGTAAGATGATTTGGTCAATCGTTTGCTGGCGAATCTCCGGCGTCAGTTGGGGCACCGGTGAATAGGCCCCCATTCCCCCGGTATTGGGTCCCGCATCGTGGTCCAACAACCGTTTATGATCCTGGGCGGCCGGTAATAAGCAAAACTTATCGCCGCCGACCAACACCATTTGGGAAAACTCAAATCCGGCCATAAATTCCTCAATCAGGACCGTATCTGTCACCGCAAACGCCGTTGTAATGGCTTGGGTAGCAGCCTCTTGCGTCCGGGCGACGGTGACCCCCTTACCGGCCGCGAGACCATCAACCTTGATCACCTGGGGTAACGACGCCTGGCGGCTATAGGCCACCGCCGCGGCAGTATCGTGAAAAACGGTGTAAGCCGCTGTTGGAATCTGATGACGTTGCATGAAGTCTTTGGCAAAGGCCTTGGAGCTTTCCAGCCGGGCCACCGCCTGATTAGCCCCAAATACCCGGAGACCCGCGGCCGTAAAATAGTCCACGATTCCCGCTGCTAACGGCGCTTCGGGTCCCACAAAGGTTAGGTCAACTCCCACTCGGCGCACGAAGGCAGTCAGATTTGCGAAATCCGTTTCGGCAATAGTGACTGGTTGAATGCCGGATAACGACATCCCCGGGTTACCGGGGGCACAATAAACCGCCGTCACCTGTGGACTGGCCAACATGGCCCGGCCAATGGCGTGTTCGCGGCCGCCACTACCAATGATCAAGACTTTTGCCATGATTATCCCTACTTTCTTCAATGGACGCTTAAATGCAATGCTGCTTTATAAGTTCCTGTAACGTGTCCGGATATAATTGGTGCTCGACCGCGTGAATCCGTGGCGCCAACGTCTCATACGTATCCGTGGGCAAGATGGCGACTGCCCGCTGCGCAATGATCTGCCCCGTATCGATCCCAGCATCAACGAAATGAATCGTGACACCAGTCGTCGTTGCCCCGGCCGCCAAGGCGTCTTCAATACTATGACGGCCCGGAAAATGTGGCAACAATGCGGGGTGCAGATTAATAATGTGTTGCGGATAAGCATCCAATAACGTGGGGCCAATCAAGCGCATATAGCCAGCCAACAAGATGGTGGTGACTTGTGCCGCTTGCAAGCGCGTCAAAATGGCCGCCTCAGCGTTGGCCTTATTTTCGTATGCCTTAAAATCAATGCAAAACACTGGTACCCCGGCAACTGCGGCGCGCTGAACCACAGGTGCATCGGCGTGATCACAGACCAACAACACGATTTGCGCCGGTAACTGGCGATCCTGAATCGCCTGCCACAGTGCAGTAAAATTCGTCCCGTTGCCCGACGCAAAGACTGCCAAACGCTTAACCATTGACGGCCTCCTTAAAGACCACCGGTGTGTCACCAGTCACCACGCGCCCCACTTGATAGGCGGGTTGACGATTGGCCGCCAGTTGCGCTAATGTAGCTGCCCGTTCTTCGGGATGAACGACCAGGACCATCCCCAATCCCAAGTTAAAGGTCTCGCGTAGATCCTGTGGCGTTAACTGGCCCAGTTCTCCCAGCAACGGCATAATGGCGGGTACCGGCCAACTTCCCCAAGCAAATTCGGCGCTTAGACCTGTTGGCAGGGCCCGGGCAACATTTTCGATCAATCCGCCGCCCGTAATGTGAGCCATGCTGGCTACCCGATGTCGGATCAACAAAGGCCAGACGCTGTCGACATAAATTTGCGTCGGTCGCAGTAATTCTGCTTGTAGTGAATGACCCAGCTCGGAAAATTCGTCAGTCAGCGCAAACGCATGTTGCTTAAACAGAATGTCACGGACCAAACTGAATCCGTTAGCATGTAAGCCATTGGATGGCAACCCAATCAGCACATCACCGGCGCGCACATTGGCCGGCGTGAGCAGGTCTCGCCGATTCGCCAAGCCGACCGCAAAACCCGCGAGGTCATAGTGGTCTTGTGTGTACATATCGGGCATCTCTGCCGTCTCGCCGCCAATCAATTGGGCCCCGGCCTGCCGACACCCTTCTACCACACCGGTTAAAATGGCTTGGACCCGTGTTGACTCGGTCTTGCCCAGTCCCAAATAATCTAAGAAAAATAACGGTCGGGCGCCTTGTGCTAAGACGTCATTCACACACATAGCCACCAAATCAATGCCAATCGTGGTGTGCTGCTGGGCCGCGATGGCCACCAGCAATTTCGTTCCCACGCCATCACTGCCGGCGACTAACACGGGATCTGCAGTTAGGTCTTGGTCGGCCAAGGGAAACAGGCCACCAAATGCTCCCAACTGGTCATTTCCGCTCAACTGCTTGACTGTCTTCAAAGCAGCATACCCAGCTGTCAAATCAACGCCGGCTTTTTTATACGCATCACTCATTTCCCCACCCCTTTCATTGCTGTAAATTCGCTTGCACTTCAGCATCATATTCTGCCTGATAATCGTAGAGCGGCGTTGGATAGTCGCCATTAAAATAAGCCATACATAGCCCACCATATGGTGCTGTTGTGGATAGTCCGACGGCATCGATCACCCCGCGTTCGCTTAAAAATGCCAGAGAATCAGCCCCCAGTGTCCGTTGCATTTCGGCAATCGTCTGTTGGGCCGCAATCAATTCCTTAGTCGACTGGATATCAATGCCATAAAAACAGGGATACCGCAGGGGTGGTGAAGCAATTCGCAAATGCACCGCCGCAGCCCCTGCATCCTTTAAGAGTTTCACGATTCGGCGACTGGTGGTTCCCCGCACGATAGAATCATCGATCAACACCACGCGCTTGCCGGCAACGACGCCTTTTACCGCCGATAGCTTCATGCGTACCCCTTGTTCACGCAACGCTTGGGTCGGCTGAATGAAGGTTCGCGCGGAGTATTGATTCTTGATCAAGCCCATTTCGTAAGGTAAGCCACTGGCTTCCGCATAGCCCGAAGCCGCTGAAAGCGAAGAATTCGGGACCCCGACTACGATATCGGCATCCGCTGGCTGTTCACAAGCCAATTGACGACCCATTTGCTTTCTGGCCGAATGAATATTGACCCCATAGATATTAGAATCTGGCCGAGCAAAGTAAATGAATTCCATCGCACAAATGGCTAACTGTGTCTCGGTCGTGTAGTGGCCAATGTGTAAGCCCTGATCATTGATAGTGACCAGTTCTCCGGGATGAACATCCCGTAAGAATTCCGCACCGACCGCATCTAATGCACACGTCTCACTGCAAACTACATAGCCGCCGGTCGGCAACTGACCAATTACTAGTGGCCGTAAGCCATTGGGGTCTAACGCCGCGTACAGACTGTCATTGGTCAACAGGAGATAGGCAAAGCCGCCATGGACTTGTCGTAAAGCTACCTGCAGTTGTTCCGTCAGCGTAGGGGCCATGCTCCGGCGAATCAAATGCATCAAGATTTCGCTGTCCGAGCTGGCATGAAAGATTGCCCCGGCTGCTTCCAACTCCCGCCGCAGTGTGCGCGCATTGGTCAAATTACCATTGTGGGCCAACGCAAACTGGGCATCGCTGAAGTTAAAGGCCAACGGCTGGATATTTTCCAAGCCATGGTTGCCAGCCGTCGCGTACCGAACATGGCCCACCGCTGCTGTTCCTGTCAACCGCGCCAATCGTCGGGGGTCGCGAAAGACGTCGGCTAATAATCCCAAGCCCCGTTCGGACTGCAAGTTGCCATGGTCATTGGCGGTGATGCCCGCCCCTTCTTGTCCGCGGTGTTGCAAGGCATGTAAGCCAAAGTACGTCAACGTAGCGGCGTTTGCCGCGCCAAAGACACCAAAGACACCGCACTCTTCATTTAATCCCTTGATTTCAGTAGGCACGGTATCGCCTCCTCCCATAGCTGTTGTGCTTCACGCACACTAACTTGAATCCGTTGGTCAGCTGCCTGAACTCGTAATTGATCATCTCCAGTCACCTGACCCCAGTAAGTGGCCGCGGTGCCCACGAGCGTTTCAAATGCCGCTTGGTGTTCTGGCCGAATGGAGACGACAAAGCGTGATTGGGTTTCCGCAAACAGGTGTGCTGCTGGCAACTCACTCGTCAACGTGACCCCCAGCCCCCGGCCAAAACACGATTCCGCAATCGCCGTCAATAAGCCCCCTTCAGAAACGTCGTGGGCACTTGCTACGAGGCCGGATTGAATGGCCGTCAAGAGCAAATCTTGATGTTGTTTTTCAATCGTTAAGGAAAAATCAAACAGCGCCCCACTGATGTCTCCCGTCAGTAATTTCTGCAACTCACTGCCGTTAAAGTCACCTTGCGTGGCTCCCAAGACATAGACCAAGTCACCCGGTTGTTTGAAGTCTTGGGTCGTGATGTCTTGATGGCGACGAATCAGACCGACCATGCCAATCATTGGTGTGGGATAAATGGCTTGACCGTTTGATTCATTGTTTAAGGAAACGTTGCCGGATACCACCGGTGTGTCTAGCCGACGACAGGCACGGCTAATTCCCTGCGCAGCTTCATCTAGTTCGTAAAATTGTTCCGGCTTCTCCGGATTGCCAAAATTCAAACAGTCCGTGATGCCTAACGGTTGGGCGCCGGAAGCGACAATATTACGGGCCGCCTCCGCGACAGCCATTTCACCACCTACTCGCGGATTCAGGTATAAGTAGCGGCCATTTACGTCCGTGGTCAGAGCCAAAGCCTTTTCCGTTTGACGAATTCGAATCACCGCCGCATCGGATCCCGGTTGGACGACAGTATTCGTCTGCACCTGTGAATCATAGGTCTGATACAGGGCGCGTTTGGATGCGATGGTCGGTTGTTGTAGCAACTGTTTTAGCGTTGCCACGGCATCCGTGATAACTGGCCGAAATTGTTCGCCATTTTGCTCAGCTAACCGAGCCGGCTGGCGACTGTCCCGTTGGTAGACGGGCGCATCACTGGCCAAGGCGTCGACGGGAACATCCGCTACCAACTCGTGATGATGCCACAAGCGATATTGATGGCCCGTAGTGACCGTCCCAATCGCCACCGCATCGAGACCATAGCGCGCAAACACGTCATAGATTTCGTCTTCCGTTCCCGCCTTGACGCACAGAAGCATGCGTTCTTGCGATTCCGATAACATCAATTCGAAGGCCGACATCCCCGTTTCTCGCTGTGGCACCAAGTCCAAGTTCAGTTCAAGACCACTACCGGCCTTAGACGCCATTTCAGCGGAAGCAGAGACCAAGCCGGCCGCGCCCATATCCTGGATGCCGACCAACGCCGAACCGTGTTGGTGAATCACTTCGAGACAGGCATCCATCAATAACTTTTCCATGAACGGATCGCCCACTTGGACTGCAGAACGTTGGCTTTCACGATCGTCACTGAATTCTGCCGAGGCAAATGACGCACCGCTGATTCCGTCACGCCCCGTTTTAGCACCGACATAAATGATGCGATTGCCCACTCCTGTAGCCTGACCTTTTTGCATATCGGCTTGATCTAAAATACCGACACACATGGCGTTGACCAACGGATTGTGCTGATAGCAAGCGTCAAACCCCGTATCACCACCAACCGTGGGAATACCAATGCAATTGCCGTAACCACCAATGCCGGCCACCACTTGGGAGACCAAATACTTGGTATGTGGTTCCGTCAATTCGCCAAACCGCAAACTGTCCAAAATGGCAATCGGTTTAGCGCCCATGGAGAAAATATCGCGGATGATGCCCCCCACGCCGGTTGCGGCACCTTCATAGGGCTCGATGGCCGAGGGGTGATTGTGACTCTCTGCCTTAAAAACGACGGCCTGACCATCCCCAATATCGATGATGCCCGCACCTTCGCCGGGGCCCGCGATGACTTGATTCCCTTGGGTCCAAAACTTTTTCAACACCGGTTTGGAATTTTTATACGAGCAATGTTCACTCCACATTCCGGAGAATAGCCCTGCTTCGGTATGGGTGGGCAAGCGTTTGAGCACTTGATCGCACAGACGTTGATATTCATCGTCGGTCAAGCCCCATTCCCGGTAGGCCCGGCTGGCCTGAAGTTCTTCTGGTGTTAATGTGCTGGTCTTAGACATGCGTTTCCTCCCGGTGATTTTCAATCAGTGATGTAAACAGACCTAAGCCGTCGATGGATCCCAGCAATTGTTCCACGGCCCGCTCTGGATGGGGCATCATCCCCAACACGTTGCCTTGACGATTGACGATACCGGCAATATTAGCAACACTACCGTTAGGATTATCCACGTATTCAAAGACGATTTGTTGGTGTTCTCGTAAGTCCGCCAAAGTAGCCGCATCGCAATAATAATTGCCCTCACCATGCGCAATCGGCAACTGAATATCTGGTTGCTTCGCGTACGCCGTGGTGAACTGCGTGTGGGGATTACAAACGTGGAGTCGGCTCGCTTGGCAAATAAATTGTGATGAGCGATTTGCGCGCAAGGCACCGGGCAACAGCCCCGCCTCCGTTAAAATCTGAAACCCATTGCAAATCCCCACCACCGGCTTTCCGGCAGTAGCAAATGCCTGAACGGCCGCCATGACCGGAGCAAATCGCGCAATGGCCCCACTTCGTAGATAATCGCCATACGAAAAGCCGCCCGGCAACACCACCGCATCGTAACCCGTCAGCGTCGTCGCCGTCGCGGGGACCAACTCAACAGCGCAATGACAGACATCACGCAAGGCATTGGCCATATCAGCATCACAATTGGAGCCGGGAAAGACAATCACGGCAAACTTCATGCTTGCGTCCTCATTTCCGTAATTTCATAGTGATAGGTTTCCATATTGACGTTGGCAAGCAACCGGTCACACATTTCATTCACTTGCTCCGCAATGGGCCGGTCGCTTTTGGCTACCTGTAATTCAAAATATTTGCCCAATTCAACGGACTGAACATTGTGATACCCCAGGCGTTGTAAGGCGTCATTGATGGCTTCTCCCTTAGGATCAAGGATGGATTCCTTATACGTCACGGTGACCTTAACGAGATACATGGGCGGAACTCCCTTCGATGGTTGCTAAACGCGATAAGACTTCTTGATACACCGGCGTGAGTTCGCCAAGATCGTGCCGAAACACGTCCTTGTCCAACGACCGATGCGTCGCTTGATCCACTAAGCGGCAACTGTCTGGTGAAATCTCATCGGCCAACAAGACTTCTCCCGCCGCCGTTAAGCCGAACTCAAGTTTAAAATCGACCAATTGAATTCCCATCGCCGCAAAGATCTGGCTCAAACGCTCATTAACCCGTAACGCTTGGCGCCGTACCTCTGTTAAAGTTGCTGGACTCGCCAGTTTAAGCGCGTGAATCTGTGAATCATTGATTGCCGGGTCATCTAGCTGGTCACTCTTGTAGAAAAATTCCAACACAGGCGGGGTCAAGCGGGTCAGATGCGCCACGCCAAATTTTCGTTCGAAACTGCCCGATGCCGCGTTTCGCACCACGACCTCCAGTGGCAACATCGTCACCCGTCGCACCAGCTGAACATAGTCGCTGGTCTGCGCAATAAAATGATTGGGAATGCCGTGAGCGGCCAGATCCTGAAAGATCAGACTCGAGATGCGATTATTCAAGAGACCCTTTTGGGCAATGGCCACTTTTCGTTTGCCATTCAAGGCCGTGGCTTGATCTAAGTATTCGACCCACAAGACATCGGGGTCGTTGGTGGCGTACATCGCCTTAGCCTTACCGGTGTAACATAATTCACCTTTTTCAATCACGTTCAATGGTCCCCCTTCAAGGTCGCTAATTCCTGTAACGTTGCCGCAAAATCGTCGGTCAGACAGGTCACATGACCCATCTTTCGCTGTGGCTTGATCTGTTCTTTACCATAATCGTGAAAATGCCAGTCGGGCTGGGTCACCAGTGCCTGACGCGCCACGGCAAGATCCTCACCCAAAAGGTTGCGCATTACTGCCGGTCGTAACTGTTGTATTTCAGGCAACGGTAGCCCACAAATGCTACGAATGTGTGCTTCGAATTGCGAAATATTGCAGGCCTCAATGCTGTAATGACCCGAATTATGGGGCCGCGGAGCCAACTCATTGACCAACAACTCGCCGTTGGCCAAAACAAAAAATTCAATCCCCAAAACACCTCGTAAGTTCAACGCGGTAGCAATTCGTGTGGCAATTTGTTGGGCCTGCCGATGAACTGCTGGCGCCACCCGAGCTGGGGCCAACGTCGTGTGTAAAATGTGGTGACGGTGCTGATTTTCCACTAACGGAAAGGTCACCACGTCGCCGGTGGCACTGCGCGTGACCATCATGGCAACCTCACAAGTAAACTGTTGGCGCGCTTCCAGAATGCAAGGATGTGCCGTCAGGGAGGCAATCTCTAAGGGCAGGACTTGGCCATCTAAGTCCAGCTGACCGTGACCATCGTACCCCCCCGCTACCGTCTTCAAAATGGCCGGCGTTCCCACCTGCGCGATGGCTGCCGGCAGCGCGGATCGGTTGGGTACCGCCGCAAACGGGGTCACCGCAACTCCTAGCTTGGCCAGAAATTGTTTCTCGCGTAGTCGGTTGCCCGTGATATGTAACAGCTCAACGCCTTGGGGCAAGCTGGTCAGCGGGCGGACCGCGCTCAAAGCCTGTTCATCGACGTTTTCAAATTCATACGTCAAAACAGCACTCTCCCGCGCTAACGACTGTAACGCCGCCTGATTTTGATAATCCGCAATCACTTGAAAATCGGCGAGCTGACCCGCCGGTGAATCTGGAGTGGGGTCTAAAATCCCTACGCGATACCCCATTTGCTTGGCACTGACCGTCAGCATTCGTCCCAACTGGCCGCCACCCACGATACCAATCGTCGCTGGCGGTAAAATCACTTGTTCAGAGTTCTTGTTCACTTTGCTGGGCCTCCTGTCGTTGAGTCTGCCGGAAATCTTGTAACGCGCGGGCGACCTGTGGCTCTTGCAAGCCTAGAATCTGCGCGGCTAGCAATGCCGCATTTTTGGCCCCCGCCCGGCCAATGGCCATAGTTGCCACCGGCACGCCAGCGGGCATTTGCACGATCGACAACAACGAGTCTAACCCGTTGAGTGCTTGGGACTGCATCGGCACCCCGATGACTGGAACCAACGTATTCGCCGCCAACATACCGGGCAAATGAGCAGCCCCGCCAGCACCAGCGATAATGACCTGAATCCCCCGCTCACGGGCCTGTTCACCATAGCTCTGTAGCGTCGCCGGCATGCGGTGCGCGGAAATAATTCGTCGCTCACAATCTATCCCTAAATCAGCTAATTGCTGGACGGCCAACTGCATGACCGGCCAATCCGAAATCGACCCCATAACGACCGCAATCTTCGTCATCGCCATCCCTCTTCCCCATATTTTAGGCCAATTTTAGCAAGAATCACGCATCATGTCAATCAAAATAAGAACAATATTAGTTATAAATATATTAATATACGGTTTAAGGGTAACCATTTTAGCGACTAATCAGCTAACCATCACCATTATCACACGCTGACATACCAGCCAGCAGCTAAATATTAATACGTTTATTCCCCAATATCACTAAATCAATAATCCAACGAATAGCCGAACATTCAATCAATTCGGCACTGAACCCGTCTGGTGCACGCCGAAAGAACCACCATCCTTATTCAACGACTGCCACCCCAATTTTTGCCGTAAAAAAAGAGCTTGGAAAAATCTCCCAAACTCTTCACACTTCATTTTAAATTGTTTACATTTCATCTGGTGCTTGGACACCCAATAACCGCAGGCTTTCTTTCAAGACCGTGGAAACTGCCTTGACCAGTGCCAAACGGGCTGGTAAATCTGCGTCTTCCGTCAAGATCTTGGAGTGCGCATAGTACTTGTTAAAGGTCTTCGCTAAGCGAATCGCGTACTTGGCCACCACGGATGGTTCCAGCTCATCGCAAGCCATTTTAACGATAGCTGGGAAATCAGCCAACGTCTTGATGGTATCCCAGGCTTCGGGGTCAGCGACGTGGTTGCCAGCGGCTTGCACGTCAACGTTGCCCGCCTTGCGCAAGATACTTTCAGCCCGCGCGTGAGAGTATTGGACATATGGCCCCGTTTCGCCTTCAAACTTCAGTTGATCAGCTAAGACGAAGTCAATGTTGTTGGTCCGTTCGTTCTTCAAATCACCGAAGACGATGGCCCCCACCCCAACTTGTTTGGCGACTTCTTCCTTGTTAGCCAGGTCAGGGTTCTTTTCGTTGATTTCTTCGCCAGCCAGCTTGATAGATTCTTCCAAGACCTTGGCCAACAAGATGATCCGGCCAGAACGCGTGGACAGCTTCTTGCCGTCTACCGTAATCAGCCCGAATGGTACGTGGTGTAAGTCATCCGCAGATGGGACGCCCATTTCCTTCAAGACGGCCTTCAATTGCTTGAAGTAATACGTCTGTTCGGAACCCACGACGTACAGGTTCTTAGCTGGATGGTAGGTCCGGTCACGGTACAAGGCCGTGGCGATATCCCGGGTGATGTACAGTGACGCCCCGTCGCTCTTCAAGATCAAGGCTGGGTTCAGGTCGTACTTGCTCAAGTCAACCACTTGTGCGCCTTGAGATTCGACCAGCAAATGCTTATCCTTTAAGATCTGCACCACTTCGGCCAACTTATCATTGTAGAAAGCTTCCCCATTGTAAGTATCGAATTTCACGCCCAATTCATCATACACGTCGTTAAATTCTTGCAGGGAAGCCTTCCGGAACCATTCCCACAGGTGATGGGCTTCTGGGTCGCCGTCTTCTAGCTTCTTGAACCATTCACGCGCAATGTCGTCGAGTTCTGGCTTGTCCACGTCTTCCTTGTGGAACCGTACGTAGTATTCGACCAGCTTGTTGATGGGGTCTTTCTTAACATCTTCTTCGTTCCCCCACAGCTTGTAAGCCGTGATCAGTTTCCCGAATTGCGTTCCCCAGTCACCCAAGTGATTGTCCTTGATTGGGTGGTAACCGTTTTTCGTCAAAATTTCAGCGATTGAATTTCCAATCACCGTTGAACGCAGGTGGCCCATGGACATCGGCTTAGCAATGTTTGGCGAAGACATATCGATAGGCACGTTGCCGCCATTGCCGTCTTCGTTGGTTCCGTAGCTGGCCCCAGCTGTCAAGACCGTGTTCAAGGTAGCTTCACTATAAGCACCCTTGTCAAAGAAGAAGTTCAGGTAAGGACCCACGACTTCCACCTTTTCAAAGCCAGTCGTATCCAACTTTTCGGCCAGGTCTTGAGCGATCTGTTGCGGTGCGCGGTGCAAGGTCTTGGCTAAAGTAAACGTGGGAAAGGCCATGTCCCCTTTGTCCGACGTCTTGGGCCGTTCGAGCTTGGCCGCAATCTCATCTGCCGTTAATTGGCCGTCTAAGGCCGTCGCTAACGCTGTGGTGACCGTTTGTTTATAATCCATCCTGTATTCCTCCTATTTCTTGAATGACGTTGATAAGCCTAGTCTACACCATTTGGTTCACGGGATAAAAAAACGTCCCCTACAAAATTATTTGTAAGAGACGAGATGACCCGCGGTACCACTCTGATTGACTTAAAAGTCCACTTTAAAAGTTCATTTAAATGTCGTCTAAGCCCCGTTCCACCAATATTCTTGATCCGGCTCACAGCCTCCCGGACTCGCTGACAAGACTTGATTGATGTACTATTGCCTGGACGGTTAAAACTTTCGAATAATAAGAAAGACGACCTAGAAGGCCGCCCCATTCGAAAGCGGGTGACGGGAATCGGACCCGCGACGCAAGCTTGGGAAGCTTGAATTTTACCACTAAACTACACCCGCACAACACAAATGAGTATAGCATACCATTTGTGAGTTGTCATTATCTTTTTGCAAATAAATTCAAAAAAGTTTGAAAAAACTAGTTTTTATCCGCACTGTTCCCAGTAATCTTAGCAGCGGACTTCCGCACAACGGCACGGTTATTCATGTCGCCCACGGCCGTTTTATCGGCAGGATCATAGTCCCGAATCTCCACTAAAACTGAATTATCATACACTTTGGTAACTTCCCCAGTGAAATCATGTTCCAAGGGCCCAAATTTCTTCGCCGCAACGTAATCGCCAATCTTAATCTCTTTAGTCTCAGCCATTGTTCGTCGCTCCTTTCGTATGCAAAATATCATTATAGTCAAGTTTAACCCCCGAAGCAAGTAAAGTCATCCCCCCGTGGCTGGTAACGGCTTTCCACGAATTTGCAATCGAATTGTAAGGTGATTGAAACAAAATGATAAAACCGAACTTTTCCAAATAGTTCTAGACCAAACACGACATAATACGACTATTACCGTCGAAAATACGAAGAAAATATGATTTTTTAATGAATTTCCGAACAACCTCGCCTTTTGCCAAGTAGAACACGCGTACGCATTGCTTGCGAAAATAAGTTATAATCGAGTCGTTGAATCAGTTCTGTTTAGTTCATAATTAATTTCTATAGGAGGAGCAGACATTATGAAAAAATGGCAACGTTGGGCGGTTCGGGGAATCGCTCTTACCGCAGGATGCTTTGGCCTCTTTTGGGGCAGCAACGCTGTGACGGCCAGCGCCAATTCGATCAATTCGTACATTGCGAATCAACACTACGCAACACCGACGATCACCAAAAATATTTGGTCTGGTTTTCCCAAGAATAGTTACCGTAATGGTAAACCTGAAGGGGTCGTGGTCCACGAAACGGCCAATCCTAATTCCACGATCTATAACGAAATTACCTATATGAAGAATAATTACGGTAACGCGTTCGTCCACACCTTCGTGGATGCCAGCCGCATCATCAACATCGCCAACACGAAGTACCTGTGCTGGGGGGCTGGTCCCGTAGCCAACGCGCGCTACGTTCAATTCGAACAAGTCGAAGTCCACAGCAAGGCGGCCTTCGCTTCCGAATTGAATAACGCCGCCTACTACACGGCTTACATTTTAAAGCAATACGGGCTGACACCTAAGCGTAATTCAACCATCCTGTCTCACCACGACGTTTCGTTGAACCTGGGGGGCACGACCCATACCGACCCCGATGGGTACTGGAAGTCTAATGCTAGCGCCTACTTTGGGACGACGTACACCATGACGGACTTCGTCAACTTGGTGAAGACCCAATACGCTAGCTTGGGGGGCACGACGGACACGGATACCGATACGGATACCGACACGGATCACACGCCCGCAACTCCGAAGAAGACGGTTAAATACAACCACGGTGGTAACAATGAAACGGCCAAACTGGCTAACAACTACACCAAGTGGACCGTCTACAATCACGTTAAGGGTACGAGCGGCGCTTACAAGATCGGTTGGGGTCGTCTGAGTGCGGATCACCGTGGCGCTAAGGTCTACGTTGATTCTCGTGGCGTTAAAAAAGGCGGTTGGAGCGGCACCTGGTACCGCATCCGCTTCGGCAAGAATTCAACTGCCAAGTACTGGGTCTACAACAAGGTCTTGAAGTTCCCTAAGGTCGCCTACAGTGATGCCAGCGGGACTTACACCTTGAACACGGACACCAATTACAAACTGTACAACCACGTCTTGAACTCCAACTACCTGTCCAAGACAACTGGCCACACGACTGATTTTCCGGCCGGCACCAAGGTCACCGTCAACAAGGCCGGTTACAAAGCCAGTGACGGCTCAAACTGGTACCGCATCATTTTAAATGGCTCTTTGTCAACCGGTGTTGATGGGGAGAATTTGAGAGGTTCAATTCACTTACGAATTGGGCCTCTTTTTTGGACCCGGATATTAAATTCAATCTGTATTCTATAGTGGAAGTTGGTCCAGTTGCGGTAGCCGTAGGCGGTGCGTT
>NZ_RHOB01000022.1 GCF_003946085.1 Levilactobacillus angrenensis | reverse complement strand
TAATGCTTATAACGAGAAGTCTCTGAAGCGGATCCACCGAGGCTTTAAAGGACTCCAGGACACCTTGGAAGCATCATTTATTTGAGTTAGTTACATATTATATGTACGAAGGCATTTCATTTACACAAGATTCTTGACGCTACCAAAATTAATATCACTATCCAGGCATGAGCAAATACTTTATTAAAAATATGATTAACGTATTTACTATCTTCATCTGAGAAGTTCTTCATTATTTCCCTCCTTAAACAGAAAAAAGAAAGACGTAGTTTTGTCTACGTCTTCTCAAATGCAAGAACTTTAAAATTACTTCTTAATCATGTACTTAACAGTGTAAGCCTTGTAGCCCTTTTGTGTAATAGTAAAAGTAAAGTACTTCTTGCCCTTCTTAGTGTTATTAAGCTTCTTAGCTTGCTTCTTAGTCAATTTGACACTGAACTTCCCGTTTTTCTTAACGGTAAACTTTTTGACCGTCTGGCCCTTACTATTCTTCAGAACAATCTTTGAACCCTTAACGCCCTTTTGGAATAAAATCTTCCGTGAATTCTTAGTGTAGTGCTTACGTCCGCGCATCTTCTTTGACTTTTTAACTGTCTTCTTGGTTGCTTTTTTTACAGGCTTTGTTGTCGTGGTAGCCTTCGAACTGCTCGAAGAGGAAACACTGCTTGAAGTAGAACTAGTAGCCACATTAGCTACATTATTTCCAGTAGTGACACTGCTACTTGTATTACTGCTACTTATATTACTGCTACTTATATTACTGCTACTTGTATTACCGCTACTTGTATTACCGCTACTTGTATTACCGCTACTCGTATCACTGCTACCTGTGGACCCGCTAACAGATCCAGACGTCACAGATTCATTAGTACCACTTTCCGCTTGACCCGAAATACTAGATGAAGTAGCAAAAACGCCACCCAGCGTTAAGATAGCCACAAAGCCTAAAATATAACCATACAACTTCTTCATAAAATACCTCCTAAAGTATGTAATACAATCAAATCAAACCATCTATGGTGTTGATTACATGTAAATCCTAGTTCTCTTGTAAAATACTGTCAAGGGCCACCTTATTGATGGTAGAAAATATTGTATTCGTTATCTTATGTGACAAAAAAGACAGTTTGAACGAACTGCCTTTTTGTCATATTCAGCTTCATTCTCCTAAGATAGCCAAAATTATTTTTTTCTCCCCGCCAATTCACTTCCGCTCAAACAGCCAATAACTAACGCTAACCCCTTCGAACACTTGGGTGTGGCGACCCACTGGCACGTAATTGCGGTACAACACCTTGGCCAATTTGCTAGTCCCCGGGTTCAGATTGCCGCTGGTGATGCGGCCACTGCCCCCTTGCCACTGGCGCACTGTCTTGCCAGCTGGCGTATTGAGTACGACCCACTCGACCTTGTGCTGGCGAATCTGCTCGACCTGCGAGCGCAAAATCTGGGGGTCAGCACTCTGGGAGATATTGTAATTCTGGAAGTAATAGCTGGTTGGCACCGCCCCCGACGCGGTGTAGAAGCCCATGTCGATCGACCCGTAATTTAACAACGTCAGTGGCTGTCCACTGGCCCGCATGTAATTACCGAAGTCGACCTGGGCCGGCTGTTGCGGCTGGCTGGTATTTTCCTCGGTGATGGCCTCGTTGTTCGGGAAGACCTTAGAGTTGGTCACGTTGTTATTGACGCCGAGGACCAAAAACCAGCTGATGACCAGCGCTGCCAAGACGACAAACGTGTCATCCCCCGCCGGTACGCTGAGCCGCCGGAATAACAGGTGACCAGCCAGGACGAACGGTAAGACGAAGCCGGCAAAATAAATCAATTCATAATACTGGTACACCGCTCCGGACTGGTAACCGTACAACGCCAGCATGTCGCTGCCCAGCGTTGTCAACAGGTACAATCCCCGGGTGAAATTGTGCTGGAACACCCCGGGCCAGAAGGTCACGACCAGCGTGCCCACGATGCCCAGCGTAAAGAACAACACGTTACTCAAGTAAAACTGAGAGACCAACGCCATCGACTGAATCAGGTTGGCAAAGAAGGCTACCGACGAGGTCAAGTAAACCTTGGTGTTGAACAGAATGTAGACGTTGATGAACGCCCCCAGGCTCTTGGTCGCCAGGAAATAAATCAGCCAGGGCACCGTCGTCCCAGCAAAGCCCAACGCACTCCAGCCGACCAGTTGCCCCAGCGCGCGCCACTGCCGTTTGACCAGCCGATAACCGGCCATGACCAAGTAGAACACGATCCAGGCGCCCAACAAGGTGTATTTCGACAAGAAGACGATGCCGACCAGCGCCCCTTGCGCCACATACCACCAATGACTGACGGTCAAATGCCGCCGATCGAGCAACACGATGAGGTAAATCAGCGACAGCAAAAATGGCAGCGTGAAGAATTCCACCGTGTCACCGTAATCGTAGTACGGGTGGTAGAGGAACAATGCCGGCGACAACAGCCCTGTCAATAAGGCTGGCAATTCATGGGCGTTGAACACCTTGGCAATCTGGTAGACCAGAAACATGGCCGCCACCAGCGTCGCGATTTCGTAAAGGAAAATCAGCGTGAAACTGCGGGGGCTGACCAGGTAGGCCAAGCCATGAAGCAGGTAGACGTCCGGTCCCTTCTGTTCAAAAATATCTTTATACGGCACAATGCCGTGCATCATGGCCTTGCCAACCGTGAAGAAGGCGTTGTTGTCGGGGGACGTGTCGAAATAAAAGGCCGGGGAGGTGTAGGAGCAAAACGTCATGATGAAGGCCCCCACAATCGTAAAGAGCCCGAGCACTTGAAGCTTACGTCGATGTAGCAGTAATCTAATGCGTTCCATAATGGTTGCCCCTCCCCATTAGTTTGCTTAACAATCAATCTGAATTCATAAGAAAAGACGCGGTCACCCGCGCCCTTTCATTTAAAATTTTACTTGTACAACTTAACGGTTAAATCGAAAGCCCGGTAACCCTTGGCCTTGATCCGGATGGTAAAGGACTTTGCGCCCTTAGCTAATTTCTTAGCTTCCTTCTTGGTCAACCGAATATCAAACTTACCATTCTTCTTAACCGTGAACTTCTTAACTAACTTGCCCTTCTTCGTCAGGACAGAAACGCGTTCGCCCTTGCGACCCTTTTCCAGGTAAATGACGCGGGCGTTCTTCCGGTAGTGCTTGCGAACCTTGGCCCGCTTGGACTTAGCTAAGACTTTATCCTTCGCTGGTTTTTGTGGCTTCTGTGGCTTTTGCGTGGTGATGGATGAGCTGTTGGCAGCCGATTCACTGCTATTCATGGCACTGCTGGAGTCGCCGCCAGTCATATCAATGGCACTGGAACTCACGGCACTAGATGACCCGGCTCCCGCTCCGGAATCACTGCCGCCCCGTGGGACGACCATGCCGCTGGCCACGTTACTGCCTGAACTGCCACTCGCCGCATCCGCACTACTCCCATCGGCATTAGCGGTCGTCGCAATCGCCCCGGCAAAGGTCAATGCCGCAACTAAGCCTAAAACGTACCCAAAGATTTTTTTCATAAAAAATCCTCCCCGAGAATGAAATTTTTTCGTCGAACTAGGTCTAGCTCGATTACTTGCCTGCATCATAATTCCTCCCGCAGACCGGGTCAAGCAGTGGGTTTTCACCAATCGCTCATGCAATGAAAGTGTGGCTGTAAATGGCGTCAGGCCTTAAGTTTTCGGCGTTTGTGGCAACCGTTGGGAGACGGGGATTTGTCTAAGAGGGTAAGTCACTAACTGGCCACGTCATTTCGAAATTGACCGGAAAAATCTTTTTTCATTTCGGTCAGCGGGCTAACTAAGTCCCCTGGTGCCGCGGCGTTTTGCTTGCAAACGAAAACGAACCGGCAGTCCCACTAGTTGTTGGGATTACCGGTTCGTTTGTTGTTTTATTTGTTTACTGATTGGCGAAATATTTCCGCCGGCCGTTACGCTGACCACACCAGATACGCTAAGCCGTGGGATTCTTCTTAGCGGCGATAGCCGGTTAGAAGAATGGCGTCTTTGAGACGCGGGCTTCGGCTCAAAGCGAGGGTCGAGACCGTATTTTGGCTCGACCCGTCCGCCCACCGCGTTCCAGGGCAGCTGACGCACCGCGGTAAGGCGGCCAGTTCAATCAATCTAGCAATCTACCCGAAGAACCCACCGCGGATTTGGTAAGTGCGGCGTAACCAGAACATCAGGGCGATGGAAACAACGCCGAGGATGATACTTGGCCATGGCATCAGGACTGGGTTGATGACGCTTGGCAGCATTTGTGCGGCGTAGAACAGAATCATCCAGACCAGGAACCCGAGCAGAACGAATAATGCCCGAATCCAGCCGTTGTATTTGTGCTTGACCTTGGGATCGAACAACCGCGGCATGATGGGTAAGATGAACCCCGCCACTAAGGCACTGATCGTGATGGCTGTAATCCCCACGGGTTGGCTACTGGTCATCAATTTCGGACTGAAGAGGTACATGATCCCAAACATCAAGTTGAAGATCATGAAGAACGTCAGCGCGTTGTAAATCATGTTAGGCCAGTAATTGGGACCACCAATGACGGGCGCGTCGGTCACAGGGCCGTCGACCACGTACTTGACGCGCGCGTCGATATCACCGTAAAGGTTCTTGGCCGTCTTCCCGCTCTTTTGGCCGTCGACCAATTCATTGACCATGTCTTGCACGGCCTTGGCCTTCTTTTCAGGCGTCAACTTAGTCTTGTCGAGCGCCTTGTTAAAGCGGAACATGTAGTCCGCGTTACGTTTGGTCAGCCCGACATTGTCAAAGGCTGCCCGTTCACTGGAGGCCACGGTGTTGCGGTCCTGGTGAACACCCGCATTTCGCGGCGTTTGCTTGTTATCACTCATTTATCGTGTTTCCCTTCTAAACGTTGAACCGGAATTCGACGATGTCGCCGTCTTCCATCACGTAGTCTTTCCCTTCGACCCGCAGCTTACCAGCTTCCTTGACAGCTGCTTCAGTCTTGTATTGGTCTAAATCATCAAAGGCCATGACTTCGGCACGGATGAACCCCCGTTCAAAGTCAGAGTGGATGATGCCGGCCGCTTGAGGCGCCTTGGTACCGGTCTTAAACGTCCAGGCCCGGGTTTCCTTACCCCCGGCCGTGAAGAACGTTTGCAGGCCTAAGAGGTGGTAGGACGCCCGAATCAAACGGTTCAAACCTGGCTCTTCGACACCTTCAGCTTCCAAGAAGTCTTGCTTTTCGTCATCGTCTAATTGGGCGATTTCTTCTTCGGCTTCGGCGGCCACGGCAATGGCCTCGGCGCCTTCCTTGGCGGCGTAGTCCTTGATGGTGCCAAAGTACTTGGAGTCTTCGGGGTCGGCCATGTCGTCTTCGGCAATGTTGGCCACGTACAAGACTGGCTTGGACGTCAGTAAGAACAGGCCCTTCACAATCTTCATTTCATCTTCGTCAAAGGCAATCGTCCGGACAGCACCACCGGCTTCGAGGACTGGCTTGATCTTTTCAAGAACCGCCAGCTCTGCCTTGGCTTCCTTGTCGCTCCCCTTGGCAGCGCGTTCGACCTTGGCCAGGCGCTTGTCAACGGCGGCTAAGTCGGACAGACCGAGTTCCAAATTGATGGTTTCGATATCATCGATAGGGTCGATCTTCCCGGAAACGTGGGTGATGTTGTCATCGTCAAAGGCCCGAACCACGTGCACGATGGCGTCAACTTGGCGAATGTTTTCCAGGAATTGGTTCCCGAGACCTTCACCCTTGCTGGCACCCTTAACGATGCCGGCGATGTCGGTAAATTCAAACGTCGTGGGTACCACTTTTTTGGCGGGAATTAATTCTTGAATCCGGTCCAGGCGGCTATCTGGGACTTCGACCATGCCGACGTTCGGGTCGATCGTGGCAAATGGGTAGTTGGCCATTTCGGCCCCCGCCTTCGTAATCGCGTTAAATAACGTGGACTTCCCAACGTTTGGCAGCCCAACGATCCCTGCAGTTAATGACATAACAATTATTCACTCTTTCCATTATTGGCGTCGGCCTTGACCAGCACCTTTTTTAGCTTCTTCTCAAATTCGCGGCGTGATAGCATGACCACGTGACCGCAATTGGTACACTTAATCTTAATATCCGCGCCCATTCGGGTAATCTCCCAGCGGTTGGTGCCGCACGGGTGGGGCTTTTTCATTTCGACCAAATCACCTAAATCATACATGGCGTTCCCTCCAATGTTGGCTAATCCAAGTGGATGTCTAACAGGTCTAAAATGCGGTTCAAATCAGCGTTGGACAGGTATTCGATTTCGATATGTCCTTGGTGATCTTTGTTGGCCGCCTCGTTGATGGAAACTTGCGTGCCGAAACGCTCCTGAAGTTGGTTTTCCGTGGAACGTAAGAACGGCGACTTCTTCTTGGCGGGTTTCTTGGCCAATTTCTTCGCCGCGCCATTGAGCTTGTTGACCTCGGCTTCGACGGTCCGCACCGTCATCCCCTCAGCCACCGCTTTCTTGGCTAACGCGACCAGCTTGGTCTTGTCCTTCAAGGACAGTAACGTCCGCGCTTGGCCCATGGACAGCTCATTGTGCTGCAGCATGTCCTTGACCGCTTTAGGCAAGCCTAGCAAACGCAGGTAGTTGGCGATGTACGGCCGACTCTTCCCCAGTCGTTCGGAGACCTGAGCCTGCGTCAAGGTGAGCTTGGTCATCAAGGTATCGTAGGCTTCGGCTTCTTCCAGTGGTGTCAGGTCTTCGCGTTGCAGGTTTTCCAGCACCGCGATCTCCATCATCTGTTCTTCGGTCACATCCCGGATGATGCCCGGAATCGTGGTCTTACCAGCTAATTTGGACGCCCGGAAGCGCCGTTCACCGGCTAAAATCTCGTAGCGTTCCAGCGTCTTGTCCGGTTGCCGCACGATGATGGGTTGGAAGACCCCGGTCTTTTCGATGGAAGCGGCCAGGTCATCTAGCCCCTTCTTGTCAAACTTCTGCCGTGGCTGATACGGGTTGGGCCGAATGTCAGCCAGCGTCAGATCAACGACGGTTTCTTCGGCGGTATCCACGCCATTTTCCGCAAACAGCGCGTCAATTCCCCGTCCTAAACTTTTCTCTTTCTTACTTGCCATGGGCAGCTAGCACTTCCTTTGCGAGTTCAGAGTAGACTTCAGCGCCCTTAGACTTCGGCGCATAATCAATGATTGGCATCCCGTGACTCGGCGCCTCCGCTAACTGGACGTTGCGCGGAATAATCGTGGCGTAGACCTTGTTTTGGAAATACTTCTTCACTTCTTCATTGACCTGCTTACCCAAGTTGGTCCGCGCATCATACAGCGTCAAGAGGACCCCTTCGATCTTCAGGTCACGGTTAAAGTGCTTTTGGACCAACTTGACCGTGTTCAGCAACTGCGTCAATCCTTCCAGCGCATAGTATTCACTCTGCACCGGAATCAGGATGGAGTCGGCTGCGGTAAACGCGTTGATGGTCAGCAGACCTAACGACGGCGGGCAATCGATCAAAATGTAATCGTACTGGTCACGAACCTCATCCAAGGCCGCCTTCAGTCGGGTCTCCCGCGCCATCATCGGGGTCAGCTCGATTTCGGCCCCAGAAAGCTGGATGGTCGCCGGCACGATGTCTAACCCCGGGTGTTCGGTGTGTAAAATGGCGTCTTGAATGGGAATCTCGTTGACCAGAACGTCATAGATTTCGCGTTCGATGGTCGCCTTTTGGACCCCGACCCCACTGGTGGCATTGCCTTGGGCATCGGTGTCCACCAGTAAGATGTGCTTGCCATCAGTGGCTAATGCGGCGCCTAAGTTCACGCCGGTCGTGGTCTTGCCCACGCCACCCTTCTGATTGGCTAATGCAATAATGTAACCCATATGTCGTTTCACCTCTAGCTTTCTTTGGGAATATCAATAATAATGCGGTAACCGTCCGCGGTTTCTTCTTCTTTGGTGGTGAGCGTCATGCCGGCATCGCTGACCATCTTCACCGACTTGCGAATGGTGTTGACGGCCACGCGGGTGTCGCCAGTGACGCTGTGCTTGGTCACCTTACGCCGGTGCTTCTTGGGGTGCTGGTGTTTGGCAATCAAAGCTTCGGTCTCCTTGACCGTGAGCTTCTCGGCAAGCACGGTCTGGAGGACGGTGGCCTGCTGGTCATCTGCCAGCGCTAAAAGGGCCCGACCGTGGCGTTCCGAGATTTCTCGGTTCAAAATGGCTTGGCGCACGGGTTCGCTCAGCTTCAAAAGCCGCAGCTTATTGGCCACGAACCCCTGACTCTTGCCGATGCCTTCCGCTAACTGGGCCTGCGTCATGTGATTCAGATCCATCAGCTTCTGGTAGGCGTGTGCCTCTTCCACGGCTGATAATTCTTCACGTTGCAGGTTTTCAATCAGCGCCATGGACGCCGTCTCGTCGTCATCCATCTTTTCCAAAATGGCAGGGACCGTGTCCCATTTCAGACTAGAAACGGCCCGAAACCGCCGCTCACCGGCAATAATTTCGTAATGGTCGGGCTCGTACTCCCGCAACACAATGGGCTGCAGTAAGCCGTGCTCCTGAATGGTCTGCGCCAGTTCGGCGATCGCCGTCTGGTCAAACCGTTGCCGTGGCTGGAACCGGTTCGGAATGATCTGGGCGACCGGAATCATCACCACGTTTTGTTTCACGGGATGGGCCGGATGCGTGGCCTTCTCCCGGTTATTTCCAAATAATGAAAATGGCAATTATCTTACCCCCATCCCATTAATCTTCTAACGGCTCCCGGTTAGGTGTCCCGGCCTTCCGCGGATAACGCTTGGGTGTGTGCTTGACCTTATCAATGACCACGATGTGTCGCGGATCATTAGACTGTGGCAGGTTGAAGGCGTAATCGGCATTCAACTTGCCGCCCAGCGTCGTAATCGCCGTTTGGCTGACAGCGAGCTCATTTTCCGTTTGGGCCGCTTTCAAGGCGACAAACTGCCCGCCAACTTTTACCAGTGGCAAGCACAGTTCGCTCAAGACGGACATCCGCGCTACCGCCCGCGCCGTGACCAAATCAAAGTCTTCGCGGTATTCGGCCCGCTTGTTGCCAAATTCTTCGGCCCGGGCATGATGAAAGGCCACGCCAGTCAAATTCAGCTTGGCTGCCAGTTCATTTAAAAACGTGATCCGCTTGTTCAGGGAATCCACGATGGTCACCTGGAGCTGCGGGAAGACGATTTTCAAGGGCAACGATGGGAAGCCGGCGCCAGCACCCACGTCACACAACGTGAGCGGTTCCGTCTTCATTGCCGGCACGTAAAAAGCGGGGGTCAACGAGTCATAAAAATGCTTCAGGTAGACCTCGGGCTCCGCCGTAATTGTCGTTAAATTCACGTGTTCGTTCGTTGCCACCAAGAACTGATAGTAGTCAGCAAATTGTTGTTGCTGTGTTGCATTTAATTCGATACCTTGCGCCGACAGCGCGGCACGAAATTCTTCAGGATTCATTCAATTTCTCCCTGTTCAGTTCTTCTGTGAAACACAATTGTTTCACGTTTGAGTATACTTTACCTTACTTACGGGCGAAACGCAACCGAACCGACATGGCCAATTGCCCCTCGCCCTAGCGTCGTTACCTATTATACCGAAAATCGCCGTCACATGAAACGTCTATTGGGAAACATTCCGGGATTGTTGTGGGGCTGAGGGCTAGACTAGACTTCCCGCCTTACCAGCCGGCAACTATGGGCTGGAACGCAGTGGGTAGCTGGTGAGAACTGACCGCCTGCCGCTGGTGAGAACTGACCGCCTGCCGCTGGTGAGAACTGACCGCCTGCCGTTACGCGAAATTCTAGACTGGAACGCTGGGGAAGGACGCCCCGAGCCATAGCCCGGTCTCGGCGCTTGCTTTGAGCCAGAAAGTCACTGTCTCAAAGTCACCAATTTACCAGCATAGCCCACTGGCAAATTCCCTGGCTGAGCCTAGATTTCGCTTCACTCTCGGCTCAGATAGCAATTACAGCCAACTCCCCTGCTTCCCCATCACTAAACTCATTTCACCAGGTAATCACTAAGCCATTCAGCTAACCACCAAATAAAGTGGTTGTCAGGCCAATGATTAACCCCACCTGTCACTAGACAACAAAACAGACACGGCCTCGCTAAACTCACGATGACTGTGTCTGTTGGATTTAAATTAAAGGTAAGCCGTTACCCATGCGCCGTTGAGGATTCAGCCGTGGTCGGTGCTTGGCAAAGCCGGTGTTGCCGACCGTGATGGTGTCGATGACCGGCTGGCCTAGTAACAGCGGATGATTGGTCACACTGGCCATCCCCCGCTGAATCGTAATCACATTGTAGCTGGTCGCGTCATGAACCTCATGGCGGTGGGGATCCTGGCAGTCGATATAGGTCGACGCCGACGCCACCGTCGTGACCGGGATGGTCGTGTCGACCAGGTAGCTGGCGCCAAAGTGCAGGTGCCCCGTGAAAATGCCCCCGATATTGTGGCCGTGCAGGATGGCCAGTAGCTCGCGATTATTTTGTAATAAGGCGTAGCGCATCCCCCGCAGAGCCGGCGCATCTAGCGGATGATGGAGAAATAAGAAGGCTCGCCGCCGGGGCGCAAGGTGGAGATTTTTATTGAGCCAGTCCAGTTGCTTCCGGTCCAACCACCCCGCCTCCTTGTGGGCCTCCCACTTGGAATCCAGGAAGTAAAAGTCCATGTTCTGGTAGACCTGTTTGTAGGCGTAGTAAGGCTGGTGTGGCTCCTCCAAATAGCCTTCGTTAAAGGCTTCGCGGTCATCCTGGTCACCCAAAATGACTTGAATCGGTGCCCGCAACCGGGCCGACTGTTGCCGTAAGTATTGCCGCAATTGCTGGTAGTCCTGGCTAGTTCCGGCCGTCAGCAAGTCTCCGCTAATAACGATTAGGTCTGGCGCAACTTGCCGCTCTAAAATATCATCAAAAATGTGTTGTAGCTTGGTTGCTGGCGGTAATTGCTGGTGGTACTGTGGCGCCCGCCCCGCCGATAATTGTGGATCCGATAAATGAACGATTGTGAATTTATTCATACCCCCGTGGCCCCCATCAATAAAGAAAGTCGCAACCACCGGGACACCACCCGGTAACAGTCCCCGACTATCACTAAGTTAGGTCTAGCATACCGAATTGATGTAAATATTTGATGTCATCCATGTCAACATCTTGTAAAATTTCTGCCACTGGTGAGCAAGCCTTCAGACCCCAGCCGCGAGCCAAAAAAATTGCCACGGAGAGGGGCGTCCTCCGCAGCAATTTTTCACAGCCACCAGTCAAGGGTGCTTGGGTTTTCGGGCAAAGAACAGCATCGGCAGCCACGTGACGACCAATAAGATTAAGGTATCCATATCCATCGTAGACATCTGATCAGCCTCTTCCCTGATTTTTCTCTAGCATAGCAGAGGCATGTAACGTTTCTGTATGGAATACCTACCCGTTTGTGTAAAATTTCTTTTGGCCGCGATTTTTTCTCGCCAGCAAAAAAGAGACCCCCAAATGAGAGTCTCTTTCAGTCGTAAGTTTAGTTCTTGATTGCCCGAACTTCTTCGAGGAACCACTTGTTGAAGGCGTCAGCATCGATATCAGTCGAGACCTTAGCGTTGGTCTTGCCATCGTGGTAAGCCCCGCGGATGTCGCCAACCGTTTCCCCAATAGCTGGGCCATCGGTGACAACGTCGATCCACATGTCTTCCGTCTTGATGGCTTCTGGGTGCAAGAGATAGAAGATGGTGTTCACATCATGCATGGCGATACCCTTATCGCTGTTGTCACCATCGTTAACGATGATGTCATGCAGCATCTTCCCAGTTTCGCTGATCTTTGGCAATTCTTCAATGCTTTCGTGCGTCAGCAAAGCCTTCATGGTAATGTCCAAGCCAACCATGACAATCGGAATCCCAGACTTGTAAACGATAGCGGCAGCATCTGGGTCGGTGAAGACGTTAAATTCAGCGGCACTGGTCATGTTCCCCTTGCCCAGGGCACCACCCATGGCAACGATCCGGTCGATGTGGCTCTTTACTTCTGGGTATTCAGAGAAGAGCAACGCAATGTTGGTGTATGAACCGGTTGGGACCAAGGTGATTGGATCTGGACTAGCCATGATTTCATCATGTAAGGCTTCTACGGCCGTCTTGTGTAATGGCTTTGGTAAGTCGGTTGGGAATTCATAGCCCGGCATCCCGGAAGCCCCGTGAATCCGAGCAGCGTCTTCAAAGTCCTTGAACAATGGTTGTTCAGCACCCGCAGCAACTGGGATGTCTTGGTTAAAGAACCGCACGATCTTCAAGGCGTTGATGGTGGTCTTGTCAACCGTTACGTTACCGGCAACCGTCGTGATCAACTTCAAGTCGATCTTGGGGTCGTTGATCGCCATGGTCAAAGCAGCTGCATCATCAATACCTGGGTCAGTATCCATAAGAATTTTAATTGTCATAATAAATATCCTCCTAAATGAATTCGTTTTCGTTTAGCGGCGGGCACGACCCGCCGCTAGTAAAACTCTTTGTGACATTTTGCTAGAGCATCGCACTGAAGATGAGGTCTAGCAAGAATAACACGCCTAACAAGTAGACTGGCCAGGAAAGTTCTTTGCCCTTCCCCAAAGCCAATTTCATAACTGGGTAGCACACGAAACCAAAGGCTAACCCAGTGGAGATACTGTTGGTGAATGGAATCAGCACGATAATCAAGAAGGCTGGGAACCATTCAGAGAAGTCGGCCATCTTAATTCCGCCGATGGCTGCCATCATCAAGGCCCCAGTGATAATAATCACGGGCGCAATGGCGGCGGACGGAACGTAGGCCAACAGTGGCACGAAGATCAGTGACAGTGCGAACAGGACGGCGGCAGTCAATGCCATGATCCCGGTCCGGCCCCCACTTTCAATCCCCGAGGCACTTTCGGCGGCAGCCACAGTCGGACTCGTGCCCAGAAAACTGGACAGGAAGGTCGTCACGGAGCTACCTTCAAACGTCTTCTTGAACTTCTTGTGGTTGGGCAATAACCCCTGTAGCAGGCCCATGGATTCAAAGACCAAAATCATGGTCATCGAAAAGGCCGCTAGAATAAAGGGCGTGCTCAGCCAGTGACTGAAGTCGTTTTGGAAGACGATTTTGTGATACTGTCCTAACCGCGCCAAATCAACGGTTGGGGTGTCGGCATCCTTCACACCACAGAAGAAGGCCAGCAGGCTAGTGGCGATAATGGCGATGAAGAAGTTCCCTTTGATCTTGCGAATGTACAAGATCAGGCTGAGGACTAAGCCAAACAGTGCCAGTAACGGCGTGGGTTTGGTCAAATCCCCCAACACAATCAGCGATGACTTCCCGGCCACGATCAGGCCCGCTTTTTCCAGGCCGATTTCGACCAGGAAGAGCCCAATGCCGGCGGTAATCCCACTCTTCAGCGAATCCGGTATGGCTTCGGAGAGAATCGTGGAAATCTTGGTGAAAGCAATTAACATGTAAATAAAACTGGCGACCGCAGCGATTCCTAAGGCTTCTTGCCAGCTCAGCCCCATGTTCACGACAATGGTATACGTGAAGAAGGCGTTGACCCCCATCCCTGGGGTGAGAATGACTGGTGCGTTGGCCCACAGGCCCATGATCAGACACCCAATCACCGACGAGAAAATGGTGGCGAAGACGCTGAGGTCAGTTGGAATGCCCGCATCTTTTAAAATCAGCGGGTTAACAATGATGATGTACGAGATGGCGAAAAAGCCAGTCACACCAGCAATCAGTTCGTTGCGGACGACATCCTTATGCCGCAGGGCTTCGCGTAACGTTAAGTTATTGGCGACATCCACCTGCGATTGTAGCTTACTCATAAAAATCCCTATCTTTCGGTACGTCAGTTCGCGACATACAGACTTCCCGGGCTTTGCAACCGGATGGTCTCACGCACCCGGCTGGGTTTCACTCTCCGATTAGAGAGGTCGGCACCCGTTTCGGACTGGCCAGGTTGAATCCCGTCAGTCGTAAGTGACACAGATAGCCCAGGAACAGAAGGCCCCTGGGCTATTGCGTCAGCCCCATACGCAATGAGGCGTTATTTTTTTACCAAACGAAGAGACCAACAATTCCGGCTGATAGCAAGGAAACCAGGATCCCGGAAAGTAACATGTAACCAACGTTCTTAGAGATAAGTTCGTTGTTTTCACGGTCAACGATCCCCTTGAAACAACCGATAATCATCCCAGTAGTTGAGAAGTTAGCGAATGAAGTCAAGAAGACAGTTAAGATGGCCCGGTAGTGGTCAGAGAAGGCACCCGTGTTAATGGTTGAAGAAATCTTACCCATAACAACGAATTCGTTCGTAACTAACTTCGTCCCCATGTATTGGGCGAATTGGAAGGCGTCTGAAACGTTCAGACCCATTAACCATGCAAATGGGAACATGATGATCCCTAAGATGTGTTCCAAAGATAACCATGGGTTGAATAAACCAAGCAACTTGTCGATCAAGGCAGCTAAGGCAACGAAAGCGATAACGTTAGCGGCAATGATCAAGATCAGACGACCGGCACCCAAGATAGAGTCACCCAAGAAGGAGAAGAAGGCTTCCTTCTTGCCATCGTCTTCAACGTCGCCTTCTTCAGCGGCAGCAGTGTTGGACCCACCGATTTTGGCGATGGTATCTTCTTCTGGGGCCACTTCAACAGGGTTCAACATGTTGGTAACGATGATGGCGTTCAAGATGTTGATTGGAACGGCCGTCAAAACAAATTGACCAGGAACCATTTGGGTATATGCACCCAGAATGGAGGCAGTGATACATGACATGGACATCATGGCAAGGGTCAAGTTACGTTCCTTACGCATGCTCTTTAATTGTAATTGAGAAACGGCTAAGGCTTCAGTGTTCCCTAAGAACATCATTTCAACAGAGAAGAAAGATTCGAACTTAGGTTGACCGGTAATGTAGGAAAGGCCACGACCAACCCACTTGATGATCCAAGGCAATACCCCGATGTAAGTCAAGATATCGAACATTGGCACAACTAATAAGATTGGCAGCAATGAACTCGTAACGAAGTTCATTGACTTGGCAGTCCCACCGAATTCTGGAGTAACCCAGTTAGGTAAGGCGAAGACAATCCCTTGGTAAGCCACTTGGACTAACCAGTTGAACCCATCGGCAGCACCCTTAACGATGTCTTGCCCGATGGAGAAACTCGTGAAGAACCAAGCCAAAACCAAGTTAAGCACTAAAACGATCCCGGTTGACTTCCAGTTGATCTTTTTCTTGTTCTTGGAGAACAAGAATGCGATTGCGAGGTAAACAATTACCCCTAAAATATTGACTGCGACTAGCATTGGTCAAAATACCTCTTTCCGATATTATTCTTTGATGTATGGACGTTTGCCATACAAAAGTTGACACGATGTGGCTGCAGAAATTATGTAACGCATCATAAAACGCATAACTTCTGTTACGAACGAACGATAACCCCGTCGCAACAGTTGGATTTCAGTTAGAGACCATTAAATGGTGAAATTAACGGTGAATAATATCTGATACAAGTGATGTCTAACTGACCTTTGCAACCCAACTGTTGTGCAGCAGGTCTTGGTACCTTCTCACCTCCCTTCAAGGTTCGTTCGATTTAAATATTTATTGCGTGATTTCATTTAAAAAACTATGTCCGGCGGTGTGACTCGCCAAACCGAAATTCTCTAAGACAGTGGCGCCGACATCTGCCAGCGTCCGCCGAATGCCGAGCGCGTGAACGCTGGGCCGCGACGGTGAATAGGCCAACAGCGGCAAATATTCGCGCGTCGGGGTGACGTCGCTAGCCGGATCATCGGCGTGTGTCGCCGTGATCAGCAACAAGTCGTTGGCCTCCAAGTCATGTTGGAATTGAGCCAAATACTTGTCAGCGGCCACCAGCGCCTCGCCAAAGGCTTGATTGTCTTGTTGCTCACCAGCGAACCGGAAGTCCGGTAACATCGCGTAGGTGAGCCCTGACGCCTTTTGGTTCAACTGTTCAAAGAGCACCCGAAACGCATCTTGGTTACTGCCAACTTGATGGCGTTGCGCCACGCTTTGCGTTTGGAGGTAGCTTTGAAATGGTCCGGCCAAGGTCACGGTGTACCCAGCAGCCGGCAACGTCGCAAAGACGGTCTGCGTGCTGTTGGCGCCTTGATAGTCCCACATCTCGCGGAGGCCCGTTGCCCGGCGGTTGCCTTGGGCTTGCACGTGCAAGCGGCCAAAGAAGCCAACCGGATGATCAACGGGGGCAATCCCAGCGAGGGGGTGGTCAACCCGAATGTTTCCGAGTCCTAACCGTTGTAATGTTGGGAGGTTTAGTTTACCCGTCCAACTAACCGCAACATGGCCTAGCGTATCAGCGCCGACCGATTGAAAGCGGTTTGCGTCCGGGGCTTCCCCCAGTCCCAAGCCAGCAAAATCAATCACAAAAATGCGATGAAAGGCCACCATTTCTCACTCCTTAGGTCAATCCTTGGTCAAAGTCTCTCCCAGGATTTTTTCGGTCTAGTAATAATATACCTTTTCCCAAGCGCCCTGTAAATGGTCGATTTAAGAAAATCGTATAAAGCCTATTTCCGAACATTATGACACTTAACCAGTGGCGGGAACCGGTCTATTCGGGGGCTAGCCGAACGACCGGTGATTTTTGCTAAAAGGATTTACCTTTAACACTTTCCCTAGTTTTCAAAGAACAAAAAGAAGCTAGGCCGCTCGCCTGTATGTCGAGGGCACTCCTATGTTGCGAAGTGATACCAGTATAACTAAAACCGTAAAATCTGAGGTACCCGAACTTCCTGCCTTTCTGAGCATAAAAAACGGGCTTCAAGTTGGGTGTTAATCAATCACTTGAAGTCCGCTAACTCTCGGAAAGGAGGTTGTGATCACTACTAAATTTCCGTTTCGTAATCATTGTAATTCTTAATCGCCTCATAACTAAAATTCTCGTCGAGCGGCCGCAGCCAATCAAATCAATTTTTGGATTAGTTTCTGGCTACCGTTTCAACGTCTTACCAGTGGAACTTAATTCCCTCATTACTAACACAAGACACGCTTTAACGATTCTTCTTAAAATCCTTGCATGACCCTTGCTATCGTAACATCCGAGCTCTAGCTACTACCTGGAACTGTTTACAAGTCTTTAAACATCTACGCTTAACTAACAAGCATTAAGTCTTAGACACTATTCAATTTTCAGTGGAACTTCTGTGAAACTAAAACCTGGATCTGCCAGAGTTCGTTAGAAGGTTTACCGGAGTTGTCATCTATCTTTCAGTATCTCGGAGCTACTTCTTAAAACCTGTCTCACGTCAAAACGGAAATCGGTTTCTTGAAACACGGTACTTAAAGCATCTGGAACATCACAACTCTTAATTCCTTTCCGCATCATCATAGTATCATAGGCTGTAAGCGTTTGCAACAAAAACACACTATTTTTTGTTCATTTTCGCACAAAACTGGTTAAAAAAATACCGTTGACCGCAGTCAACAGTATTTCCGCAACGTATGAATCAATTCCCGGCAAAATCCATGGGTTCTTGTTTGGAGGAAAAGTTTCACAGAATGAGCTTAGCAAATTGATTCCAAATTAATAAGTGATTCTCGGTCGTGCGGAGCTCTTCTCAACGCACACTTTAGTTATACCGCGAATCGCCATGGATTGCACCTTTTTTGAATCGCAATTTTATTCGGTCGCTGCATAAAGCCTAGTCCTACTTGACCCACTCTGGTTTGTCGCCGTCCGTGTTGGGCTTGTTAACGCCCAAGGATTCGTGAATCGCCTGCGTTGGGTCAGCCACTAATTTGGCAACCAGCGCCGCGATACTCTTGCGAGAAACCTCGGTCCCCTTGAACGGTTCGCCCTTCTGGGTCGTCTCGTAGGCCACCTCGTCTTTGTTGGAGAGCCAAGCGGGCCGCACGATGGTGTAATCCAGGTCAGAGTCCTCGATGACCTTGGCCGCAGCGGCGTAAGTCTGAAGATAACCGCCATCTAGCATCTGGTGATTCCATTTGCCAAAGGCTCCTGGCACTTCATCGTAAATGCCCAGCGTGGAAATCCAAATCAGCCGCTTGACACCACTGGCGTGCATCGCGGCGACGACAGCCTTGGCCTCGTCTTCGATGTTGCTACCGGCTAAATTGGCGTATACAACGTCGCTACCGGCCATGGCAGCGGTCAAATCGGCTTCCTGGGCCGCGTCACCATCAACTACCTTGACCCGGTCGCCCGCCGCAGCCGCTAAGCGCTGACTGTTACGGAGAAATAAGGTCAGGTGGTTGTTGGGATCAGCCAGCAATTGGGTCGTGGCCAGCTTGGCAATCTTTCCGTTCGCACCTAAAACTAATACATTCGTCATCTGAAGAACCCCTTTTCATTTTTGTTTACGATTATACTGTAATACTCACAGTTACACTTAGCAAGTCAAAGGGTCTGAAGTTTATTGTTCTACTCATCAAGGTCCGTGCTGATTGCCTTACCGTTACGCTGCAATAGCGGCACCAAAGCTAAAATCAGTTAAGCTTAATCAAAACTAACATTATGTTGTCTAATAACTGGTCGATGGTTACCAGATAATCCTCCCTTCACCAAGACGGACGACCATAGCCGTGAGTGAAGCGAAATCTAGGATCAGCCGGGGAATTTAGTAGCGGCTTTTGCTACTAAATTGGTGATTTTGAGACGTGGGTTTCGGCTAAAAACAAGCCCTGAGACAGGTCCTCAGGCTCAGGGCGTTCTCCCCCAGCGTTCCAGCCTAGACTTTCGCGTAACGGTAAGGCGGTCAGCCACAATGTGAAAACGACAAAAAAAGACCATGGCCCAATGCCATAGTCCTGCTGTTTACGCTAATTTTCTCCAGTCGCTTAGATCAACATCAACGTGACGCCCTTAATAGGGGTCAAGCTGTCGCCGAGGTCGCCGAAGACCAGTTCTTTTTTAAAAACTGCTTGGTCTAATTCAGTTAAGTTCGTGTTCTTAATGGTCAGATGATAACGGCCATGCCGATCGCGCTTTAATTCATAGTTCACGAATTCTTGTTCAGGGGCGTAGTCAGCGAAACGAACGGCGTAAACGCCAAGCTGGTGAGAAACCACTAGCCGAATTCCGTTTTCATCTCTAAAGATATGCAAAATGTGTTCACTCCTATATTGATTAGAACTTCAGCTGCCGCAAGGATGGAAAACAAAAAGGAAGAGCCGCCACCGCGTCCCCTCCTTCGATATCGTCATTCGCTCAATCAAAGATTTTGGAAACCCGCCGCGACTTATTTCGACAATCACGGTCCTTAAACCAATGATCAACCGCCATGCGCACAGTGATGTTAGCCTGGCCAAACCACGTCCAGTTTGGTATCACCAGATAATTCCTCTATGTATCTTGATTGTACCATACTTACCTTGAAAAGATTAGTTTCCGACGAAATAACCTGACGAGAGCCCCTACTGCAAGGGAAACGGGGCATTATTTTCCACCAATTTCCGCCAATCCCTTGCTAGTCAGGGGGTAAAATGCTTCAATGATTAGTAACAGCGTCGTTTAATCATTGTTGGTTGCGGCCAATCAGAGACATACGGAGGCACTGAAATGGCAAATAAAAAAAACAGTCAAGCTGCTAAGATTCGGCAGCAAATCATTGCGTGGTTGCAAGACGACCAGCAAGCAGAGGTGATCTCGGCGGAAAAGTTCCCCGGATTACGCGGCATTCGGGCCGTCAAGTTGCGGCAGATGTTGGGCGATTTGGGCTACAAGTCTTCCGTTGTGATGGGCGCCATTTCGGCCGCACCGTCCGTGGACGAACGTATCAAGAAAGCCGCCGTGAAGCCACGGGAAGTTTATTATTATTTCGATGCCGACGAGGCCGCTACCGAACCCGCACCGGCTGCCCCCACTTCGAGTGCGGCGGTGACGGTTGCCCCAGCGACACCGCGGTTCAGCCAACCGGCGCCAGGACTGGCTGGCACGCCTGCATTTGCGCAGGTGGTCGCAACCAATCAACACGTGAGCCAAGCCATCGACGACCTGCTGGCGGCGGCCCAACAACAGCGGCCCTTGAGTGAACTAGAACTGAACTTTTTGACGGATTTCTCTGCTCAAGTCGCCAAACAAAGTGAATTACTCCAAAACTTCGCGACCCAATCTAAAATCGATCAACTGCGCCGCGGTTAGTAAATTAGTCAGTCGTTACCTAAGGGTTTTCCCCAGTATTTGCGCAAATCCGGCCGTTTTGTCGGAAAGTTCTTGACTTTTAGTCATCCAACCCTTACTCTGTTATAAATTACTTTTATGGGGGACGACGCCAATGGCTTTACATGAAGAAAATCGCGTATTTTGTGAAAAAACGGAACTTTTCTCCGACGCTTTCTACGGGACGATCACCAAGATCTACGAACATTCTGCACTGGTGAAGGTTGAACCTAACCAACTCTCCAAGAAGGAAACGGACAAAATCGATTCTTTCGGCGACCTGGTCGTGATTCGACTGAGCGAATTACAACTGGTCGACGCAGCGGGCAAGCCGCTCAAGGAACCGGCTGAAGAATTAGAAGCAGCTGAATAGTATCGACGAAGACTGGGCGTCATTTCCCAGTCTTTTTTTGTTAGGTTGGCATAGGATACCATGGTGGCGGCGGTTCGCCAAGTCTTTTCGTTTTAACCCACCAATCAGTCAATGGCTGACCAACTGATGGGGCAAGCTATTTTCGAGCGCGCAAAAAGGAATGGGCCGCTAATCACACCCATTCCTTTGGTCATCACTTTAAAATCTCAGCCAACTGTTGCATCAAGACAGGCAATTCAGCTGCCAAGGATTCATTCACGTGCTCCTCAATCTTCCGGCCCCGCGCCGTAACTTGGAACACGTGATACCGCCGATCAGTCGGCAATGTTTCATCTTGAATGTAACCGCCGTTTAACAAGCGGCTAATCTGAATCGACACCATGGACTGGCCAACGTTTAGCCGGCGGGATAACTCACTGGTGCTGACCTTTTCTGTTACCAATTCGTGCAAAATCCGATATTGTTCAAACGTGAGGGCATCCCCGCTACTTGGTCGTTTAATGAACGGTCGTAACAGCGAGTTCAACTGGTGAATTCGCTGAACGTCCTCAGCTAATTTGTGCGCTTCAATCATGACTCTCTTCCTCCTCGTGACTGCCAGCGGCTTATGCTCCACTGGCAAGCCCTAACATAGTCCTCGTTCGAAATAATTCGTTAGTGGCCAAAAAGGTTGACCCCTAACGCATCTCTTCTAACTATACTAGCATAAATGACTGACTATATTATAAACAAATCACATCTTAGCTAAAATTCATTATAAATTTGATTGTATTTAGTTGTCATTAACCCCTGTCACTCCCCGTCATAACAGTTGTTTCAGCGTTCGTCGGTCAAATGCCACGAACGCGGGTCACAGACAGAAATTTCTCGTAGCAACTGCGCGATATCATTCAAGCCCATCTGATAGCCGGTCTTCTTGAACGCCGCCCATAAGAGTTGCTGGTCGCGGTAAACCGGATAGGCCAGTAAGGTCTGATCGAAAGTCCGGCCATAGACCAGGTCGTTTTGGCTATCCGCCAGGTGCCGACGCTGTTGCTCAAAGTTTTGTAGCGTCTGCACTTCATCCAGCTTTTTGCGTAACCGCGTGGCCGTGTCGTGAAAAATTGCCACTACCCCATTGGTCAGCACCACCTGAACGCGACCGGTCCCGGCAGATCTGACCGTCCGGACCGCCTGACCGCCAACCCAGCTGACGTTGTTTCCCCGTAGCGGTCGTTCCGTGGAGACCAACATGGTCGGCCCAATCACAAAGGGAATGGGCCCACTCAACTTCAGATAACCCAACTCAGTCTTCATGTCCCGCCAACTGATGGCACTGACATTGCTGAGCTCTGTCAGCAATTCGTTGGGGGACGCCTGCGTGCGGTAGAAACCCTCACTGGCCGTCCAAATGACGGTGTCTGTTTCCTGATTCTCCGTGCGAAAATTCTTGATGAACAGAATCGTGGACCAATCGACTTCTAGCGGATGGTCGTGAGCAACCCGCGTCACATCACTCGGCCGTAACTGTGTCAGGTCAATCTTATTTTCACGGGTGACGCGTGCTTGAAGTTCAGGTGTCAAACCTTCCCAATAAATTTCAACCATAGTAATTCACCGAGGGATTATTTCAGCGGCGTTGCTACCTGGGTTTCTCTTGACCCGGCTATAGATTCTCACAAAACACGAATAATAGCAAGAAAGATGCATTGGTAGATCCTTTTTATAAATGCTGTTATATCGGAAAGAGTACGCGGATTAAGTGTTTCGGGGGACAATTATTCTTTCTGGATAACTCGAACTATAATTATTTTTATATCGTATTTATTCGGATATTCTCACGATTCTTTCACGTGTGTGCCATAAAAGGTTGGTATACTGGGCAAAGATGATAAAGGAGGAGTTCGATGATCATGACACGGCACAGTTTGGGCGTTGTTTTAACGCAAATCCGCTTAATTCTCGCAGACGGCGCAACGGCCGCAGAAGTCTTGCGTGACGCGGATGTGCCGGCTTGGTACCTGTCCGAACTGGAACGAGATAATATTGTGCGGCCCAACGATGATTTGTTAACGTTGATTTGCCAAGCTTACGAACTGAGCGTTCAAACTGTCTGGCAGCTGTGCCAGGTCACCCACCTCAAGTCGGCACTGGTTGAAATCGTCCGCGCCCGTGACAACGAGCTGGCCACCCGTCGCCGTCAATGCGGCATGAACTGGCCCGACAGCGCCACCGCAGACCCTGTCGTCCAGATGAGCGATCCCGCTGCCAACCACAGCTACGCCGATATTTTGCGTTGTGTGCGTCAACGCATCGAATGGAATTCTGTCCTGGCGTCTGCCGTTTACTACCGGGTCTCCCCGATGGCATACTGGCAAATGGAGGCCGCTCAAATCGCCCTGACCCCTGAGGTCAAACAACTTTTGTGCTACCGACTAGAAAGCGACGACTTAACGCCGTTTATTTACGCTGATGATTTGTACACGGCCGTTTGCCAACACCTGGACCTCTGCAAGAAGAGTCTACCGGTCCAGTTGCGGTTGCCCGGTTGTTAGATTTTTCGCGTGACGTAAAAAATCCCCGTCCGGATTTGGACGAGGATTTTCGTTTTATCTAATTCACTAATCTATGCAAAGTAGTTAGCACTTGTAACAGAATTAGTTGGCGTATCAACAGGTGACGCACCATCTACGACCGTAGCAGTGTAGAATGCTTGTGCATTAGCCGTCTTACTGTAGGTACCTGATACTGCATTGTTGAACGTGTACTTCGTGTAAACTTGCTTACCGTTTGCCGTGTAAGAAGGTGTGTACAACGTCGTCAAATTATTAGTGGTCAAGTAGGTCTGTAAGTCGCTGGCCGTGTAGGTAGCGTCTTCAGCACCCGTGAATGCTGCACTAACTGTTGGGAAGACAACAGTTGTTGCACTAGCAGTCTTGCTGTAAGCAGTCAGCTTATCAGCGCCCTTAGTTTGATCTGAATTTAAGCCATAAAATTGAATCTTCATAGCAGCATCAGCATTCTTGTTAACGATTAAGCTGATGGTGTCACCAGTCTTAGCTGAAGCTAATGCCGTCTTGTTAACTGAGTCAGCAGCAGTGTAAGTATAGCCAGTACCAGCTAAAACACTCTTGCCCCAGCTATTAGTAGCAGTCTTAGCTGCACTAGCGCTAACATCAGTACCCTTGGCAGTTGAAGCCTTGCCGTCCTTATCAGTCAAGTTGCTTAAAACAGTTGACTTGATAACCGTGCCATCAGCAGACTTCAAGTTAACCTTAACGTCAGTCTTTTCATTGTACGTATCAACGGCTGGCTTCGTAGCGGTTACAGCCTTAGCATAAATCCAACCATTGATTGTTGGGTTTTGGGCATCTTCAACGTAGTAGTAAAGTGAACCTTCACGGGTCTTCGTTGCGGCCTTAGTAACCGTCAATGTATCATTAGCGAATGGTGTTGTATTCTTAACCTGCTTAGAAGCCTTGTATTGGGTGTTCTTTGGTGCAGTCCACGTCACGTTGCCAGTACCTGGCTTAGTGAAATAAACGGTCGTGTCAGCAGGCAAGTTAGCCGTCTTAGTCGTGTTAGCAGAAGTAACACCGCCAGCAAAGGTCCCTTCCTTCTTACCGCCGTAGATATAACCACGGTACTTACCGTTCATAGAAACGATCTTGTAGTAAACGGAGCCCTTGTTGGTAACCTTTTGGTAGTAAGCGCGGAAGTAATCAGCTGACTTCTTGGAGTTAGCTAACTTCTTCATCGTCTTCTTGGAAGCAACGACTTTGGCGCCTTTGACAGTCCCTGGCTTGGAGTAAAGGGCGTTCGTCCCAGTTACTTCAACGTTACGAGTTTCGCCAGCAGTCTTTAAAGTCTTGCTGGAAGTAACCTTTGCCTTGGAAGCGGCATTAGCAGTCGTCGATACCGTAGCAACGGCGCCTAAGCTCAATACAGCTAAACCAACGTAAAGTGATTTTGTTAAACTTGACTTCATTTTGTGTTGTCTCCTCTGAAAATATAAGATTGTTTGTTAACAGTCCTAGTATACCAAAGATTATACGAGATTACGCTTATTTAGATATTCTTAATCTCATTCATACGGGTTTATACCAGCTAAAAAGCCCCTAATCACGGGAAGTTTCGTGATTAGGGGCTTTTGTGAATTCTAAGCGATTACTTAGAACCGAGTGTCACTTAATGCTGTCAGGCTGATCTAGGCAAAGACATCCACAATAGGTGCCTTTTCATTTACTGCTCCCTCTACAAGTTCAGCAGTAAAGTTCGCTTTCAGAACATCTCCGTAGAATGCAGTCTTGTTATTCCCATTGAAGGAACCTTTTTCAAACTTAAACTTGTAATGATATTGGGTACCCATATTATCAGTATATGTCTTAATTCCGTTAATACCATTGTCACTAACGGCGCTATTCAAGCCTTTTTCAATAGTTGTCAGACTATCGCCAATTTGCATGCCTTGCTTACCGGTCAACGCTGAAACAGTGTCTTTGTCTAGCGCAATTGCTAAGTCGGCCGTCGTTAACTGCGTATTCCCAGTCAACGCACCACTAACGACTTTACCGTTAGCATTAACCGTCGTCAATACCATCTTAATCTTTGAAGTAGCTGCAGCATTAACATCAGCGTACACATTATTTCCATAAGTAGCACCGTCAGCCAACGTAGCAACCGTAGCAGAATCAATTGAGAAACCACTTGGCACGTTCTTAGAAATGAAGTCTTTTAAAGTCAGACCGGCAACGTTTTTCGGTTCTGTCTTGGCGTCTGTAGCCTTTGTTGCAGTCGTGTTAACCTTATCGCCCGCCTTGGTACCAGCAGCCGAGTTGATCCAGGTTGCTTCACCAACTTGCTTAGAACCGTCACGATACATAATCTTGACGCTGTTGTTATTGGTTGCTTCCGCTTCAGCCATCGTCATCGAAAGGCCACCCAATTCTTGAGTCGTGGCACCGGCGTTGTAACCCTTACCCGCAAAGATCCACCCCGAAACATCCGAATTCTTATCGGAAGTCACGTAGTAGTACAGGGAGCCTTCCTTGGTCTTGGTCTCAGCCTTGGAAACGGTGAAAGTATCTTCCTTGGTCGTACCATACATGTTGACCTTGTGGGCCTTGTAAGTCGTGTGTTGTGGTGCCGTCCAAAGCGTGTTCTTCTTGACGTTCTTGATGTGGAAACCAGCCGTCCGTGATGGCATCGTTGCTTCCTTGACCGTTTGGGCTTCCTTGATGCCGGCACCAATCGTACCCTTTACTTTGCCGCCGTAGATGTAACCGCGGTATTTGCCGTTCATGGACACAATCTTGTAGTAGACCGTCCCCTTGTTGGTCACGGCCATGTGGTAAGCGCGGAAGTAGTCTTTCGAATGGTTGGAGTTAGCCAACTTCTTGACCGTCTTCTTGCTGGCAACCAGCTTGGCGCCGCGCACCGTCCCCGGCTTGGTGTAAATCGCGTTAGTCCCCGTAACTTCAACGTTCTTGCTATTCTTACCCAAGGCCGACTTGGATACGATCTTCGCCTTTGAAGAGGCGTCCGCTGACGTAGCGGTCGTGGTCACCGTTGCCACGGCGCCTAAACTCAGCGCAGCCAATCCCAAGTACAATGATTTTGCTAATTGTGATTGCATATTTTTCTCCCCTAGAAAATGTAATAGTTGTACGCAATCAGTATACCAAGAACTGCCCTGAAATTGGAATAGCCTATTGAAAATAATCTATATAAATAATGATATTTGATATAACAAAATAAATAAAATCGTCGCTGCAACCAGAACTACCAAGTAACTAGCAACGCCAGATTTCCCCAAAATTTTTCTTTTGATAATGAGAGACGCCCTCATTTTCCGAGGGCTAGCCAGTTATTTTTGACCGCCCCCCTGCGCAATGAGTTATGCTTGAGTGCCGCAAGCATAACATGGCTGTCCAGTCGCGCCAAGCTTTTTCGTTTCATCCACTGAGCCATTGATCCACTCAGTTACCTGGTGCCCAAATCGTTATGCACCACCATTTGCTAACCCAATGACCGGCAGTGAAAATAGTCCGGACCATCGGTAAACATCTGGCTTGACTACCCACGGTCTGGCCCATTCTCACTGTCGGCTAATCGCCTTGCCAATAGTTGTGCCGCGACAGTTTCCTAACGTCCAGCCACCTGGCTGTTCCTGCCGCCGGCGACCACAGAATGTGCTATTCTACACATAACGATGGGTGCCAAACACGAAAGGATTTCCAGGGATTTCACCCACCGCGCCGTGACGGCAACGATCTGCGTACTTGTCGTTGGCGGCTGGCGACTACCTAAATTCTCGTAAATACCGCTTGATTCAGTAAACCCACCACGGTCCGGACCGTCGTTGCGATTGGCCGACTGACTGTGGTGAGCCCGTTGGCAGACGACTTGGCTGAAGCCAGGTCGTCTTTAGTTCTCGAGTGAGGCGACTAGTGTGAAAATGCGCATGCCTATTTCGCGGCCCGCGACCCCCATCATTTTGATTCACTACTGCCTGGCAGAACAGCTCTACTCCGCGCCGGAAGTCCTGACTTACTTGCGGCGCTACGGGCTGGTGACCAGCTTCACGTATACGCCATTGACCTACGCTGCGACTAGCGATAAACACCACACGCTGTTGGCTTATCTGGCGGCTAACCACCTGGCCGCTACTCTGCGTGGCTATTATGACGATATTTATCAAGCCAGCGACATCTTTTTCCTCTTTGATACCGCCCAGCTGTCTTACCGAGACGCGCTATTTTTTGTCCAGGAGATTGCTTGGTTTCGGCATGAGTGGTGGGGATGCTAAACTTTAAAATACCCTAAACAGAAAAAACTGATGAATCCTTCTTTTTCGGACTCATCAGCTTTAGTGTTAATTCAGTTTAAATTGATGTGCTAAGCAATACGTTAAAAACTCATCAAGATTCGTTTTGGTCGACTTCGCACACGCATCACGCATCGCCGTAATGCGCGTAACATCTGCGATTAAGCCTGAAGCCGGATCAAATACCTTAAGATACTTCTGTTTATCACGATTAGTCTTGGCAACATATTGGAATTTAATATCTTTTAAGACATCCTCAAAATTTTCTTTGAAGTAAATCGGTCGGATATATGGTTTCAGCTCGTGCGCACCCAGTCCTGACAAGTGTCCTTTCAGATAATTATTGCGGACAGATAGATCATGACAATCATCAACGTCCATCAAAGTATAGATAAGACAACTGTCCAATTCCTTCTTGCGATACGCAATCGTCGGATACTCCTGGGTTATCTTTTTAACATTCCGGAAAACTTCATTCTGGAAAATATCAGGCAGCTTGGCAATTTGAATGCTACTTTTTCCCTTGTCTCTCGCAAATACACCCATGTTTAATCGCAACGCCTGCTTAATACTGTTAACCATATAATACTCCGATTGACCGTGACAAATCACGACAGCACAGGTCCCATTCCCCAGGTTATTCCCCATCTGTCGGCACCTGTAAGTCGCTCAAAATATCTTCAAAATCTACGTCGTTAGCATAAGGTATGCCCGCGAAGTAACCGTTCAAATACATCTTCTGAATATTATTGTGGGCCGCAATATTCGCTTTGCCATTTTTAGACAAGCTCACGACCTGTTTATTCCCAGCAACATCACTTTGAATAACGTACACCGCTGAGGGCTCCAACTCTTTCATCACCTGCGTATCGTGAGTTGTAAAGATTAACTGTCCCTGAATATCTTCTTCGATACTATCAACTAAACGATCAATCAGTAAGTCGTGAATTCCCTGATCAATTTCGTCAATAATGACCGTTTCGCCATGAACTGCATTTAAAAACAGCGGGAATAAATCCAACAGACGCTTTGTCCCATTTGATTCCAGTCGGAAGGGCACCTCAATGTTTTCGCCACCAATGCGCTTTTTCTCAAACAGCTCATAATTCAGCCGGTCCTGACTATTTCCCTGTGTTCGGTAAAACACCTGGTAAATATCGCTGTACAGCGGCACAAAATATTTATTCAACGCTATCTCTGTCGTCTTTAAAATACGCTGATTTTCAGCACTCTCTAGGATCTGGCCACGCAACATATTCCGTAATAGTAGCCGGAAATTATTAACGCTCGCGCCGTTATCACCACGAAAGGCTACGTGATTGAATCGTTCTAAAACGTGTAAAAAATTGGCTGAGACATTATCCTTGAGATATTGGTGATTATTATCTAACTGAATGCTGTTAAACACAGCCAAGAAGCTATTTTTCCCCCACAATCGCTGCGTCTCATTTTCAACTAAATCAAGCATTGCCCCCTTCTTAAACAAGCTGGGACTCCACTGTAAGTTCATCTTACCATCAGCATCCCCCGTAATCTTAAAAAGCGTCCCACTTGAGCGCTTGATCAGATAATACAGACTCTCCTCAGCCAAGTAGATTCCCCGTTCACTCTGGTTAAAAACTAAACGATAATAACCCGTGTTACCATCAATATTAAAATTGTATCGCAAAACGACGGGCGCTTTCGAGCCAATCATTCCCGCGTCCGCAAAAATCCGTGGTAAATACGTGTTCGTCACATTGCCAGAACGCAACAACTGTAACCACACATTCTTAGGCGTAATCTGCGTTACATCTTCTTCTGACGAATCCGCAATTTCCTTCTGCAACTTCGCTAGGTTGGCTTGGTTATTCACAGTGTCCAATGACTGGCTCAAGCTAGTAAACGCCGAGACAATGTTGGATTTACCAGAACCATTTTCACCATAAATTGCAATCATTTTTTTGGGAAGTTTATTCTTTTTAAGGTCAATATCAACTTTTCTAAACGATTTATAATTTTCAAGATGCAGGCCCGTAAACATAGAAATATCCTCCATTTCCATACAAAATGTATGCTATAGGTATAATAGCATACATTCTAAAGGATTTCCTAGTATTTGTTTTAAAATGAATCAACATCAATCAATACCAATTCACCCCAAAATACGCTAAACTAGGCCTACTAACTAAAAATGAGGTGCCCCAATGTCCATCAAATTAACACTCGCTAATAACCAAGTCCTGACCATCGATGCCACCACCAGCCTGAAAGCCTGGAAAGGAACGCATGACAAGGATGAAACCACTGGCAAACGCGAATACTACGCCGAATCCATCTTCGCCGACGTACTCGCCAAAGACGATCCCGCCGATTTGCTGGTCGCACTACAAGGCCTCCTGAGTCACTCCGACTGGTTCGCAGTGGGTCCAGACTTTGACCAAGTCTTCCAATCACAGGCCGTGGTATCGTTAAAAGCTATGTAACACAAAATGCAGGTAATCGTCGTCATTGGCGGTCACCTGCATTTTTTAGATTCTCTCAGCTGGAGGTATTTCAAAATGTCACTGTCCGTGATGACGGCGTTTTGCCAGAACGCTCTCTGGTTTTACGCTCACAAAATGATAAGCCAGCGACTGCCCTTCGAACTTCGCCAATACAATTGGACGGATGAACATGTTGACACCTGCCTTCACGTAGTTGTTTGCCGCTAGTTTACCAGGTTCCGATTCCCATCACAAGGCATCTCATCCGCCCCCTCCCCCTTAACCAAACCGAAAACAAACTTAACCCAACCTAAACGCCACCACCGAAAATTTCTCCGTAACCGCCAAATCATTCACCAGCTAAAATACTTACCCAAACTCGGCCCGTTGATCAGGCCATTTTCTCACGCCCTTATATCCGCTGTCACCAGCCACCACCCAGACCCCACACACGCAAATCCCCAGGTCATCCCCACTGCACAAAACCCGCCCCGGCAGCAAAATCCGCCCAATCCTTTGCTATACTGACTCCAGTTAAGGCAGAACTTAACTTGCACACCAAAGGAGAGAATTCTATGCAAACCAATTTGAAAAAATCACTTTACTTAGGTCTCGCAACGCTCAGCTTGGCTGGGGTCGCAGCGGCCACGACCACGACGGCTTCCGCCAAGTCCTATGCCAAGGCGGGCAGCTATACCAAATTAACCACGGCGGCCACCTCACGGAACGTCGAATCCACCGGGACCAACGCCCTGTACACCAAGCCGGGCACGGTCAAGGGCGCCAAGGTCGTGGCTTCCAAGAAGACCATGGCGAGCCTCGCCTCATCTAAGAAGTCTGCGAGCTACTTCCGCGCTTACGGTCAGAAAACCACTAACCGCGGCTCCGTTTACTACCGGGTCGTTTCCATGGATGGTAAATACCGCGGCTACATTTACGGTGGGAAGACTGCCGGAACGTTTGCGGGTGGTATCGAATCAGCTAACACCACAACTACGGCCACGACGCCTACAACAAAAACTTACTATTTAAAGAACCCTGGCAAGACCAACACGCTGTGGGATGCGCCGAAATACACCCAATACAAGGCGGCCAAGGTCATCAACAGTACGTCCGCGCTGGCCTCTGACTCATTTACCGTCGACTCCGCGGTCACCAAGACTAAGGAAGGCTCGCTGTACTACCACGTCACCGATAACAACAATACCAAGATCTCTGGCTGGATTTACGCGGGCGCCCTGCAGACGGGTGAGAACAGCACCATCACCAGCGCCAAGAGTATCACGGTCAATTACGTGGACAGCTCCACTGGCAAGAGCGTTAAGAGTGGCGTGCTGATCACGGCTAGCGATGCCAAATCTGGCGAGGCACTGTCCAGCGCCGATGTTACCAGCGTCAACAGTGATATCGCCTCCTCGACTTATTTGCCAGCCGGCTATAGCTTAGCCAACTCGTCTAACTCCTACGTCACGACCAGCACCACTTGGGGAACTAGCGTGACCGTACCTGTCACCGCCAACGCGGACGCCGGCATCACGATTGCCTCTTCCTACGCGCTGAACGCAACGACTGGAAAGAACGATACCTTGTCCACAACCGGTGCGCTGGCCTCTGATGGCAGCACGACCGTTGCCAAGGCCCAAGCCAACTTCACGGCCGATTACCAAGGCGCTAGTGGCACGGTGGCCACCCAAAGCGGCTTGAGCGATGCGTTGACTGCGGCCAAATTGAACACCATCTACGTTCCCGTCTACGAATCAGACGGCACGACGCAATCCACCAATTCTGCCGGTGACGCCCTCTACACCAAGTACACCTTGAGCACGTCATCTCTGCCAACTAGCCTCACCTTCGGCAGCACCAGCTTGTCGTTGACCTACAACGCAGCCGGCAGCTACGCCTTAACGTCCGGCAGCAGCACCATGACTGCGCAATAAATCGCAACACCGTTTCAAATTCTCTAACTACCACAAGGGACTGTAGCCCTTTCTTCCAAATGTAAATGAAAAGCCCGCGATGGACTGAGAGGTTTTTGGCCTCTTGGTTTTCGCGGGCTTTTTGTCTTTAACTGGTGACGCTAGTCATTCACCGGTGTTCCTTGCAGACCTGCATGAACTTCACTAAGACTTGAATCAACGTACTCTCCAAAAGGTGGCTCAAAGAATATATAGTTAATTGCACCAGGTGAAACTACGCTCCTAATCTTAATGGCTTGAATATTTCGGTTTTGCCGCAAACAGGCACCAATAAACATAGGGATTTGATACTCTACAGGTATAGAAAATTTCCCAAGACTGGGTACTTTTTGTAAACAATAGCTTACTAAAGCATGATTTTCCTTGGAAAGATCTAATACCTTCATTTCACGATCAATGGAGAATTTTAAAACATCATACGTCTCGTTTTCCTGCCCTGTCACTTTCAATTCTTCCGAAAGGGTACCTTCATCACTACAAGTATAGTACAACGGATGATTTGCTTCATTGAATCTCCCAGCACCTGATACCCCCCAAGGAGCAACCGTTTCTAGCTCTGATTGCGTATAGGACCGTTCTTGTTCCTTTGAATTTCGTACTCTACCATGGAACAAGATGTCATCAATGCGCTGAGGCGCTACCTTTATATTCAAAAAGTAGTCCCTAATCTGTCGTGCCACAGGATTTTCCAAAGCAAAATACCCTGATTCAGCAAGATATGATTGTAATTCTCTTAATTCCTCTTCAGTCACTTCCAGCCGCTTATGAACAGCTGTTGCAACACCCAGGAGATCTTTAGTTGCAGCAACAGAAATCAGAGTTGAAATAGATTCGGTTTTATCTTCTGCGCTATCGTCATACTTTTTAATCAACGGGGTAGCCGAAACGTAGAAATCCGAATTAGTAAGGTAGTTAGTGCCCACAGCATCAAGCCAGCTGCTTATAGTTTTACCTTTATAGCCACGGCCTCGCATAGCTTCCGTTGCCAGTTGATGACTGAAATGACTTGTGAAATCTTTTGAACTAATTCTACTTAGCGAAGCAATACCACTCGTCCCAACATGTTTTAGCGCACCAGCGCCAGCAAAAGATTTTGCAAGAGTACTAATGGCTCTCTGAGGTTGTGTTGCAATTGCTTTGTCACCGAGTGGCGAAGAAGCAAGTTTCGTCCATGACTTTCCTAATGTATCTGTGATATCAGTACTCTTAACAAGCGAATGAATGGCTGCATAAGCTTGCTTTTGAGCCATTCCCATAGGAATTATCCCTGCCTGCAAATCTTTTAAATCACCCATGGTGCTAAACCGCCTACTCCAAGAATCAGATTCTACCAAGTTAGATGCAGTAAGGGGATTCTTGGTCAGTGCTAGTGACTCCTGTCCTAAAGTAGAGCCCCTCAAACTTCGCATAAAATCATACTGTCTTTGGCTGGGGTTAGTACTGGGGTTAGCCATTTCTATAAGCGCCTTTTCCCTATTTTCAACTTGGGAAAGCAACTCAGAAGTCGTTCTCTGACCAACCAGCTTAGCTACCGATGAACCTCGCTGAGACGAGATTCCTAAAGATGCTGTCAAAGAAGTGGGCCATGACTTCTTCGCAAAATAATTGCTTCCCATTGCAGTGTTCAAATCAGCATTGTAATTGCCCTTTCTTAGTCTCTCATTGTTAAGCCACCCGACACGTTCATTGACTTTTGGTTCATTCCAGTTGCCTGTGGCTTTTTCCATAGGCAACCTGGATTTTTCAAAATTTTCAGTCGTATCCCTTACCCCCTCATAAAATTACCATAATTGACATGATTGCTAGCTTCATTGCACCCGACTACTCTTAATCCCAATGAATATCAGTCTCCGCCTCAGCATTAACCTGAATCTGGTTCTCAACATTGATATCATTGACCAGCCAGCCTCGCAACCGACAGTTTTGCTTAAACTCTTCGATTTTGTTATCGCCGTAGATATTTTTCAACGTTACTACAATGCCAAATGGGATTCTCTCACGGGGAACGTTACTCATTCTTTGTTTTGTCTTCAGACTAATTCCCCACAATGGTTGATCGTACTTCTTCCGTGCCCGGGCATTCGGCTTAAGTTCCTCGCCAATATGCTTAATATTGTCCCATTTACGAAAATTCTTGCGAACGTTCTCCTCATTCAGATCATAGTGCCCCTTCTCGCCTTGCTTGTTGTCGTTGATTGACTTTAAGCTATTCGAACTCAGCCTACCAAAATGAAGATCCAATTCTGTGTTCGTGTAATCCACGCCTTGATTACGAGAACAACCAGGGAAATAACACAACGTGGCTTTAGCTAAATAAGGGAATTTATCATCAGTAATCGGCACCGGGATATTGTAATTGTAGGTATCGTAGGATGCTGACAAACCGGTTAGAACAAAACGAATCTCATCGTTTTGCGACTGTAAGACTTGTTTGATGTCAGTGGGTACCACCCCGAAGCCCAGGAAGCGAGAATCTTGACCATCCTTCTGCCATCCAATGGCGGCGTCAATGATGTAAGCCTTAGCAACCTCTCGGCTAAACCCCATCACGTTGATCAGAAAGGCCATTTTTCGTGTAATCCAGGGTGCCGCAAAGGAAGTTCCGATGACAGATGCCTCGCCAATTGCTGTACAAGCTCTTAGAGGATGCTTATCATCTCCACCGAAGCAGCTAACATCCGGCTTAGAAAAGAAAGACAGGACCGGCCCCCGACGCGCGTAGCCAACAATTTTTCCTGAGGAGTCAACAGCATTGACCACTAAAGAGTTAACTGAATCTGCTGGTGCCCCAATAATTTCAGGTACTGGCTTCTGTCTCCCTTTATTCGTCCCAGCAATTACGAAAATCACATCATATTGATTTTCCAATTCATCTAATACGGCAGCCTCAGGTGAAATAAAATTTCGATTGACCTCCCGTGGTGAACCCAAGGAAAGGTTCCAAACCTTGATATCCGTATTAGTCGATACGATTTCTTTAATTGCCTTCAGAATAGTAAATGAACTGGTTACCCCACCTCTGGTTACCCCAAAGTGCCGCACTTTGAATCGACCACAACCATCATCCAGACTAGGATTAAAGCTAGGACCATCCACGATAATTGATGTCACTTCAGTTCCATGAGGACTGTTCACGCCTGGAATGTCTGTTGCTACTAAATCATGGTCTTCAACCCAATCGCTAAAGTAGACATCCCCATCAAATACCGTATCAATAACCCCAACGGTTGGCTCGATACCAGGCTGCGGAATTGTTAGTGGCTTCGACGAAATCGGCTGCTCTTCGTCAGTCAGCTTGTAGTCCGCCAAGTCGCTAACAGACATCGAAATTAGATATGGTGCCTTACTTTTCAGCAAGTTAAATTGTGCCTCCGTTGCGTAAAACGTGGTCTTGCCTAAAAAGCTTCGATTAGCAACGTCCAAACCCAATCGCTGTAATAACTCTTGCGTATTTTCACCAATATCATAGACACTAACAATCCCCGCTTGCTCGATTGTTTCAGCTGATTGGTCCAAATCAAAGCGTTCGACATAAAAAGCATCCACAATTACCTTAGCAAAATTAGATTTGGCAAGTTCTGAGGTATCCAGGCTTATCTGCCCCGCATTGATAGCCATGAGCGTTTCTTTATTAATCTCTCCAGAAAAATCACGCGTCAAGATCCGTGCGCAGACGTCCAATCGGCGAACCGATTCTTCCAAAGCCGCTAGACTAACATTGTACGTAATTATATGTTTGGGATTCGTATCATCATCAGTAAATTTGGCCCCGATAATATAATCACTAGGATCTCCTGAAGCATCAAGAAGCAATGCGCCAATTCGATTGCTCTTGGCGACTACTTCACGGTAATACGCCGACACAATTACGCCTGACTTCAGAACGCGATTATCTCGCCAAAATTCAATCAACGTCTTAATATTTCCCTTCAGATCAATCAGGTGCTGAGTTATCACTGATTCACCCGCAGGTAATTGGGCAGAGCCAGGTTTGCCGGAACTGCTCTTCTGAAAAAAATCTCCCTTTAATCGAACGCTATCATTCAACTGGACTATCCCCTCTCAGTTCACGTGAAACCGTACTCCGTGATACGCCACTCAATAATTCAATCTCCCGAATCGTAAATCCTTGTTTTTCCAGTCTGGACAAATCCTTAGGGTCCATATGGGTCACCGCCCGATACAGCCGCGGAATATAATCAAATTTTTTCTCCGGATCACTAAATGCCACCGAAGTTTCAATTAAATTTTTCAAATCACCCGGATAAGGTAACTTTGGCATTAAGGCCATTATTTTCCTGACCAAGCGAACATTTCTACCCGTGTTGGGGAAACGCGTTAATGTCTTTTCCAAAATCAATTCTGAAATTTCCAGCAAATCTTGCTGTGTATAACGATTGAAATTAATAATTGAGTTAAAGCGCCGTAGCAATGCCCTATCAAACGATTGGATAAGGTTAGTTGTCCCAATCAACGCAACCTGAGGATTCAAGCTATCGAGTCCCTTTAAAAAGGCCGTCGTTGCCCGTCCCATTTCACGAACATCATGACTATTAGTCCGATCCATAGCCAGCGAGTCTAATTCATCAAATAAAATAATGACCCGACTCGGCTGAGGCAACTGGTTTATTTCCTTGAATAATTGGCTGATATTCTTAGCAGTCTCACCTAGATGACTATCAATCAGTTCATCGATTGAAACTTGAAATAAGTCCCGTTTCAGGATACGCGCTACCTGTTTTACCGATTCCGTTTTCCCTGTTCCTGGCGCTCCTTCAAATAAAAAACGATTAATTCCCATATTATGCCGAATGGCGTTGACGACTCCTAGAAGATCATCTTTGATGCTATCTGGTAAGGGTAAGGTTGCATCGTTTTCCAACTGTACACGCTGAACAAATTGAAATGAATCGGATTCTGCCTGAGGCACAAACGTGTTTGTATTAGACAGAGTTGCCATGATGTACTCCGCCAATTGCGAATCACCTGTTTTATCAAATTCATCTGCAATTCCATAGGCCGTATCACGAAATCCTGCATCATTATCTTCTGCGTAGTACCTAATTAAGTTTAAAACCTCTTGCTTCTTCATCCCTACATACCTCCACATAACTCAACCTTTAGGATTACCTAGAGTATAACACGTTTTGGGACAGATTAGCTATAATTTGGGACGCTTTTCGTTAAACAAACAATTATATCCAAGCATCAGGGAACGGGTTTAGCTGTTACCTTACTTTTATGTCTCCCCCCATTCCTCAGCTTCTATGTACAGCGTTAAGCTAAGAGACTACTCCCCTAGTCCTCACAGACTTCTAAACTTATCATTACTGCTGGGATTCTATCCCATCAGCGCATCCACCACACCATCATACGTCCGCAACGGAACGTCCAACATCGCCGCCGCTGAAGCAATTGGCAACTCACCACTAGCCTCGCGGTCAATGACTGCCTTAGCAAAGCGCAAATCAATTCGCGAGCAGTCCACCTCACGCCGGTTTCGCCCAGAGTCCGCCCTTTCAACCATGTCTAAGCGCTGCTGTTCGGTTCGCACCCAGTTAACTAATGGGTGATCAGCAGCTCCTAACGACTGTAGCCGAGTTGCCGCAGTCATCAGACTAACATGATACTTTCGTGATAGAAACTTCAAACCATCTACCACGGAACGACCGTTAGCCAGCGCCGCACAAACCGCCGTTTCCGGCAGCAGCACATTCATCGTGACCTGATTAACCCACCGTTCACTCACCACATCATCTACCAGCGAGGCGTTTAGAATCTCACTGTACCCAAGCAAAACGTGGATGAGTTCATGGAGTAGCGAAAACACCTTGGCTTGCTCGTTATCGGTATCATTAATAAAAATCAGCGGGCTGACCTCATCACTGAGCGCCATCGCCCGAAACTCGGCGACAGGTAGTGGCCGCTGGCTATCAGTTCCGACAACGCCATTTTGTATCACCAGAATTCCCAGCTTACTGACACTTGCTCGTAGGGCCGTCAAGAAGTCAGCGTCGTTCATCTCAACTAAGCCAGACAAGGCCAACAAGTCAGCCACCTTCTTGGCTGCGGTAGCCGGACACATTCCCTCATCAATCACTCGTAAATACTGAAATTGCGAGTGGTCATCCTGTTCCAACAGATAATCCGTCATCCACGCCTGCCGCGTTTCCATGGTATAAACTGTCTCAACCAGTCGCCGACTCGGCTGTTCTGCAGGAGCATTGATTGTTCTCAGTGCAGTAAACGCATACTCCTCTTCCGGAACCCGGTCCCTGAAAAAATAATCAAAGGGCACCCGCGTCTCGTGACTGAAGCTCTGAATCTGCTGAAAGGTTGGCAAGTCGGTAGCGGTCCGCGGATGTAACCACGCAGCCAGCTGAAATTTCCGCCGCAATTCGTCTGCGGACTTCTCGCCATGTGCAATTGCCCATTGAATGACCTTGGCACTGACTGGAACTCTTAAAGTCTCCACCGTTACCTGCCTCCTTCCTCATCGTTGTAGTATCTATACTCACTACCAGTATTCTCTACAAGCCTTCTCGGTTATGCTGCTCCCAGCATAACATGCCACCACCCAATCCCCTAGAACTATCGTTTTAACCGCGAACCCAAGCAGGCCCTAAACCACTTCTGGGATTAGCGCATTCATCGTTAATGTGTCCTTGCCCACCTCATGCAAAAAAAAGGCCGCCACCCTGGCGACCTTCGCAACCCTTATTTGGCTCTTTGTCAACTGTTGTTGGTAATCGGCTGTCTGAGGTTGCCTAATCGTATTATGATTAGGCAGCCTTTTTAATTCCGAATACTAGATGAATCCTTAATCTAAAGCTACTAAAACAACCGAATCCGTAGCTGACTCGCTTGAT
>NZ_RHOB01000021.1 GCF_003946085.1 Levilactobacillus angrenensis | reverse complement strand
TTTCAATGACAACACGGTTCTGGAATGATAAAATAGTGGTGCTCATCAAGGTCCTTCTTTCTAATGGATTGTGTGGTAACACCATTAAAGACCTTGATGGGTTTTTCTGTCCACTTAAATGTTCAATTTAAATTTTACAATCTGCCATTCGTAAAACTTCATGTGATCCCGTGGTGACAAGCGTCAGCGTTAAAAAATCTCGGTTGAGTTGGTAAATGACAATCCAACCGTCATAATGGCCGCCATGATTTTGTAAGCGAGCGGGGTGAAACTCTCTAAAACCTTTCCATTGTCCTTGCAACGCATGGTCGTGTATTCGTTTTTTTACAGCATCATCATCGGTGATGATTGCTTGAATACAAGTTGCAATTAGACTCACTGGATAATGCTGCTTGCCAAGCTTCTTAATTTCACGCTTGAAGGCCTACGTTTGCCTAATTTTTAGTTTCGTCAATGTTATTTAACCAATCTTCCAGGTCGTGAACCGTTCCAATATCCTCGGTGTGTCCCGACTTAGCGTCTTTTTTAGCTGCTAATGCTTCGGGTGAATCTAGAAAACTGATTAATTGAACTTCATTGTTAGCGGCTTTAACCAGTGATAAACGAATATATTCTGAGAGGGTCAAACCTTGCTTTTCTAAGTTTTTTTGGCACGGTCGCTGATGTCAGCTGTGACACGAGCAGAAACTGTTTTGTCGCGAGTCATTGTTGCCATAATAGGATTCCTTCCTTCCTTTGTTTACGTTCGTATGACATTTTAAACTTACGAAGTTATTGGCCGTTTGTTAAAAGAATTGCTTAGAGTTGATATGACATAAAAAGCCCGAGACTGCTCCCGGACTTTTTTGTGCACTGACTTAATGTTCGCCAGCTAACCGCTTTTTGCCCCACTCTCTTTTCTAAAACACTAGTTGATTCCCCGAACCAAGTGTTTATTCGCTGTTACGTAGCCGCCCGCCACGTGGTACCGGAGGGTGTCGCGCTTATTGAAGTTGTTGGCGTTGGAATAAGCCCAGCCGGTGACCTTGAGCGTCGTCTTCTTGGCGATGTGACGATTCTTCCGGGTCAGGTTAGCCGTGGTGTAACGGTTGATGGCGCGCTTAGTTTGAATCCGCTTAGGCATTTGGACCTTGCCAGCTTGGACTAATTGCTTGTTGGCCGTGATGTATTGGCCGTTGCGCAAGACGAAGCGAGTCGTCAAATTGTGGTGGACGATGCGCTTAACCTTCAGGACTTGGCCTTGGCGGTAGTGCGCCCGTTTCTTGGTTAGATTCTGCTTGGCATAGCCGTTGACCCCGGCCGGATTGATGACCGTGATTTTGGCGTGCTTCTTAGCGTAATAAATCGGCGTGGTGTAGGCACTCTTGGTCGTGACGTAACCGGTCTTGCCGGCCGTCTTGCTGTGGTGGTTGACGTCCTTGACGTGGTAGCGTTTGACCCCGTTCTTGGACTTGGCATAGCCGGTGACCACAAACATTGGTCGGTTGGTCCGTGACTTCTTGGCGTACCAACGCTTCAATTGCTTCTTGCTAAAGGTTGCCGTGCGGTAAAGGCCAATCTTCTTGGTGGCGTAGATGACGGTACCCTTAGGTGCGATGGGATTGACGGTGGCGGCGGCACTCCCCATTTGCACGACTTGCTTAGTGTAAACGTAGGTCACCGTCTGTGCGTCGCTGGTAAATTTCCCCGTGGCATTGGTCGGGGCCTTTGTCAGGGTGTAGCTCGGAATATCCAGGGCATCACTCTGATAGCTGGCGCCCAATTCACCGGTCAACAGTTGATCGGGTGCCAGCGTTTGTCCCTGCTCATCAACATAGTGGACCGTTACCGGTTGGCTCTTAGCGGGTGTTGGGGTCGGCGTTGGCGTCGGGGTCGGCGTGACCTCAGGTGGTAAGCCCGTGCTGATGAAGGAGAATAGGGTCAACGCGCTACCGCTTAGCCGGTAAGACCCATCTGAGAGCTTGGTGAGGTAATTGCTCGTGGGGGCCAGCATGAGTTTCTTTTGTTCATTGGCACTTTCCACCGGATTGAGTTTATGAACCTCTGTGGAAGATAACTTAGCTAAGCTGGGGACTTGGGCGAGAATTTGATCGTATGCTTGCTGGAAGACTGGCCAGATGTGGGCCTCAAAGTTCTCTGCAGAATAGACTGCCGGGTTGTAGTTGTTGATAGCGGCTTCAGGAAGATTCAACCGCTTTAGTTCTGGAATAATGTTTTCCGCATAGTCTTGCGTCATTGCTGCTTGATCTATCGTTCCGGTTTGGTTGGTGATCATCACCATTTTGGTCATCCAAAGGTTGATGATCGTTCTAGGAGTTATCTGATCAGCGTATTCGGTATCAGATACGTCAATATTCTCTGCGTCAAGAGAGTTAGCCACGAAAGACTTCTGTAAATCATAACTGGACACGGTTTCGGCCATGGTCAACATGCTGTCGCGGATGTCATTAATATTTAACGTGTTATCGATGGGATGACTAGCCAGCAGCTTTTGCATGTAGTCGTCATCTTTGAGTTGGTCAACCGTTAAGCTTGTTGGCCAGCCGGTTAACATTGGCAAGTGTGTTATACCGTTAGTCGTACTGAAATAAGCGTATGGTGTTTCAACTGCACTGATTTTAATAGCGCTTTCACTTTTGGCCTGTTTAGTTGTTGTGACAGTATTCGTCGTCGCATCGGCTTGGGCCAGCACTGGTGCTGCGAGTCCGACTAATAAAATGGCACTCAAACTTGCCGTCACAATTTTGCTAATTACCCTAGTCATTTAGCACACCCCTTTTACTTTTTCCTCTATCATTGAGTGTAGTATAGCATAATTATACTTGTAAAATCTACAGTAAATGGGATGATAACGGTATTTATGGTTTTTCATTGATTGGTTGATAATTGAAACTAGCGTATTGCACAGATAAATAAAAGTGACTAAAGGAATAGATGGTTTTAAGCCGAAATGATTTTACCCGAAAGTTTGCTGAAGCAATTAACTACTCGGAAGCGTGAATTGACGGGGATGAAGGCCGACGATAATTGTCGGCGACTTCGTTTAGGGGTGAGGCGATGACCGGGCGAATCCACGCAAAAACAGCGACCGTCGCCTGAAAATTCAGGTTACAGTCGCTGTTCGTTTTAAAAAATCTTTTTTTAAACGTCGACGTGATGTTTTAACCGTGGAAAGACGTGATAATCGGCCCAGCCCATGACGATGCCTTGCGTGACCAACGCCCAGATTGTCCCGAAGCCGATGGCATGCAGCTCACCGGTGAAGAGATAAGACAGGATGATGATCAACAGTGGCGGAGCGTAACTGGCCCACTGGGCAATGATGGCGGAGCCGCGAAGGTATTTGAACCGCAGGATGTACGCCAGGTCATCGTTGGGGTGCATGATAATATTGCAACGATTATAAATGGATACGGCGAACGCGACGCCAAACAAGCCAATGATGTCGACAATCACGCGGCCGGCCAGCGGCAGTTGCCCCACACCAATCCAGTTCCAGAAGTAGCCGATCCATTCGACCAGATAACTGAAGGGGATGATGTACAGCAAATTTGAGATGAATCGCCGCCGGTCAAATTGTCCCAGCAACAGCTGATTCAACAGCGTGATGACGATACCGTAGATAAACAGCGTCGTTCCTAGGGGCACGTGAATCCAGTTGGCCAGGTTCACGGACGATCCGGTCCACACGGCACTCCCGAGGTTGGTGGAGATGGTCAAGGCGTTGGCCGCTGAGTTCAGGACGATGGAGAAGCCTAAAAAACGCATTCGTTGTCCAAAGTCCTTCATTTTCGCCACGACCACACACCTCCTAGTTTTCTGTCACAAACTCTAGTGTAATGGAAGTGTCGGCCAATGAAAAGAGGCTTTACCAACTTTTTACATGCGGTTCGCCGCCCGGTCGACAAAGTTCTGGAAAATCTGGCGTGATTCCGCGTGGTGTTTGTACATGTTTTCGGGATGCCACTGCACACCTAAAATCTGGTCGGTGGTTTGAGATTCTAGAGCCTCGATGACTTGATCGTCGGCCGTGGCCGTGACCTTCAGACTGGGCGCCACGTCCTTGATGGCTTGGTGGTGGCGGGAGTTGACGTAGGGCCGCTTGCCGGTCAGTGTGGCCAGCGTGCTGTCGGGCACGACCGTGACGTGGTGGCTGGGTTGATTGCCCATGGCCGCCTGGCTGTGTTTGAGCTGAGCCAGTGGGTCTTCACTCAAATCCTGATACAGCGTGCCGCCCAGACCAACGTTGATCAGCTGAAGACCGCGGCAAATGCCCAAGATGGCCTTATTGGCGGCGACGGCCTGTTTGAGCAGTTCGATTTCAAATAAATCACGCTTGCGGTAGGTCTTGCCTAAGCGGAGATGGGGTTCCTCACCGAAAAATGTGGGGTCCACGTCGGCGCCACCGAGAAAGGCCACCCCGTCAAATAGCGGCAGGTAATCCGCCACGTCTTCCGGGTCGATACTCGGCAAAATAATCGGCAGACCGCCAGTCTTGACGATGGCTTCTACGGCTGGGCGTGGGGCAAAGGCCGCGTTTCTTTCGTTAATGATATTCGTTGCCTCGTCGAGGGTGTCGGCGGGCAAAGCAATGCGAGGACGCATGGCGTCGCTTCCTTCCATAGAAAAAGTATTTGTTGACCAGTATACCCATTTCTAAGAAAATTTGTTACCAGAACTATCAGAACTTGTAACGAAATAGTTAACAAATTTTCTAAATAACTTTACAATAAGGAAGTAGACTAAATTTAAGCGAGGTAAACATGATGACAGAACGGCAGTTGATTCAAGAAATTTTGAATTCCGAAGCGATTGAGTATCGTTTTGAAAACGTCGATGAGGATTCAAAGGAATACACGCTTTTATTGAAACGGCAAGACAAGGACGTTCGGGCCGTCGAGACAATCAACGATGAAATCAAGAAGTACTTCCAAAGCGCCAACTTCGATTACAAAGAGGAGCTGCATCCAGAAGGCATGGATGAAGATATCCGCTTGGTCATCAAGCGCAACAATGGTCAAGAATAAAAATAAGCGTTAAGGGCTAGTCACGTATCGCGCGCGGCTAGCTTTTTTGACGGGTAGGGTGGTGGTAACGCCTGCGGTTGACCGGGGTTCCGCTCGTCAAGTGTGTCGATCACGGTACGGATGATCAGTAATTTTAGCTGAATTCACCAGCACCACCCGTGTCGCCTAAAACAACTTAACCACAAATAAGGAGGACGCCATGACAATTGAAGAACTGTACCATCGCATGGCCGCCGAAATGGGGCCGCAACCCTGGTTGAAGCCAGGGACACCGTGGGCGGAGACACCCGTGGAAATCATGTTGGGCGCCATTTTGGTGCAGAACACCAACTGGCGCAACGTCGAGCCCTCACTGCTCAATTTGAAACGAACCACGGGCTTTGACCCGGCCAAATTGCGGGAGCTGACGCCGGCAACTATCACGCTACTGATTCGCTCCAGCGGTTTCTACAATCGCAAGGGTCCCGCCATCTTGGCGTTGGCCACTTGGTTGGGGCAGGCCAATGATGATTTGGCTGCGCTCAAGCAACGCTCCGGCAGTAGTCTGCGGGCGGACCTCATGGCCATTACCGGTATCGGCAACGAAACGGCCGATTACATCTTGATGTACACGCTGGACCACGGCACATTTATGGTCGACACTTATGCTCGGCGCCTGTTCGCCTGGCTCGGCGCGACCATGCCCAAGTCGTACCCGGCATTTCAGGAACAAGTTCTCCGTCAATTTCCCTTAGGTCTGGCCGATTGTCAGGAATTCCACGCCCTGATCGACGAGTTCGGCAAGCAAGTCAAGGATGGCCCGGACTTTGCGCAGTCATTTTTGGCGGGGGAGAAGTTGGTGGTTTAGTGGTGATTGGCTGTGGCGTAAGCGTTGCTAACGTCGACTAGCTCCAGCATGATTGGGCTAGGGGGTCAGACGCACCAGTTTCCAGGACGAACGGTGGATTTCTTAAGAAAGTTTCAAACGCGGTCGGACCTGGGACAAACTCTAGCATTTTTCACAAGGGTCGTGCTATGATTAATGCAATTGATTTGGAACCGCTTACTGTAACGCTAATTTTGGAGGGAGTTTTACATATGGCATTGAAGCAGCCGGAAAACTATCTGTTAGCAATTGACCAAGGGACCAGTAGCACGCGGGCGCTGATTTTTGATCATAGCGGGCGCAAGGTGATTGAGGGATACAAGGAAGTGCCACAATACTATTCGCATCCTGGTTGGGTCGAGTCGGACGCCAACGAGATCTGGAACAGCGTGTTGTCGGTGATTGCCAGCGCCCTGATCGATGCGTCGATTCACCCGGAAAATATCCAAGCCATCGGTATCAGTAGCCAACGGGAAACCACCATCGTGTGGGACCGGGTGACCGGCGAGCCGATTTATCACGCCATCGGTTGGCAAAGTAAGCAAACGGCCAGCTTAGCCAAAGACCTAGTCGCTGCCGGTCGGGCTGAAACTATCAAAGAAAAAACCGGACTGGTGGTCGACGCTTATTTCAGTGCCACCAAGGTCCGCTGGATTTTGGACCACGTGCCCGGCGCGCAGGAAAAAGCTGAAAAAGGCGACCTGTTATTCGGGACGGTCGACAGCTGGCTGGCTTGGAAATTGTCGGGTGGTAAGATTCACGTGACCGACTACAGTAATGCCAGCCGGACCATGTTGTTTAACATCCACACGCTCCAGTGGGACACGGATATTTTAAACTGGCTGAACATCCCCGCTGCCATGTTGCCGGAGGTCAAATCCAGTTCTGAAGTCTACGGTGTCACCCAGAATTTCCAATTCTACGGGGTGGAAGTCCCAATCGCCGGCATTGTCGGGGACCAATCGGCCGCGCTGTTGGGCCAACTGGCACTGGAACCGGGGACTGTGAAAAACACTTACGGCGACGGGGCCTTCGTCATGATGAATACCGGTCACGAGCCGCAATTATCCAAGCACAACCTGTTGACGACGATTGCCTATCAGCTGGACGGCCAAGTGACCTATGCGCTTGAAGGGTCCATCCTGGTGGCCGGCACCGCGCTGGCTTGGCTACACGAGAGCATGCAGATCATCAGTAGTGTGCCCGAATCACGCCAGGCGGCCATGGCCTCGACCGACGAGGATGAAGTCTACGTCGTCCCAGCCTTTAACGGTTTGGGCGCACCGTACTGGGATCCTGATGCCAAGGGGGCCGTCTTTGGCCTGACCCGGGGCACGAACCGCAACGATTTTGTGAAAGCCACTTTGCAGTCGATTGCCTATCAAACGCGCGACGTCTTGCTGACCATGAAGCAGGATACTGGCATCGGCGTCCCCGAATTAATGGCCGACGGTGGGGCATCGCGGAACCGCTATCTGATGCAGTTCCAAGCGGATATCTTAAATATCCCTGTACAGCGGGCGGCCGATGAAGAAACCACCGCCATGGGGGCCGCCATCGCAGCGGGTCTGGCCGTGGGCTTCTGGCAAAGCCTGGATGAAATCAAGGAGATTCGCAGTGCCGGTCGCGTCTTCACGCCGGACATGACCGCGGACCGCCGCCATCACCTGTACGCTGGTTGGCAACAGGCCGTCGCTGCCACGCGGGCGTTTAAACCTAATCAAGACTAATAATTAATTAAATTAGACGTAAAAAGGTCCCAACCACCGGTGATTGATGGTTAGGACCTTTGTGTGGTTAAGTGAATTGAAGAATGACTTTTTTTATTGACAGCGGCCGCAATTTCACTTAGTACTTTAACAGAGACGTTCATTTGGCCTTCTTCAATACGGGCGATTGTAGATTGTGGTTTACCAACCAATTTTCCAAATTCACGTTGTGTTAGTTGTTTCTCTTCGCGAAGTTTACGAACAGCAACGGCAACTTCAAGATTAATGGCAGTTTGGTTAGCTTGCGCTGCAAATTCAGCACTTTTTGCGCTTTGTTGAGCGATATACTCATCAATTTTGCTGGTCATGGTGGCCACTCCTTTTCGTTGTATAAAGTGTACGGCGATGGCGTCCTCGTTGAATTTCTCTTTGAGGGGGCCTTTTGGGTTTTCTTGGTAAATCCATGTGTAATGACATACTGATTATCTTTAAGATGAAAATAAATGACTCGCTGAATGTTGTTAGCCTGGCGCGAACGAATTTCAAAAAGATTATGTTCTAGCTTTCGTACCCATTTTTGTTTTCTTGAGACAATCATACCAAATTCTTGAATCTGGGATAAAGTTTCTGCTAAGTGCGCAGCATCCTTTCGGGGCAGAGACGACAGAAATGATTGAAACTCTTCCCAATCGTAGTAACTAAATTCTAACGCATTATTCCCTCCGTTGATAGCGAGTTCGCTATCAGCATGCCTATTTTTTGTGCTACATAAGACAACTACGTAAAAAATAGGAATTAATTTTTTGAATAGAGAATTTGGAGAGAAAATGTATTTACATAGTCTAATTAATCGATTGGAAAAGGCGTGTACTTTTGGCTATTGCGATAATTGTAGCAACAAAAAAACCGCCATTAATTTGAACAGCGGTCTGGACGATTACGTAAAATTTTAATGTTCTGCACTATTTATATTTCGCTTCCAACCGGCTCATCCAATACCCTAAAGCAACGCCAGCGACCAGGGCTAGGGCGCTCCAGATCAGTGTCGCCCAGGTGGCTCCGGCGTACGAGATGCTTTCGGCTGCGTGGCTGTTGGGCACCAGAATCAAGATGGTGCTGGCAGTCACGATACCCAAGATGAAGTGATACACCCGCGAGTGGAAGCGGTGGATGAGGTAGTCCATCCCCTTGGAAAACAGTGCCATGGCCAATACGCCACCGATGGCGATGGGCAAATAGACACCCAGCAGGTCGAAATTTTTAAAGCCGGTCAGCATCGGCGTGAACAGGCCCAAAATTAGCAAGAGATTTGACGGACTCAGGCCCGGGACCAGCACACCCAGCGCAATCAAGGCCCCGGCGACCACGAAGCCGCCAAAGTTAGCGGGCAACGTGCCAAACAGGTCACTCATGAAGTATAGCAGGCCACCACTAATGACTAGCGTGCCCCAAAACCACAAATGATCGATGGCGTCACGCGGGCTCTGGGTCGTGGCCGTTTGATTGAGGGCAGGCAACGTGCCCACGATGGCACCGGCAAAGCCCCACAACACAATGACTTGCCAGTGTGCCAGCAAATATTCCAGTGGCGCGGACAACAGGGCGATGCCCACGATGCCCCCCAAGCCGACCGGCACAAAGTACCAGAAGTCCCGTTTGAAATTTTGGCGAAAATGGGCCATAAAGCCCAGCAGGCGTTCGTAAATACCTAAGATAGCGGCGAGAACCCCGCCAGAAACACCGGGTAAGATAAAGCCCAGGGCAATGATGATGCCTTTAAAGAAGCGTTTCACCGGGCTGTCAGGACGCGTCGTTTGCATAGATTTCTCCTTCGTCATGCGGTTAGCGTTTTCTCTAAGATACCAGACTTGGGGGACCCGGGCAATCCGGCTGGGGCAAAGTACAGGATTATTTAAGAATTAATCAGGGGACGGCGAAACTTCTAAAAAAATTGACGCCGTCGCTTGACTTCGAGTCGCTCTAACCGCCTATACTAGCCACATTCACAAACGAATAGGAGCGATTTAAAGATGACTGTTAAAGATAAAGTTGTTGTTATCACGGGGGCCTCTTCAGGGATTGGGGCCGCTACCGCCAAGCTATTAGCTAGCAATGGCGCCAAGGTGGTCTTGGGTGCCCGGCGCGCAGATCGGCTGGAGACGCTGGTTCATGACATCACTGGTGCGGGTGGCCAAGCTGCTTACCAAGTCACGGACGTGCGGGATGCTGCCGAGGTCCAGGGCTTAGTTGATTTGGCCAAGTCTAAATTCGGTGGGATCGATGTCATCTTCAATAACGCCGGCATCATGCCGACTTCCCCCATCAGTGCGTTGCACACGCAGGAATGGAATGACATGATCGACATCAACCTACGTGGGGTCTTGAATGGCGTGGCAGCGGTCATGCCTGATTTCACGACGCAAAAGCACGGTCAAATCATCACGACGTCTTCCGTTGCCGGCATCAAGAGCTTCCCCGGTGCCGGGGTGTATGGTGCCACCAAGTTCGCCGTTCGGAACCTGATGGAAGTCATTCGGACGGAAAGCGCCCAGGAAGGGACCAACATCCGCACGGCCACGCTGTATCCGGCGGCCATTAACACGGAATTGTTGCACACCATCACCGATGAAGCCGCCAAGCAAGGCATGGATCAGTTGTACGATGCGGTCGGCATCACCCCAGACGCCATCGCCCGAGTCGTCAACTTTGCCATCGACCAACCGGCTGAAGTCAACGTTAATGAATTTACGATTTACCCCACGAAACAAGCCTAACCAGGATTAAGGGACAATTCTGTTCAAAGGCGACACAACGCGGGGCGCGATTACCTGAATGTATCTTTGACTCCTGAATAATATCTTCAAAACCTAAATGACGAGTTCTAAATCGAAAAATATCGATTTAGAACTCGTCATTTTTTGCCAAATCCACGTTGATGAATATTTCAGGTAATTGATAACTCCTTAAATTTGCCCCCTCATTTTAAGCCCAGTTACTGGTTAGGATGAGGAATTTTGTGTGACCTTTCTTTAGTGATTGGCGGCGCCTTTTTCTTCAATTCACAGGCATTTGCTGACACCAGCACCTCAGGACCTACAGCAGTGAGTGAGGTGGCAGTATGAATCAAACATGAGTGGAGTTACGCAAATAACTGGTCAAAAATTTCTAAGTAAGGCCGGCGACAGCTCCGCCGATTTTATCGTCTTCTTTGGCTTTAAGGAATGTCCCTACTGTCGGGAATTTTCGCCGACAATGAAAGAATACCTGGCAGAAGGACATCACCAGGTCTACTATGTGGACCTCGATCAATTCGATTTTGACACCGATGCCGGCATGAGCCTATTTAACTCGGTAGTTAGCACCAGTGGCATTCAGTACACACCTACAATTGAGCACTTCAAGGATGGAAAAATTCAGCAAAAGCTTGTTGGCGCCGACACAACTTTGAGTCAATTAAACAGTCTATAAAATTAATATTATTGATAAAATTATAAACAGAACGCTAAAGACACCTATACTGAGTGTCCTTTTTAAACAGCTATTTCTGCTATTAGAGACAAAACAGCCAAGGTCATTTTTGGTTTCAAATACTTCGAATTTTGAATAACATCAAATGATTTTCTTGATAGTTTTAAAGTGATTCGGCAAGGTATGATAAAATTTGGCCTTAGAGGAGAAATTTTAACTATGGAAAAAACAAAGGGGAGTTCCTAATCGCAAAAAAAGCCGACCGGCAACAACTGCCAGTCGACTCGCAACTTATTCTTTTGGTTGTGACCAATAGTGGGCACGCGCTAACAGGTCGCGGGACCGCTCATCGGCGGGGACGAACCCCTTATTGAACAGGTGCTTGAAGTACATCAGGTTGTACAACGACCCCCACAGTAAGCCCTGGAGCAACGGCCACACGGAAACCGTGAATTGTGCTGTCTGGGCGGCGGGGACCATCATCATCAGTAACATGGAAGCACCGAGGTCGATACCGAGGATACACAGTAAGTTATACCAGTCGGCCCGGAAGATGGCGGGGAACGGTGGGAAGAAGAACATCGTCCACGAGAACCCCACCTTAGCGATCCGCATATTTCCCGTCTCGGGGTTCACGACGGTCGCGTAGTTAGGCGGTAACGGCAGTCCTTGAGGGCCGTCACCATTTTGATTATTTTGATCGTCGTCGTTAAAGCCCTTAAAAGGATCTTGCATGTCATTTGCCAACTTTCTAAAAAATTCGTTCGTCAATCGTTATCTAAAAGTCTAACACGAAAAGCAGTTGCTGCCTATTAATCTATTGACGGCGGCTTAGTTTAACCACTGCTTCACAGCGCGCAGTCTGCGGCATCATGTCCACGGACTGGATGTAATCGACTTGATAATCGTGAGTCAACTCGACCAAGTCCTTGGCCAGGGTCGACGGGTTGCAGGAAATGTAGACGAACTTTTCGGGACGGACGGCCAAGATGGTTTCAATCAAGGTCGCGTCCAAACCGGTGCGTGGCGGGTCGACCACAATGGCGTCCGGCCGGAAACCAGCCATGATCCATTTTGGCAACAGGTCTTCGGCGGTGCCCACTTCGTAATGGGCGTTGGTGATGCCGTTAGCGGCGGCATTGGCGTTAGCGTCGGCCACGGCTTCGGGGATGACGTCCATCCCGCGGACTTCTTCGGCCACGTCGGCCAAGGACAAGCCAATCGTCCCGATACCAGAGTAGGCGTCGACCACCGTTTCGCCCGGTTGTAGGTCCAAGGCCTTCTTGGCTTCGGCGTACAACACGGTCATTTGTGCTGGGTTCAATTGTAAAAAGGCCCGGGCAGAGAGCTTGAACGCCAAACCGTCGAGCTTTTCCGTGATGGCTTCAGCGCCGGCCAAATGCTTGGTCTCGTCGCCCCAGACCAGTGAGGTTTCTCCGGGGTTGACGTTTTGCATGACGGAGGTCACTTGGGGCAGTTCGCTGGCGATGCGTTCAAGTAGTTCTCGCTTGTGCGGCAGTTTTTGCGAGTTGGTGATGAAGACCAGCTGCACGTCGTCGGTGTTGGCAGCCGCGCGGACGACCAGCGTCTTGACGATACCAGACTTGGCTTCTTCGTCGTAGATGGGCATGTCCAAGTCCTGGAGCATGGCGACCACGGCGCGCATGACCGTCATGGTAACGGGCATTTGCACGGAACAGGTGGCCAGGTCGACTAAATCATGGCTGCGTTCGGCGTACAGGCCGGCTTCGACTTGACCGTCGGCGTTGCGGCGGACCTGAAATTGGGCCTTGTTGCGGTAGCCGTAGGGGTCGTCCATCCCCAGCGTCGGCCGCAGATCATAGTGCCGGAAGCCTTGCGGTTGGTAGCGTTCCAGTGATTGGGCCACGATGTCGCGTTTGAACTTGAGTTGTTCGGGGTAGTCTAAATGTTCCAGCTCGAAGCCCCCGACGGCATCGGCATAGCTGTCCCGCGGTTCGACGCGGTGCGGACTGGCCTTGCGGATGCGGTGGACCTTGGCCCGCAGGTAGCGGGTGGCCACACTGGTGACCTCAACGACAGCCTCTTCATCGGTCAGCGCGCCGGGCACGAAGACGGCCATCCGCTTGTAGTAGCCGATGCCTTCGCCGTTGATACCCATGCGTTTGATGGTCAGTGGAAACCGTTGGCCGACTTCTACGGTCACGCCGGGAGTTTCCCGTTCTTGCCGGCGACGGTCGTTGTAGCCACGACTGGTGCCGTGGTCGTTACGATTGCGGTCCCGGTAACTGTGCCGGTCATTGCGGTCATTGTGGGCGTAGCGGTCGCGACCGCTACGGTGATTGTGTGATTCAAAATTAGCCATTTTTTCTCCTGTGATGCGCGTGCCGGTCGCTACCAGACACCCGCGTCGTTCTTTAGAAATTCAGTCATTAAGCCTGTAAAGACTTACGGTCTTGAATATTATACCAAACTTTCGGGTTCGCCGGGGCGTGGGACCTTGGCCAGTCAAAATCAGAAGCCGTTTTCATAGGCGATTAGCCGCGATTTCGGTACAATGGAAACAGAAGTTTTTGGTGGCGGACGGTAAGGTGACCAGGCTTTATCAAGCTTATAAAAAAGTGTCGCGGTTGCACGAGAGGCTAAACCATCTGCTGCCGAAGATTTGCCACTATCAGCGCCGCGGTAGGCGGCCACCAAAGACCAAAGAAGAAAGGGGCGACGGCATGAGTTTGATTGAACTCAAGAACGTGGGCTATCAGGTCGATGACACGGCGATTCTCACCGACATCAACCTAACGATCGACAAGGAGGAATGGGTGACGCTGACCGGACCATCCGGCGGGGGTAAATCCACGCTGGTCCGCATCATCGCGTCACTGCTCAGTAAGACCAGTGGAAGCCTGACGTTTGCCGGGCAACCCATCGAAAGCTATGACCCGGTGGCTTACCGGCGCCGCGTGTCGTACAGTTTCCAACAGCCAACGCTTTTCGGCGACACAGTCCGGGACAATTTACAATTTCCTTACCAGATTCGGCAGTTGCCATTTGACCAAGACCGCGCTGTGGAGGGCCTCAAGGTCGTGGGGTTGGCGGCTAGTGATTTGGACAAGGCAGTAACGGACCTGTCCGGGGGTCAGCGGCAACGGGTGGCACTCTTGCGCAACGTGATGGTCTATCCGGAAGTCTTGATTTTAGATGAGGTCACGGCCGGCCTCGATGCCGAAAACAAGGCGTTCGTCTGGTCGCTCATCAAACGCTTCAACCAGCAGGACCACCTGACGATTATCGCCATCACCCATGACCAATCAGAAATCGACGCGGCGAGCCGGCTCATCACGGTCAAAGACGGCCGCATCGTAGGAGGTAACGCATGAATTTAGCTGTGAATAATCAATCCTTACTGTTGGCGCTGGCGCTAGTCGTGATTGCGTTAGCGATTGGTTGGAAGGAAAAATTGGGCATTGACCGCGACATGATTATCGGCGTCGTCCGCGCTGTCGTGCAGTTGTTTGTGGTCGGGTATCTGTTGAAATACGTCTTTCGGGTCGACCACGTGTGGCTGACAACGATTTTGATTTTAATTATTATTTTTAACGCCGGGTACAACGCTAAACAGCGGAGTAACGGTATTCCACGCGCCTTGCCAATCTCCATTGGGGCCATTCTCATCAGCACCGGCGTGACCCTGGGCGTGTTGATGCTGGCGGGCGCGATTAAATTTATCCCGTCACAAATGATTCCGATTTCCGGGATGATTGCCTCCAACTCGATGGTCGCCATCGGCCTGTGTTACCGTAACCTCAACGCTCAGTTCAAGCAGGAACGCCAAGCGGTTTTGGAAAAATTGGCGTTGGGTGCGGACTTAAAGGACGCGTCGAAAGACATCGTGCGCGATAGCATCAAAACGGGCATGCAGCCGACGATTGACTCGGCGAAAACGGTGGGGATCGTTAGTCTGCCGGGAATGATGTCCGGATTGATCTTTGCCGGCGTCGACCCGGTGCGGGCCATCAAGTACCAGATCATGGTGACGTTCATGCTGATGTCGGCCACCAGCATTGGTTCGGTGCTGGCCTGTTACTGGGCTTACCGCGGCTTTTACAACGACCGCAAACAGCTGGTGATTTAAAGATTGGAAGTAACATCAACGCGATAGTTCCCGGAACGATAGTGTTCTGTCCACTAAAACTAGTGAAACCAGGGCCTGCGTCAGCCAGGGTTCCGCCTGCTATGGGGAACACCTCCAGCCTGAGGAGCGGTCTTCCGGTTCGCTTGAAAGCCTGGCAAAACCCGCCAGTCTCTCAAGTCGTCCCACGCTGTAGGCTGAGACAAAACTTGCCAGATTAATTGCAATCGCTTACGTTTATTCGCTATGCTAGGGGTAAAGCTGTTTTGACTCGATAGGAAAACCGAATTGGAGGGACAAGTATGACACACAGAAAAGTAGCTTTGGTCACCGGCGCCTCATCTGGGATTGGCAACGCGATTGCGCGGAGCCTGCACCGCAACGGCGTTATCGTTTACGCCGGTGCTCGGCGCGTCAGTCGGATGAATGATTTGGACGACTTAGGCATCACGACGTTGGCACTGGACGTGACCGACCCGATTAGCGTGGAAAACGTGGTGGACCGCATCGTCAGTGAGACGGGCCGGGTCGACATTTTGGTCAATAACGCTGGCTATGGTCTGATGGGTGCCTTGGAAGACGTGCCGATGGACCAGGCCCGCGACCAATTTGACGTGAACCTCTTCGGCGCTGCGCGGTTGATTCAGTCCGTGCTGCCCATGATGCGCCAACAACACAGCGGCCGGATCATCAATATCACGTCCGTGGATGGCAAGGTTGCGCAGCCAATGGCCAGTTGGTACGTCGCGTCGAAATTTGCGCTGGAAGGTCTTTCAGATGCCTTGCGCTTCGAATTGGAGCCGCTGGGCATTCAAACGGTGGTCATCGAACCCGGTTCCATTCAATCCGAGTGGGCCGATATTGCGGCCGACCATTTGCAAGAAATTTCCGGGCAAGGGCCGTATCGGCCAACGGTTAAACGAGCGGCCGCGGTGTTGACGGTAGCCAAGCAATTTGCCAGCAAGCCGCGCGTGATTGCCCGGTTGGTGGACCGTGCGGCACTGTCACGTCGGCCCAAGACCCGTTATCACGCGGGGGCCGGCAGCCAGGTCTTAGTGGCGCGGCGGTTGCTATCTGACAAGATGATTGACCATCTGTGGCGTGTCGTTGGTGAGGCGGCTGAACGTTTTACCCGCTAATATGAGAAGCGTTGCGTCACTAGCTAAACCTGTTATACTTAAGATAACCAGAACACTAGGGGTGTCCACGACTGGGCTGAGATACGGGCGACCGTGATCCCTTGGAACCTGTCAAGTTCAGACTTGCGAAGGGAACGTGTCGTGGCACCAGCAACGGGCCACCGGTTCACTGAACGTGAGGCGGGGCCCGCTTTTTGTTTGAGAAAATAAGGGCGCTGGCGAAAAATTAAAGCGCTCACATCAACGTTCGTTAATTGGCTAGCCAATGGGTCACGTGGTTGGCGTCATTGCGGGGCATACTGGGTATGCTAGGAGTGGTTGTTCATGGAATCAATAAGGGAGGATTTCACCAATGAAAGTGACTTTGCTAGATGAATTACGGGCCCAGAACCCGATTGTCTTTAACGTTTCTAATTTTGTCACCGTCCAAGACGTTGCCAATGGGATCAACGCGATTGGCGCGTCACCCATCATGTCCGAGGAGGTCGCCGAGGCGGATGAAATGGTCGGCTTGGCTGGCGCGGTGTGCTTGAACTTGGGCGCCGTTACGGCGAAGCAGATCACCCAGATTCGGGCCGTGGGTCAGTCGGCGAACCGACAACACCGCCCACTAGTCATCGATCCGGTGGCGGTTGGCGCGGTCCACTACCGTATGCAAATGGCGACGGGGTTGTTGGCCGATTTCCATCCCGACGTGATTCGCGGTAACGCGGGGGAAATCGCGGCGCTGGCGGGCGTTGACTGGCAAGCCAAGGGCATCGACGCTGGCGAGGGGACCGGCGATTTAGCCGCCATCGCCAAGGCGTGCGCGCAGAAATTAAAGTGCGTGGTCATTCTCTCCGGGCCGACCGACGTCATCACGGATGGCGAGCGGGTGGTCAAGGTCTTGAACGGGACGAAATTGTTCCAGATCCACGTGGGTTCGGGCGATATGCTCTCAAGTATCGTGGCGGCGTTCTGTGCGGTCACGGATGACTACTTTGAAGCGGCCCAGACGGCTTGTCTGGTCTTTGCCGCCATCGGCCAGTTGGTCGCAGACGCCACACCAGACTTGGGCGCGGGCACGTTTATCGTCAAGCTCCTCGACAAACTGCAGTCCGCCACCGTCGCTGAAATCGAAGGCATTGCCGCTTTCGAATGAGTTGCGTTAACCACGGATGTAGCTGGCCCGCCTACCGCGGTAAATGGCAGCGACCAGTTGCCTGCGGCTGCCAGGAGTTCCGCCTGCTATGGGGGGGCACTTCCAGCCTGGGAAGCGGGCTTCCAGTTCGCTTGAAAGCCTCGCCCAAACCGCGAGTCTCTCAAGTCGCCCCACGCTGTAGGCTGAGAAAGGACCTCAGCCAACACCGTCGACACAGCTGGCTCCACTCCTGGCCTCCCCCAGCGTTCCAGCCTAGATTTCGTGCCGCGGTAGGCGGCCAGTAACCACAGTGGCCGCAGGCGAACAGCTCTTCACAATTTAATTTAAAATCAAAAAAGAAAAATGCAACAGAACCAGAAGGGATGAGTAACAATGGCAAATGAATTTCCACAAACCTTAACGATCGCTGGGACCGACAGTGGTGGCGGGGCCGGCGTGATGGCCGACCTGAAGACGATGCAAGAGCGCAACGTCTTTGCCACGGCCGTTATCGTCGCGGTGACCGCGCAAAATACACTCGGGGTGCAGGACTTTATGGCGCTACCCCAAAAGCTGATTGACGAACAATTTAAGTCCTTGGCAGATGACTTGAAGATTCGCGCCTGCAAGACGGGGATGCTGGCCGATGCGGCTCATGTGCATGGCGTCGTGGAAAATTTGAAGAAATATGACTTTGGCCCATTGACGGTCGACCCGGTCATGATTGCCAAGGGCGGCGCGGCTTTGCTGGCCGACGACGCGGTGGCTACGGTGCGTGAGGAGCTGGTGCCGCTGGCGGACGTGTTAACGCCGAATTTACCGGAAGCCGAACGTTTGACTGAGCAAAAAATCACCACGGCGGCTGACATGGAAAAGGCCGCTGTGGCTCTCCAGAAGTTGGGCGCCAAGAATATCATTATCAAGGGTGGCCACGAAGCCACGCCAGACAAGGCCAGCGACTTTGTTCTGTTAGCGGACGGTCGGTCATTTTGGCTGACAGCACCGCGCTATGATACCGTCCGGACCCATGGCACGGGCGACACGCTGTCATCTTGCATCACCGCTGAACTGGCGAAGGGCAAGGATTTTGAATCAGCCATTCGCTTGGGCAAGGATTACGTGACGGCCGCTATCGCCAACCCGATTGAAGTCGGTCACGGCCACGGACCATTGAATCATTGGGCTTACAATCAAGGAGGCGCTGAATAATGTCAGTGACGTTTGAACCAGGCCTGTTACGGGCCTATTTTGTGGCGGGGAGCCAAGACGTTCCCGGTCAAGATTTGCGTAAGGTGTTGGCGACCATGCTGGATGCCGGTATCACGGCGTTTCAGTTCAGGGATAAGGGGGCCAGCACGTTAAATGACGAGCAGCGATTGGCGCTGGGTAGCGATTTGCGCGTGCAATGTCACGAGGCCAACGTGCCCTTCATCGTGGACGACGACGTGGATTTGGCCATTTTGCTCAATGCGGACGGTATCCACGTGGGCCAGAGCGACCAGAAGATTCAGCAGGTCATTCAAAAGGTAGATGGTCGGCGGATGTTCGTAGGGCTGTCGTGCAACACGGCGGACCAAGTTGCCGCGGCCAACCAAATTGACGGTATCGATTATCTTGGTAGCGGGCCCATCTATCCGACCGTTTCCAAGGCTGACGCCGATCCGGCCATGGGCGTCGACGGGCTGGCTGCGCTGGTCAACCAGGCTAACGTGCCAGTCGTGGCTATCGGTGGTGTCACGGTCGACTCGTTGCCAGCCATTGCGGCGACCGGGGCCGCTGGCGTTGCGGTGATTACGCTATTAACGCAGAGCACCGATCCGGTGGCGGATACCCAAGCCATGCGGCGCGCTTTTGCAAAATAACTAAAGATTGAAAGATGAAAATCAGCTAGACATACTGTCACTACGCGGCTCGTGACGTAAAAAATAGTCGTTTACAGCTTCGTAGTTTGAGCTGGCCGCCTACCGTCCGCCAACTATGGGTTGGAACGCGGTGGGCGGACCGGACCGAGCCTGAAAAGCGGTCTCGGCCTCGCTTTGAGCCGAAGCCCACGTCTCAAAGACGCCAGTTTGCTAAGCGGTGAGAACCGTACCGCTAAGTAAACTCCCACGGCTGAACCCATATTTGGCGGACTCTCGGCTTCAAGTGTGTGTGCTAGTAATGGTTGACTTAGCCCCAGTTAGCGGTTGATTTAGCAACTAGTCTTTAACTAACGCCGTCTTGCTGATAATCGCCAACCTCGCCGGAGGCAGCCAGGGTGGAGCCAGCTGTGTCGACGGTGTTGGCTGAGGTTCTTTCTCAGCCTACAGCGTGGGACGACTTGAAAGCCTGGTGAACTTTGCCAGGCTTTCAAGCGAACCGGAAGACCGCTCCTCAGGCTGGAGGTGTTCCCCAGAGCAGGCGGAACCCTGGCTGACGCAGGCCTCTGGTTTCGCTAGTTTTAGTGGACAAAACGCTGTCGCTCCGGGAGTCAAGACATTAATTCAGCTTTCAACCTTCAGAAAATAAAAATAAACACGCTTCTCACTCGTGATTCAGCGAATGGGAGGCGTATTTTTTGTGGATACCTGTAAACTTTCTGAAGCGGTAAGCGCATACAATTAGCCACTCCGAGAAACCTGTAACAGTCAGTTTTGACACCTGAAATAACAAAAAACAGGTCCGGTTTCACCGTGTTTAAGTGCGGCAAACTAGAACCTGCTTAAAAGTTGAGGAAGCTAGTTGACTAGGGCTAACTTCACAAATACATTCTAACACGACTACCAAATAAAAGCTACCAAAATAAGGTGATTCCACAATCCGTTAGTTAGCCAACTATCTAAACAGGTCAACTAAACTAGTGGCTAAGTTAGTTTAGTGGGTGCGGATTTTTTGTCGTAAATTGGTCGATGTTCACGACCGCTAATCAGGAGATAAATAAAAAACTCGATTGCCAGTCGGCTTAAAAAACGACGAATTAATTTGCCTGTTCCCCTTGCAAATCAGAACAAGTGTTCGTATAATGAGAACAACGAGAGGGGGAACGCGTCATGGACTACACACACGAGCCGCACGGGCTGTTCTTTATGATTGATAACAAGTCCTTTTATGCCAGCGTCGAGAGCGTTGAGCGGGGACTGAATCCACTGGAATCCATCATTGTCGTGATGTCAGAGGCCGACAACACGGGTTCGGGCCTGGTGCTGGCTACGTCGCCGATGGCTAAGAAACTCTTTGGTATCAGCAACGTGTCGCGTCAATACGAAGTGCCGCACGACCCCCGTATCATCGTCGTTCCGCCACGGATGAACCTATACATTCAAAAGAACCTAGCCATCAATAAGATTTTCCGGGAGTACGTGGCGGACGCGGACTTGTTTCCGTATTCCATCGACGAATCCATTTTGGATATGACCAAGTCGTGGCGGTTATTTGGCCGCACGCCAGAGGAGGTCGCCCGTAAGATTCAGTTACGAATTCGCCACGAATTAGGGTTGTACACGACCGTGGGCATCGGGGAAAATCCGGTGCAAGCCAAGTTAGCTTTGGACCTGCAGGCTAAACACGATCACGAGCTAATTGGTCGCTTGACCTATGAGAGCTTTCCCCGCCACATTTGGCCTATCACCGAGTTGACCAAGGTGTGGAGCATTGGCCGTCGCACTGCCGCGCACCTCCAGCGTCTGGGCATTCACAGCATGGGCGAGTTGGCCCACGTGAACCCATACGAACTCCAGCAAACGATGGGGCTGATTGGCGCACAACTTTTTGCCTTGGCCTGGGGCATCGACCGCAGTCATTTCACGCAGGTTCGCCCGCCCAAGGAGAAGAGCTGGAGTAACTCGCAGGTCCTGCCGCGCGACTACCGCGTGCAAAGTGAAATCGAGCTGGTCTTGCGAGAAATCGGCCTCCAGACGACGGCGCGCATGCGGCATCATCAGCAACAGACCAGTTGTATCAGCCTGTACGTCGGCTTTGCTTGGGATGGCCAAGCCGACGATGGCCGCAGTGGCTTACACCACAGCCGCCGCATCGACCCGACCGACAACGCCCAGACGATTATCCGGGAATTGGTGACGTTGTTTCGGGAAAATTGGGACGGCCAGCCGGTCCGCAACTTAGGGGTGGGCCTCTCGCGATTGAGTCCCAGCGGGCGTTTACAACTAGATTTGTTTCAGGACCCGCAACGCCAGATCAAAGACGATAAATTTGACCGGGTCATCGACGATTTGCGGGACCGTTTTGGTAAGACCGCGGTGATTCCTGCTAGCAGTCTGCTCAAGGGCGGCACCATGTTGCGCCGGGCGGCCTTAGTGGGCGGCCACAATGGGGGGAATAGTTTTGATTGATGAGACCAAGGAAGCAGACCTGATTTTAAGTCGGTTGGTTCCGCTCTTCACGGCCCAGTGGCACTGCCGCTATCGCTTGGACGTGGTCAATAACCAGTACGGTCACGTGTTCAATTTCTTCTTGGACATCCAGCGGCAGAACCACCGCGAGCGGTCGATTCCCCTGCATTCCGTGCGGACCACCGATCTCGCCGTCCTGGAACGGGTCATCAACCAGGTGCGTCAAGGCACGGCCCTTACGTTGAATTTCGTTGACTTCGGTCACGTTCGCTGGCCCGTGAGCCAGCGCTGGATTCGTTAGGAAGTGAAGCGTCATGATCTTGCATCAAACGGATAACGACGACCTCGCCCAGAACTTCTTTACCCGCGATTATCACGACCGGGGAATGTTGAAGTGGGGCGGCTTCTACTTGTCCGACCACACCAGCGCTTTAGCCAAAATGCATGCGGCCGAGCGGGTGGAACAGCCCTTGCCTGAACAAACTGCGGCGGTCGTCAGTGAGCGCCTCGCCGCAGCCTGGCGCAGTCAACAGCCGGTCCACCTGCAGTTAAACGTGATGGATGACAACCAGACCATTCAGTGCTTAGATGGTGTGATTGCCGGGGTGTTTGACGATCAAATCATTTGTCAGCTGCCTACCGGTAAATGCCAATCGGTAGCGTTAGCGACAATTCGATGCGTTGTTCCAACCAAAAATGCGCACTGACCACAGCGAGGGTCGGTGCGCATTTTTGGTTTAGCAAAGGGACCATCAATGCCGACCGCGACATCAGTGTTCCCTTTGTTGGAGATTGAGTTATGGTGTGTTTCACAGATGGGTTGAAGCCCACCTCGGGGCCAGTATAACATTGCGGCGGTCGTTTGTTTACTGGTTCGGTAGAGATTGTGAAATTAACTGCTTTGCTGAGAGGGGGGCGAAAGGCGGTTAGCTAGCAGAGATTACCGTTACTGGGGTAGTGGTTCACAGCAACTACCTGGAAGTCACATCTACGTTAGGGGGTTACCGGTGAATACAACCGTCACCGTAGCCGAGAGTTCGCTAGAGATGAGTTCAGCTGTGGGAGTTCCCTTAGCGGCGCGGTTTACGGCACTTAGGGAACTGGCACCTTGGAGACACGGGTCATCGGCTCCGAGGTGAGGGCCAAGACTGCTCTTTGGCTTGGGCCGGCGCCCTCAGCGCTCCAACTCATCTCTAGCGAACGGTAAAGCGGCCAGCACATACCATGTAACCAACATAGAATCGGAGAACCCAAAAAAGGTAGCCACCGCGGACCACTCGCGGCGACTACCCAATTTGATTATAAGCTAAAATTTATTATTAGTGGTCTTCATCAACTCGGCACCCTTGTTCGTCATCAGGTAGCCCGCACCGTTCTTGGTGAACTGGATACCTTCAAACTCACGCTTGCCGCTCAAGTTGGTAGCTTCGACCTGCTTAGCCTTCAAATGGCCCAGCTTGGAAACAGGCACGGATGAAATGCTACTGTCGGAGACGAAGTACAACCGGTTACGTTTAACGTTGTACGCGATAGACTGTGGCTTAGTACCTGGCCGGTAACGAAGCCCTTGCATGACCAAGTGGAATTTCACAGACTTCTTGTTGATCTTCCCCTTGTAAATCTTGACCGCACCCTTAGGCGCCCAGCCACCGTTGGAGTAAGTGAAGAAGTAGGCATTACCCTTCTTATCAAACGTCAGGTTGGAGCCCATGGTAACGGTGTTCTTCAACATGAACTTGATCTTCTTGGTTGGCTTCAACGTCTTGGTTGAGACTTGTTGCACGTTGGAGTGAATCTTAACGGGCGCGCCAATGAACCAGAGTTGGCCGTTCTTAGGGTTCATTGCCAGTGATTGGCCGTGACCAGTGTTGAACTTTGGCCCAATCTTGATGTACTTCATGATGGCCTTGTCAGTGCTAGTCATTTGGTTGACGGAGTGGTCGTAAGTGGCCCGACGCAGGGCGTCCATGTGTGACGTGCTGATGCCAAATTTACTCCGGAGTGCGCCCAAGTTGTAACGGACGATCCAGCCTTCCGTGCTTTGAGAACTGGTAGTGATCAGTTCGTATAAGGTGTTGCCGTCCTTGGACAGCACTTCACTTTGGGGATTGCCCCAGTCAGCGGAACGGCTGTACGTCACTGGCAGGAAAACGTTAGACTTGAACGTGACCTTCTTGCCCTTGGTGCTGGAAATGCTAGTTGGGCTGGTCTGGAAGATGTTCGAGTAGCTCTGCTTAAACGTGTAGCGCTTGACGAACATATTCTTGTTTTTCACGGTTTTATACTTGTTGACATTGTAATTTGCCAACGCGTTGCCGTGTTGCGTATAAGTCTTGGCGTGTGCCAGTGTCGTCGTCCCACCAAAGAGTAGGGCAGCAGTGGCCGCGGCCGTTAATAAAACTGCTTTTCTCATGACTCAAAGTCCCCTCAAATTAAATATTTGAAACTGGTTACATAATTATTTATACCACAAATTTTCAGTCTCCGAACAAAAAAGCGGCAAAAAGTTGTATAAATCGGCTGATTTAGGTGGTTGACGCTGAGATTTTAGATTGTTTGGCTGGACGTGGCCGTTTTTTTCAAAGGAGAAGCCCCCCGCGATAATCAAGGCGACTTAAAAAGAAAATTCAGCCGCCAAGAAAAAATACCCGCCTAATCCTCAAATTTCGTCATTTTGACTAAACCGCGGCGGACCGCCTTGGCGTAAAGTTGTGGGCCAAAAGTACCGCCATAATCGTTAAAAATACCAGGGTTTTACGGAAATTTTCCCGGGTAGCCAGGCACATCAACGTCCGATAAAGTAGGGGTAATCCATGGCCATGGATCATCAGAATTGAGAGGATGATTCACGATGCAACCAACACCACACGCTGCTGCTTATAAATTTCTATATACTGGCGACCACGAGATGATTTTGTACGCCACGCTCAAGCGCCTGCACATTCGCCCGGCGCATCCCGATTACGAGGACTATCTCCAAGAAGCGCGGCTACTGTTCCCGGAAGTCTACGTTGATTTCCCGGATAATCCGGAAACCAAGCCGCACCAATTTCTAGCCTACGCCCAACGCAAGATTTACTGGGCGTTGCTGGACCGGTTGCGCCGGGACCGCAAGCAAAATGAACGGCAGGAAGACGGCGACCAGACCGAATTGCTAGACGTATTACCGAGCGACGACAATATTTTGGACGCCATCGGCCAACAAGATTTTCGCCGCTATCTCTTAAAAGTCATCGGCGGCTCCGGCAGTACCGGTGAGTGGCGCTTCTTGGTGGGCACATTGGTCGACCAATTAACGGCCGACGAAATCGCCGCCAAACACGGCGTGAGCCACAATACGGTGTACAAATGGCGCCGCACGCTCATCCGCCGTTTGGTCAATCATTTGACCCCGCCAGAAAATTTTTTAAATTAATTTGGCTTTAGGGGGTTACAAATTCCGTTTGGATTTCGTTAGTAAGAGTATAAGGGTTGGCCAACCACTTATAAAAATTTCGCAACATGAGAGGAGCACCACCATGCAAACCAACTGGAAGAAGACCACCATCACTTTTATCTTAGGCAATGACGTTGACCACCCCGTCAAGATCGTTTTACAAAACGCGGTCGCCGCGCCAGAAGCCAAACAGATCGAAGCCTTTGGCGGCTACCTCGCTGGCTTGACCGGCTTGCCATTTCACACCGCGACCGTGGCCACCCAAACGGCCGTTGCCTAACGTCTGTCACTCAGTCAACCGAAAGGGAGTTATTAAATGAAAGCATTAGAATTGAGTTTTAAGGGTTCCGACCTGCGCATCAAGCACCTGCGTTTGAAGTACGTCAACACGGACTTGTCCGCAATCGAAGTGGAAAACCTGATGAAGCAAATCGCCGCAGCCAAGCTCTTCAACAAGGACGGCGTGGATCTGTACGCCACCCCAGTGCGCGCCGACATCATCGAAACGACCAAGACCAACTTGGTAGGGGACCCAGCGCCTATCGCGTAACGTCACGAACGAATTGAACTGAACTGTCAACCTGAAGATGGCCGGCTTTCCTGCGAGGAGGCCGGCCATTTTTGGCTACATAATTGGAACTGAAGACATGTGATGAGACTCATGGTGTAAAAATTAGTCGTTTACGGCTTCGTAGTTCGCACTGGCGGACTCCCGGCTACTGGAGGGTGTACTCGTAACAATCGTTTTAGCCCCAGGTGGCAACTGATCTAGCACAGATTCTTAACACAGCGTTGTCGATAATCGCCAACTCACCGGAGGCAGTCAAAGATGACCCCAGCTGTGTCGACGGTGTTGGCCGAGGTTCATTCTCAGCCTACAGTGGCAGGATAAACCGCAGAACAGCCGCGGCATGGCGCTTGCTGCCGCGCAATTTGCGTGATTGAAAACGTTATGACCCAATAAGTGAAACTAACGTGAAACTCACGCCTCAAAATTTTTACTTCAATTTCTTAACCATTTCCCACGAGGTTAATCTGACCCGCTATACTGGGTCTCGTTAAGATTTAGGGGGAATGAGTAGGACACCCCACAGTCGGTTAGAACATTAAGATTAACGCAATTGGGAGGAAGATGATTGTGAGAAAACCAATGGAAACAAAAACACATTATAAGATGTATAAAAGTGGTAAAAACTGGGTATTTGCTGGATTGGTCTGTGGCGCACTGCTGTTATCGGCGGGCGTGACAGCGCAAGCGGATAATCAGACCGGGGCCGCCGCTGAATCCGCGGTGACGGCCGTGGCACCAACTAACGACAGCACACCAACCAGCGCGGGCACGGCAACCACAACTGCAACCGCAACTGAAGCCACGACCGAAACAACGGCTACGGCGACTAGCGAAACTGCCGCACCAACCGCCGAAGCAGAAGTCGTGGGGACGACCAAGCCGGCAGCGGCAGTTGACGACGTAACGGCCCCGGTCACATCTGACGAAACGGCGCCGACTGTGGTGCCTGAAGCACCCGCGACCCCCGCGGTGACCGTGACACCGGATAGTTCCGCGGCCGCGGCGACGGAAGAGGCAACGGCGACGCTCCCAGCCACGACCGAAGAAGCGGTGGGGACGACCAAACCAGCTGGCCCGGTTGACGCGGTGACGGTCCCGGCTGCGACTGACCCAGTCACGGAACCAGTCGGCACGACCAAACCAACGGCGAGTGTCGATCCCGTCACGCCAGCAGTTGACGACGCACCAACCGTCACCCCGGTTGACACCCCTACGGCCACCGTCGACCCAATCGTGGAACCAACGGCGGTAACCCCAACCGCGACCGAATCGGCTTTGACCGACCTCGACACGACGACGCGGCCGGCTGTGGCGGTCACCCCCGTCACGACCACGGCAGCGGTGACCGTTCCCGAAACGCGGCCGGACCTGACAAATTTACCGAGTGCCTTAGCGACTAGCTGGACTCAACCGGCCGTGGACCTGGTTCAAGCCGAACTGGCCAAGCCCGCGACCATGACGCTGGCGCACACCAAAGAAACCCCAGCCATCGACCTGTGGATGCCTAACAAACGGTTACAACAGATGGTCTTGGCGGCCTTGCAGAAGTTAAATGCCAGTGACAAGACCTGGAACACGGTGGCCGACATCACGCAAGAAGATTTGGCGCGGCTGAAGAAATTGGTTGCCGTGGGCCACAACGGCATGGGCACCTACATTGATGGCCACACCGAATTTTCACTCGTGGGGCTGGAACACGCGGTCAATTTGGAAACGTTGATGTTGACCAATACGCTGGATGTGGGCACCGGGGCGTTTTACGGCGATATTGTCGACGTAACGCCGTTGGCTAACCTGCAAAGCCTGACGATTTTGGACCTGCAACACAACCGGATCAAGGACGTGACGCCGTTGGCCAATTTGAAACACCTCAAACAGCTGGCCTTGGCCTACAATGCCATTCAAGACTTTTCGCCGCTGAAAGACACGGTTCCGCGTGACCCCGGCGACTTTACCTATACCGGTCAGTTCATTTTACTCGACCCCGTGATGATCAATGATGCCGATCGCGAGGGCCACCTCCAAGTGGCGTGTACCACGGTCGACGGCGAAGTGGTCCAACTGATTGGCCTGGCAGCTGTCGCCCAACCGCTATTTTATGTGAACGGTCAACACACGTATCATGTGTACTTCACGGGTGGCAATCCGAAGCCGGACGGTCAGGGTGGGCTGCACTACACCTACATTCAAGACCAGAAACCGGGAGCAACGTCCTGGCCTGGGGATGACAGTATCATTGTTGACCAATTGGCGGACTACTATTACTTGACGGGCGTTTACAAGCCGCAGGGCGCCACCGACTTTGCGGTGGTTCAACCCTATGCCATTTCCCACAGCGCGGCCAGCGTGACGGTCCATCACGTGGACGAAATGGGGAACGAAATTGCGCCGTCGACTACCCTGAAACCGGGGATGGTCGGTGAGGCGTACGCGACGACGCCGGAAAAGATTCCGGGCTACGTCTTGCAAACGACGCCGGATAACGCCACGGGGGTCTACGGGGAGACTGCCATTGACGTGACCTACATTTATGCGGAAGAGGAAGCCGATACGGAAGAAGGCGGCCAACCAACGCCAGGTCAGCCGGGTCAACCAGGCCAGCCAGGAACACCAACGCCGGAACAACCAGCACCAACACCAACGCCAGACCCAACCCCGGCACCAGATGGAGAGACCCCCGGTGGCGATCAGGGGCAACAACCGGGTGACGACGGCCAAACTGGCGGCCAAGGCGACCACGGCAACAACTCCGGTGGTAGTCAGGGTGGCGGTCAACCAGGGACGCCGGGCAGTCAGGGAACCGGCGACCACCCCACCGGTTCGCAACCGGGTACGTCAACGCCAGGGAGCGCCCAACAACCGGGCAGCGCTGGGCCAGCCGTTACGAACGATGCGGCCGGCGATACGGTGTTACCGGGGATGACGACGCCAAGTGCCACTAGTAACCAGACCGCGGGGACGGTCACGGCGCTGGCGCACAGCCATACAGCACCAACGACAACGCACGAAGCGGGACAAACGCCAGCTACAGCCGCAGCCACGACATTGCCACAAACCAACGACCGGACCACACCGGCCGCCTGGGGTGTCGCGCTATTGGTCGGCCTGCTGGGCTTGGTCAGCTTCAAGCGTCGGGTCAAAGAGTAAGCTAGCGAGCATCACCTGAAAGTGGTCGGCACCCCAGTGCGGGACCGGCCATTTTTGGCGCGATACCGGGGACGAGGTTCAATGCAAGATTGAAAACGTTATGGTGCGATTAGAGAAACGAACGTGAAACTCACGTGCCAAAAATTTTAGTTTAATTTCTTAACCATTCTCCACGCGACTAATCGGACCAGTTATACTGAATCTCATTGAGACAGGTGGTGAATGAGTAGGACACGCCACTGTAACTTGATTCACAGCACAAACACACTACGGGAGGAAGATGATTGTGAGAACACCAATGGAAACAAAAAAGCGTTATAAGATGTACAAAAGTGGCAAGCACTGGGTATTCGCCGGTGTGATCAGTGGCGCTTTACTGTTGTCGGCAGGGGTGACGGCGCAGGCCGACGATCAGTCCACGACGACGGCACCAACTGTGACCGCGGTCGCAACGTCGACGACGGCACCTGAGGCCGCTACGTCAGCCGTTACATCGCCGGCCGATGCCACCGCAGAGACGACAACAAAGCCGTCAACCAGTGAAACGCCTGACGAGACGACCACCGCCGATTCAGTGGGGACGACTAAGCCCGCGGGCGCCGTCGATTCGGTCGCGACCCCAGCGGTTACCCCGGAGGATACGCCGACAGCGCCAACCACCCCAGCGGTCACCCCAGAGACGTCCACGGACTCGGTGACGACGACTAGCGACGCAACGACGACCAACGATGCAACGCCGGATACCCCAATCGGGACGACTAAGCCCACGGGGACCGTCGACCCGGTCGCCGTCCCGGCACCAACGGACTCGGAAACAGCAGCGACAGAGCCAGTGGGGACGACCAAACCCGCAGACCCAGTCGACACCGTGACGGCGCCAGAAGCTACTGGTGACCCGACCACCCCAGCCGACCCTAACGATGCAGTGGTGGGGACGACTAAACCGGTCGGCTTACCAGACTTAGTTTTAGATGACGCGTCAACGCTGACCAAACCAGTCACGTCCTTGACCACGTCGGTAGCGACGACCACGCCAGCCGTCACCGCGAGCTTAGACGCCGTGCCACTGGTCCAAGCAGAAGTGGCTAAACCCGGGACGCGGCGTCCGTCTGACGCGATTAATTTATACGATATTGACCGGTGGATGCCCAACAAACAGCTCCAACTCGCCATTTGGCAGGCACTGAAGAAGTTGGTGAATCCGGGGAAGACCTGGGAGAGCGTGACTGACATTGAACAAGAAGACCTGTTGCTGCTGACGGAATTGGTGGTCAACGGTCAGAACGGTATTGATACCCACATTGATGGTAAGACGCCATTTTCACTGCTGGGGTTGGAGTACGCGACGAATCTCCAGACACTGATCATGGGGCCCGACCCGCAGAAGGCTCCGGGGTGGACCCACGGGGATATCGTGGACGTGACGCCGTTGATGATGCTGACGAAATTAAAGAAATTAGATTTACGCAATAACCGCATCAACAACGTGTGGCCGTTGAGCACGCTGGTCAATTTGACCTCACTGGAGCTGGCTAACAACTGCATCACCGATTTCCGGCCGCTGAACAAGATTCCGGGCATTTCCCATGACATCAAGAACTACGCCGGCCAGTTGATCATCATGCCAGCGGTGACGGTCGACCCGAGCAACATGGGGACGGACATGCACATCACCTGTTTTGACTTCGATGGGAGGCTGATACAGCTCTCTCCCATAAACGGCGAGTACCTTGATTTGCAGTCATCGTGGGATGGCCAGGAAACGTACCACGTGTATCACACGGGTGGCTTGGGGTGCATCGGCTTTCCGACTGGTTCGGGGGGACTCTACTTTTTCGAATTACCGACCCAAAAACCGGGGAACACGACTTGGGAAAAGCCCAATGAGCCCGGCAAACACGTGGACCCCCTCCAGAATTACTACTATATGATGGGCCACGGCATCGTGGAGGAAACGGATGACATCACGGGGGTCGTCACGGTAACGGACTGCTTCGTCGTGATTCAGCCGTATAACATTCAGGCGACCGCGGAAACGGCGGGAACGGTGACCGTCCATTACGTGGATCAAGAGGGCGAATCCATCGCACCGGACCAAGTGTTGCCAACCGGTAATCTGGGGGACAAATACACGACGGCACCACTCGTGATCAACGGCTACGTCTTGCAAAGTCGGCCAACCAACGCCGCTGGCATCTTGACGGTCAATGACGTCAGCGTGACCTACGTCTATGCGCTGGAAGAAGCCGATGCGGAGGCGCCAGAAGTGCCAGGTGATGGGGATGATAACAACCTTGTCACTGATCCGGATGGTGATACTGATCCAAGTGAACCAGGTAAGCCGGGGACACCGGGTGAACCAGGTAAGCCGGACAAACCAGAGAAGCCAGAAGAACCAGGAAAACCTGAAGAACCGGGTAAGCCAAGTGAACCAGGTAAGCCAGGAGAACCCAGCAAACCGGGTGAAGGCGGCACGGAAACTAACCCGGGTGGCGATGGCGGCACCGGTTCGAACCCTGGTGACGGTGGCACCGTGACGAATCCAGATGGTGGCGGCAACGGTACCGGCGGGGGTGGTGGGTCAACCACGCCAGCCCCAGGACCACAACCGGAAACGCCAGGTGGCGGCGATGGGGGAACTTCAACGACGCCGACCCAACCAAGTACCCCAGGTGGCGACACGGGGACGACTGGTGGTAGTGACGCCGGCGACCAACCAACGGGTCAACCGACGCCCGCGCCAAGTCAACCAACAGCGCCTACTGCACCAAGTGAAACGGGGGATGCGGGTGATCAGACGGTGACGACCCAACCAACGACACCGACAACGCCTACGCCAGTCACACCGACGCCCACGGGTAGCGACAGTCATCCGGCACCAACGACAACCAGTGCCCATCGGCCAACAGTTGATTTGACGGCACCGGTGACCGCACCCGGCACCGCGCAACCAACGTCGACGCCGACCCTGCCACAAACGGACGACCACCCAACGTCGGCGGTCTGGGGAGTGGCCCTGTTGACGGGGATGCTGGGCTGGCTTGGCTTTAAGTGGAAACGTAAGCAACACTAATGATTATTTAGCGGCCAGTCTGTCATTGGTCGCAGCCACACTGTTTCGGCGGTGTGGCTTACATAAAAATTGCGTCAGTGTATTTTGTGAGATACAATTACTGTGCGCGAAAAACTAAGCTTGGACGTGCTGATATGACTAAAATTGCAGACGTAAAAGGAATCGTCAATGATATTCGAAGTAGACGCGACAGTTGGCAACTCAGTACGCGGCGAATTAATTTACTAACGCTACAAAGATTAAATATGACAGATGAGATTGTTTTTGGCATTATTTACGATCGGTTGACATGGCAGGATTATGTCTCAGGTCCAGAAGCGGACAACCATCCTAGGCCGATACCGGGTGATATCTGGATTTTTGGTCTCACGATTGGTGGCTTACCCTGTTACTTAAAATTCCAGGACAAGCCTAGTGGCCTGATACTTTGGCTATCGGTGCATGCAACGACTAAACCACTTCATTTTCCTTACAGAAGTCAGCAATCAAAAGAGGTGTGATGCATGAGAAAAAAATTTTTTAATCCCGAACTGGCAACGACAGATTGGTATACGGAGGTTTGGCGGGTTGAACTGGTTCAAGTGAAAGATGTGCCAGCTTTGTTGGTCAGAAATCACTATTGGCAAGATGCGGCCGGCGAACTGTGGGGGGATTTTGATCATCCCATGGAAAACGTTAGAGCCAGCTTTGCGGCGTATCGTGCCAAGAAAGGCTATATGACCCCCGATGAGATTCGTTCATTGCGTAAAGGCCTTGACCTGTCAGTCAGAAAATTTGCAGAACGGTTAGGGATTGCCCCATCGACATTGACCCAAATTGAAAATAACCAACGGGTCCAGGTCAAATACCAAGAGCTGCTGTTCGAGAGCGCCCGTGATTATTATCAAGCGGCCGGCCGACTCCCGGCACGTTGGTCTGCGGATGATAATGAGTTGGTCGATGACTTAGCAATCAACTCAGTCTACCGAACGACCCCGATTACCCGTTATCAGATACCACAAAATGTCCGAAAATCAATGTCCAATAAAACGTTTAGGATTTCTAGTGAATGGGGGGAACTTGCTTAATGAGTGCTTTGAAATTTAGCGGTTATCGCGTTGTTCGAATGAGTTATACGCGAAATGAAAATTATGTCGTCACAGATCACCCCTTGTTGTTGAATCCGGTCCCGGCCACAGATATTGACGTAGCTGGTGACCAAATAAAGGTAACATTAGCCATTGTCGCTGGAGCCTTGACGGGCAAGAAGATGCCCTTTAAGGTGACTTGCGTGTTAGTCGGTGACTTTACTTATGAGCCAGCGGAAGGTGCTGGTACGGCTGATTTGGATACACTGGTTCGGAATAATGCGGTCGCGATTCTTTACCCTTATGCTCGGGCGATTGTTGCGACCTTGACGAATAATTCTGGCGAGTTTCCGAGTTACAATTTGCCAACCATTAATGTTAGCGAGTGGCTAGCGGATGAAGAGAAAGGTTAAAGTGAGCGTAAAAAATACCACCAACGTCCCGCCAATGACGGCAGTAGCGTTGATGGTATTTACGTTAACAGATAATACTTTTAGTGAAATTAGCCTAACGTCGCAACGGCATCGGCCAGAGTTCCGGCGAGATTTCTACTTGCGTCGTTGATGTCGTAGTCGTTGCTAGGATCGTCGCTTGCAGCAATCACTTCTGCGAGTTGGTCGCTCATGGCGGCTAACTTAGCGTTGGTCACAGAGTCGAACCGCCCCTTGAAGCTAGCTGTGGCCTGGATGATAGCTTGTCCATCTTTGGCGGTGTAGCCGCTGATGTCTTGGATAACGTATGGTAGGCCAAAGGAAGAATAAGCATTGCTAGTCGTGACGTCCTGAAAGCGATCTAAAGTGTCTGTTTGGTCGCCAGAAGACATCGACCGTACAGCTGCTAAGACGTGCTTGATGTCTGACTTTCGCCGGGCCAAGGCCTTGGTGTTGACCTTCTTCAGGTTGCCTTTCCAGATCCAGCCCTTCACGTTGCCGCGCTTGTTCTTGACGTAGTAGTAGGTAGCCGTCTTGCCGTTACGCTTCTTGAGCTTCACGGACTTGGTGGCGTAGAAGGTGGTCTTCAGGTACTTGAAGGCTTTGTGGGCCTTCTTGGTCAGCTTCTTGTTGGCGTAAATGTAGCCACCTTTGGCGTGGTAGGCCGTTTTCTTCAGCTTCTTGGTGCTGAGGACCTTGGCCGCCTTGGTCTTGGCCAGTGCGGGTAAGGTCGTGGTCGGCAGGGATGAGACGCCCAGGCTGAGGGCAACGAGACTCACAGCGGTGGTTTTGATTAGTTTGTTCATGGTGGATACCTCCAGTTATGTAGATGTGAAATTACTTTTTAATTATATCACGATAATGCGAAAATGAATTTACTTTAGAACAATTATGCTTCAAATTCATTGGGCAGATTTATAGTTAGGCGATAGTTATTGGATACGATTGTTGAGCCGTCGGGGAAAAAGGTCCGGAACGATGCTAGTTATGGGAAGGATTACATCTTGGGAAAGTACCGTGCGTTACCCAAGTTGCAACCGCTCAAATCCCTTTAAAAAGCTAAAAAGCCACCAACAGCAACCCGTCTAAACAACGCGTCTCTGTTGGTGACTTTAACTTTGTCCGATTAAAAAATATAACGTCAATTCCTAAGACTGTAGTAGCTAGCGAACGGCAACCCGGCCAGCCAACCTTACCCCACATGCGGATGCTCCAACACCTTATCCGGATAGGCCCGCGCGACGTAGGCCGTGATGGCCGCAATCATCTTCGCGGTCGACGGGGCCTTGGCCTGCTCGGAGTTGACCACTAGACAAATCGTCCGGTAGAAACGCGTGTCGAACGGGTAGACGTTGACGTTGCCGCTGACCCGTTCCAAGGCTAGCTCGGGCAAAATGCCCATGCCCATGCCGGCCTCGACCATGGCCAAGATGGATTGGTCGTCGATGGAGAAGCGCAGGGCGTTGGGCCGAATCTGGTAGTGGTCGAGTGCGGCCTTTGTGTCCTTGTCGTAGTCGCCGCGTTGGAGGATGAAGTTCTGGTCGACCAGGTCGGCAGCCGTGACGGTGGTCCGGTTGGCGGGGATGAAATCACTCGGGGTGATGCAATAGATCTCGTCTTTGACCAGCGGCAGAACGGTCAGCTTTTCCGCGACCGGCAAGGCGGATAGGCCCAGGTCCAGCCGGCCCGTTTTGACCGCGGCGGCGATGTCACTGAACCCCGCTTGTTCTAAATTGATGTCAATTTGCGGGTAATCTTGCTTGAACTGCCGAATGATGGGCGGTAGCCAGGTGATGCATACGGAGGAAAAGGCCCCCAGCCGCACGGACCCGGCGTTTAAGCCGTTGATGTTGGCGGCGGCTTGTTGGAGCCGGTCCTCGGCGTTGATGACGCCCTGGATCAGCGGTAAGACGTTTTCCCCGTCCGGTGTCAGCTCGACGCCGGTGCGGTTGCGGATGAAGAGTGGGAAGCCTAGCTCCTTTTCCAATTGATTGACGGAGTGGCTGATGGCCGAGGGCGTGACGTTCAGCGTTTGGGCCGCTCGGTAAAAAGTTTGTTCTTGCACGATAGCTTGGAAGACGCGGTAAGCAAAAGGTAACATCGACGACACCCCCTGAAGTAGTTAGTTAAGTTGAATGCGATTCACGTAAATTCGAAATAGATGAACTATTTTTCCGTTACTGGTATTTTAGCATAACCGTGCGGCCAGGGGAACGAGAGACCGGTGGTTGGGGCGGTGAATTAGCAGTGGGGTAATGGAAAATGAAAAACGGTCAATCGTTGGGGATTGACCGTCATATAATCTGGACAGAGATAAACTTAGGGTTAAAAGGGCATATTAATATTATCAATGCTTTGGATATAATTGCCTTGGTAAGCGATATGTCCATCGATTTTAATGAGCAATGTGTATGACTGTAAAGCATCCGGCAATGTTAACTCAATTCGTTTAGTTAGCAAGGCTCGAAGAGTTTTACCAGGCCACCAGTAATAGGAACCATCAGGAAGTAAGACTTTAATTGTCACGTTTAAATAGTTATCGCTTGCATCGTTATTTAAAGCAAAACTGTATCCATTATCTAGAGCGGGATTTTTCCATTCTTCAGGATAGGCATTGTTGGTGTTACTCAGTATCTTAAATCGATTACTGGTAAGTTCAACTTCATTGACAAAATTACGATTCATAAAAAAGTAGAGCTCTTCTTGTACCATAATTTTGTTATCGAATGTATAAATATTCGCGTCATGAAGCAGGTTCAATAAGGTTTCTTCTTCAGCAGAAGATCTAACTAAAATTACCCTCAGTTGTTCAAGATCCAGTTTTTGTGGAACGATGATTTCGGCTTGCTTTCTGCCAATGATAGACTTTTTCTGCTGTTCGGTTATGTTCCAAAGGGGGCCATCCTGATAAATATCACTAAAGGGGAGCTGGCTGAATTCCTCTGGAGTACTGTATCGTTGTACCGGCCCTTTTAAAGCAAGAGACTGAGAAGTGAACTGCACACCTGGTTGTCCTAATAACTCGGGTAGTTTAAACACAAAAAATACTGGAATAGGGCAGTCAGCATGTAGCTTTTGCGGCTACTCTTTACCTGAAACCCCTCGTTATAAAATTGCGTTGGAGTTTTGGGGCGGAAGTATAATCTGACGTAATTTCCCACGTCAGAAGATGTTTGTGAAATAACTTGGTTACTAGCATTATCATTTCGCATCAATCCATTTTGAATGGCGTAGTTTCTAGAATAGATATGCTCTTCTTTAAGGATATTAACAGCATTGAGAATGTCGGTGAAATGGTAAGCGAAACGTGGCCACATTTTAAGCTTGAGGTCATCTAAATCTGTAGGTATTCTTTTATTGAGAATATCGTTAATAACTGCTTGAAAGTCCATCAGATCACCTTCCACCAGAAATCATCTTTGAATTTTCATCTGGCTTATTCACAGTCAGAACAGGTAACTGACTTTGATTGAGCGTGATCAGGCTAACTGATTTTCCGCGTAATGCAGCAGGAAGTATCTTGATATAAGGCAATGTCGATACCAATAATTTGAATAGTTCCTCGTCGTCATGATTGTGCAATTCTTGTGGGAGTTCAACAGGAACTATCACTCCTTGTCGCCGTAAACGTGTCCAGAAGTCTGATATGTCAGCTTGGGAAAGGGCATATTTGCCTTTGGGTGAACCCTCAATGGTCATAAAAACGACGGCTGTATCATCTAACTTGGATGTAGGCTGTTCATCTAATAATTCAATCCTATGTCCGTGGAATGCATTGAGATTCTCTAGTGATAACTGTTGCTTTAGCTCAGTCTTGAATTCACCGACACTTAGGACAGCTGGTTCTTTTTCCAACCATTTTTTCATGCTGCCCGGGTTAATGAATTCAGGAGTAGCAATTTTCTTATCATACAAGTGAATATAAACTTTAATCGGTAGTGGTTGTAAATATTTCTCCATAAGAGGTTTCACTTCACTTTCCCAATCTAGACCGCCGTTGCCAACGCCAAGTTGAGGAAATGCAATGGTTTTAATCTTCTTAGCTCGATATGTCGCTACGAATTTCTGTAATCCTACCTCAATATAAGCTAATTTTGATTTATTACGCCAATCCTTTTTGGTTGGGAAGTTCAAAATCCATTTATTATCTGTCTTATAAAGCCATAGCTTTCCGATAGTTAATACTTGTGCTTCGCATAGCTTTCGATATTCAGTAAACATGTTAGGATAGAGACGTTTAAAGTCGAGAGCGATGCCTTTTCCCATGACACCAACGGTATTAACAGTATTGACGAGTACTTGGGCTGGACTATCAAATAAGCTAGTCTTTAAGTAAATAAGCAAAGTATTCCCCCCTTTTCTTTGATCATTTGCGTCAGTAAAGTTCATAGTGTCGCAATAAGCTGATAACTTACTGGAAGTATAACACAGACCTGGTGGAATTTATCTATGACCCGTTGCCGTTTTTGACTGATGAGAAATTAGAGAGAAACGGGTAGAGTAGTATTGCGAGTCCGTCTATTAGACTTTATCCAATAAGCTAGCAGACGTCTCGATTAGGGCTATCTTTAACCCCACCCAAATTGGTAAAGATGAATTACATTCACGTAATTTCCGAATAGTTGAACCAGCTTTTCGCGCACCGATATTCTATCATGAACTCAAGGTCAGGGCGGGGTCACCGCGCCCGCTAGGTAAGTTGATCAGAGTGCCGGCAGCCCCGCGCTGTCAGAAAGGTGTGTGATTACCATGTTGAAAGATTTGTTGGCAACTCGTGCGAATCCAGATGTCCCGTCGGCGTTGAGCGGCCTGTTCACGAACGACCCGGACCCCAGCGCCATTTCGTTTGCGGCCGGCAGTCCCAATGAGAGCCTGTTCCCGGTGGCGGCGGTCCAGCGGGCCTTCAATACGGCCATCGCCAAGCAGGGCGCGCATTTGTTCCAGTACCAAAATCCCCAAGGCAACCCAGCGTTACGGGCCAAGTTAGCGGCACGGATTGGTAAATGGGGGCAGGTCACGACGGACGCCGATCACGTGGTCTTGACGGTCGGTGGGCAACAAGCCATCGAGCTGGTGGCCAAGGCGCTCCTGAACGTGGGTGACGAAGTAGCCGTCGAGGTGCCGACCTACGTGGGGGCGCTGGCGGCCTTAGACCTCTACCAGCCGACGTATTACGGCGTTGACCTCCAAGCAGACGGCATCGACCTTGATCAGCTGGAGACCACCTTAAAACGCCACCCCGGCATCAAGCTGTTGTACACGGTGCCAGACTTCCACAACCCGACCGGTATCACTATGAGCGTGGCCAAACGCGAACAGCTGGTGGCCCTCGCCAATCGCTATGATTTCATCATTCTGGAGGACTCACCGTATCGCGACCTGGGCTACGAGCAAGCCCCACTACCGGCCATCAAGAGCTTTGACACCGAGGGCCGCGTCGTCTTCGTGTCCAGCCTATCGAAAATTTTAATGCCCGCCTTACGGACCGGTTGGCTGGTGGCCGATGACGAATTGCTGGCGGCCATCATGAAGGTGCGGCTGGCTAGTGACCTGGAGGCGACCGGCGTGACCCACGCGGCCATCGACGCCTACCTGACGGCCAATGACCTGGACGCCCACGTCAACGTGCTCAAGGACCACTACCGCGTGCAGTGTGCGGCCATGGTGGCGGCGCTGGGGAAATACTTCCCGGACGATGCCCAATTCACCACGCCAGCCGGGGGCTTCTTCGACTGGGTCACCTTGCCTGCTGGCATCGACGCCGGCGCGCTCCTGCATGACCAGGTCACGCCCAACGCCCACGTCAGCTACGTGCCAAGCACCAACTTCTACCCGAACCGCGACGTCCACAACGGCCTGCGTCTATGCTTCAGCGGCCTGACGCCAACGGTCATCGACGCCGGCATCCACCGCCTGGGTGAACAGGTGAAGGCCGCCGTGCATGAGGCGAAGCCGGTGGTGTGAATAAACTGTTAAAGAAAAAGGCGTCGCACGGTGGCGGCGTCTTACATAGAGGTGGATTCAGGTCAGATTGATGACCTTCCAACCAAATCACCCATAAATAGGAAAAGAAAAAATTCCAACCGCCACTCACCCAACCAACGACCGCCCCCCGAGCCGTCATTTCGCCACCATCCTCGCAACGTGCTAGAGTAACGCTCAAGGAGGCGAGTGCCATGTCGAAGAACTTTGAAGTGGGCCGGCCCCGGGAGTTCGGCAACTGGGACTACCGGGTGATCCCCTTTACCTATCAACGTTACTTTGCCTACTGCCAGCGCGAATTTCCCGCCGACTGCAAGGCCCTCAGTGAATTTCAGTGTTACTTCTGTCGTATGCACTACGGGAGTGCTGCGGCCGATCAGTGGATCAATGGTAAGTATCTGCCACCCAACGGCGCGGATAGTCTGTTTGGTGAGTGGGACCTCGACCACCTGCGGCAAACGGGGGAGGTGGTCAGTCCGACGGAACCGCACGTGGTTCAACGACGGATGCCCCACCTGACCATCTGGGATTACTGGTTGAGCCTGCAGGGCAATCTCACCTGGGCGGACGCGGAGGAGACCGACTTCGTGATTGGGGATGCCGACATCTTGCCATTGGCGGAGGTCACGCACCGCATGCAAGAGTATCTGGACTGGCTGAAGTCGACGACGCTACCGTTCCCAGACTACGACAACTTCTTGTATTGGTACTGCCAGTCCGGCGTCTTCATGATGTTGACGGCGTGGCAGTACGACCTGCCTAGCCATACACCGGCCACCTTCGCCGCGTTTCTAGCGGACCAGCAGGCCGTCTTCTTAGGCCACGTCCGCACCTATATGGACACCTTGAACGGCTGGTCGCACTATTGGAAAAATTAACCTGAGCAACACAAAAGGCCGACGAATAAAATTTCGCCGGCCTTTACCTTAAAGAAGTTAGTCGTTTCCGTTCTCCGCGGAAGCGATCACTTTAAGGTAACGATTTCCTGTTGCCAAAAAGCATCACCCCCTTTCATTTGATGCCTTGAGTATGGACCCGCAGCCACGAGAATGCAAGGATTGTGTCTTGACCCAACGAACCACCTAATCTTCCAGGGCCAAAGCTTAACGCCGCATTAATCTTTACCACTTCTAAACAGTTTAAATTGACCTTAAGTCGCCCATAACGTTGTAGTTAAGCTGTTCATAGCAAAATTGTTCATGTGACAAAAACATTACAGAAGGCCGTTTATTGTTTCAATCCAACGACAAAAAGAGCATAATCCTTGTTTCTCCACAACTAACGGGCTATACTAATAGTCGTAGTTAGGGGATAGCTAAACGAGTTAGCAAACTTAAGAAATAAAATTCTTAACAAAAGCGCTAACTTCGGTTATACTATTCTTGCTTGATAAATTACATATTTTATGTTTGGAGGAAGAAATACTATGCAATCAAGTTTAAAGAAATCTCTTTACTTGGGTCTCGCTGCATTGAGCTTTGTCTCAGTTGCTGCCGTTTCAACTAACGCATCAGCTAAGTCATATGCCAAGGCTGGCGCTTACACCACTTTAAAGGCTGCTGCTACCGACCGTAACGTCGAAGCAACTGGTACTAACGCTTTATACACTAAGCCAGGTACTGTTAAGGGTGCTAAGATCGTCGCTTCTAAGAAGGTTATGGGCGAATTAGCTACTTCCAAGAAGTCAGCTAACTACTTCCGTGCTTACGGCCAAAAGGTTACTAACCGTGGTTCTGTTTACTACCGTGTTGTAACGATGGACGGCAAGTACCGTGGTTACGTTTACGGTGGTAAGACTGAAGGCACTTTCGCTGCTGGCGTTAAGTCTGCTAAGACTACCACTGATCAAACGAAGCCTACACAAACTACTGGGTACTACTTGAAGAACACTGCAAAGAATACTCTTTGGACTGCTCCTAAGTACACCCAATACAAGGCTAAGAAGGTTAGTCTGTACAACGCTTCTGCTTCAGATACTTTTACTGTTGACCAAGCTGCCACTAAGACGCGTGAAGGTTCATTATACTACCACGTAACTGATGACAACGACAATTCTATTTCTGGTTGGATTTACGCTGGTAAGGGTTATGATGCTACTATCACTGATAACTCTAAGCAAGACCTTGGTGGTCTTTCACTTAGCCAATCAGATCAGGCCGCTACTGTTAACAACAGTGTTACTGTTAACTATGTAGATAGCGCTACTAAGAAGTCTGTAGGTACTGCAACTTGGATTACTTCTGCTAAGAATACTAAGCAAAACGACCAAGTTGGTGCAACGACTACTAACGCTGCTGGAACCACTTTGGATAACTTTGCTAAGGCAAAGGCTAATGTTCCTGCTAATTACCAAGTTGACACTAGTTCAACTGCTGTAACTACTCCAGCTGTTGCTGGTGACAGCCTTTACGGTGGTACTTACACCGTTCCTGTTACTCAAACCGCTACTTCTAAGTTGACGCTTAAGGTACAAACGGTTACGGATCCTGACACGCTCAGTCTTGATCCAGCACCTGCTGCTGACTTCAAGGGTGCGGCTATTGGTGATATCTTGAATAAGACTAACGCCGTTATCCCTGCATTGAGTAATGATGATTTGACTGGTGCTACTTCTGCAGTTATGAATGACACTACTGCATTTACTTCATTATTTGCTGATAAGGGTACTCTTGCTACTATTCAAGGTACTAAGACTTACACTGATAGTGCTAAGAACACTTACCACTATGAATATGATGCAGATACGAATGCTACTCCAACGTTAAACGCTGGTACTAAGTTTGGTCAAACTTACACAGTTGCATACACTGCAAAGCTTGTTGCGGGCCCTGCTACTGCTTCTAACACTAACTCAAATACTAATACTGACTACTTAGGCTAGTATAGTGTGTGAGATGTCTCATTGATTAATGTTGATTGAGATGAAAGAAATCCAATTCGTAGATGAATTGGATTTCTTTGTTTTTTGGGCTCTTTGTCAACCGGTGTTGATGGGGAGAATTTGAGAGGTTCAATTCACTTACGAATTGGGCCTCTTTTTTGGACCCGGATATTAAATTCAATCTGTATTCTATAGTGGAAGTTGGTCCAGTTGCGGTAGCCGTAGGCGGTGC
>NZ_RHOB01000020.1 GCF_003946085.1 Levilactobacillus angrenensis | reverse complement strand
TCCGGCGAGTTGGCGATTATCAGCAACACTGTCTTAGTTAAAGATTAGTTGCCCAATCAATCGCCACCTGTGGCTAAACCAACTGTTACTAGCAAGCACACTTGTAGCCGAGAGTCCGCCAAATATGGGTTCAGCCGTGGGAGTTGTCTTAGCGGCGTGGTTCATGCCGCTTAGACAACTAGCGTCTTTGAGACGTGACCTTCGGCTCAAAGCGAGGCCGAGACCGGTTCTCAGGCTCGGTCCGGTCCGCCCACCGCGTTCCAACCCATAGTTGGCTGACGGTAGGCGGCCAGTCCTTACTAGGATGCTATAAACGACTAATTTTTACGTCATCAGTCGCGTGGTAACAGTGCTTCTAACTGATATTTATCTTTCAACCCTCAGTTTAATAGTATTTCTTGACTAAACTTGTTATTTCACAGTAACAAACCAAATTATTTTTATTTAAGTCAATGTACGTCAAATTTAATATTGGCCCTGACTTCACTCAACTCGAATCTTACCATCCACAAGGAAAGCCACTCAACATCACTTGGTTCTCCCATCCCTAGAAAAGAGGCCTCTCATGAAAATCATCAACTACGTCACGTCAACCAATATCACTGGCAACAAGATTGCCTATACCGTCATTGCAGTTCAAGAGACTGCCATGATTGCCGGTGACCCCCTGGAAAATACACATTATTACTGGGTTACGGCTGGTGCCGACCTAAACGACACCGCTAATTATCTGGAACCGCTCGATCAGATTGAACAGAACTTGGACACTGATTATCAGCTTTATCGGGAACAATATGGCTTTTTATTCCCAGAAGAAATCAAGACTGCCCGCGCAAAACTGGGGTTAACGCTCCGTGAAACGGCGTTATTGCTGGCTATGAGTTCTAGTACGCTATCCAATATTAAAAATAACCTGGTCGTACAGTCACTCGATCAAGAGATCAAGTTACGCCTGCTCACCCAACCGGCCGCACTCGCCCAGCACGTTCGCCAACACCAGCAACTGTTTGTGTCACGGGCCATGCAACAGTCGCTCGATGCTAGAAAACTATTCGCCAAATTACACCTACCACTACCCCAATGACGGTCCAGCGAGCCTCCCACCCCACCTTTCTAAGAAATTCTTATTTAACACTTAGAAAACGGCAATAGTTGTGACCCAAAATTACTTGTAAACTACGGGTAGGCTGGCGGTAAGTATCAATCCCGCCGCATCACTTAATTTTGATTATTCCTGCCTAGGAGGCTCATTTTCATGCAAAAAACTGTTGCACTGTCCCCCGCGCTTCCGCCGAAACCGAAGACGCGGTCCTTCTCATTTAAAGGGTTCTTGCCATTTTTAATTCCCGTACTCGTCGTAGCCATCTGGCAACTCAGTAGTAGTCTGGGCTGGCTGTCGACCAACATTTTGCCGTCACCGTGGGCCGTCTTACAAGATGGCGTCAAGCTGACGCAAAGTGGCGAACTGCCGAAGAACATGAGTATTAGCCTGTATCGGGCAACGTTAGGCCTGGTCATCGGTGGGGGCTTGGGCTTCGTCTTAGGCTTTGTCAACGGGATGTCCAATACCGCACGCCTGCTGTTCGACTCTTCAATTCAAATGGTCCGCAACGTGCCCCATTTGGCGCTGATTCCACTGATCATCATCTGGCTGGGAATCAACGAATCTGCCAAGATTTCGCTGGTAGCCATCGGGACCATGTTCCCGGTCTACATCAACACCTTCAACGGGATTCGCAACGTGGACCCGGACCTGATTGAAATGGGTCAGTCCTACAATTTATCCAAACGTGAACTCTTTCAAAAAATCATCTTCCCCGCTGCCCTGCCACAAGTGCTAGTCGGCGTGCGCTACGCCTTAGGGGTCATGTGGACCACTTTAATCGTGGCCGAAACCATTTCCGCCAACTCCGGTATCGGCTACATGTCAACCAACGCCGAAGACTTCGTGGACATGGAAACGGTCATCTTGTGTATCGTGATCTACGCCATCCTCGGGAAGATTTCTGACCTGGTCGCCAAGAGCTTTGAAACGCTCTTCCTCGACTGGCAGACGCTGGGAAGGAGCAGTAAGTAATGACGACAAAACCAGAAATTACCATCGACCACATCGGCAAGGACTACGGTCAAATCACCGCCTTGGGCGACGTTAGCTTTAACATCGAACCCGGCGAATTTCTCGCGCTGGTCGGCATGAGTGGGGGCGGGAAAAGTACCCTGCTGCGCATGATTGCCGGCTTGGAAACACCCACGCGCGGTCAAGTCTTGTTCAACCACGAGACCCGTGAAGATTCCGCGGTCGTGATTCGCGTGATGTTTCAAGAAGACCGGCTGTTGCCGTGGATGACGGTGCTCGACAATCTGTCGTTCAAGAGCCACGACGCCCAGCAACAGGCCGAAGCCAAGAAGCTCTTGCACCTGGTCGACCTCGACGAATACGCCCAACAGTTCCCGAACCAATTGTCCGGTGGGCAAAAGCAGCGGGTCGCCTTGGCCCGGGCATTGATGTCCCATCCCCAAGTCTTGTTGCTCGACGAACCCCTGGGTGCCTTGGACGCCTTGACCCGGCGGAAAATGCAGGACCTGATCCTACACATCTGTGAGCAACAACAGCTCACGACCATCCTGGTCACCCACGACGTCAACGAAGCCGCCCGCATGGCGGACCGCATCGTGGTCATGAAGCACGAGACCAACTACGCCGAATTCAACGGCCCCACCGACCGCCACGACGCCGGCCAAGTCGGCCTGGTCGCCGAAGACGTGTTGGACGCAATTTTACATGATAAGGTTGAATCTTAGAATTTGAAAAACCCCCAGTCGCTGGCAGATTGCCGGTGGCTGGGGATTTTTGACGCTTATTTAAAAATCGAAATCTCGCTTAACGCATGCCGCAGATTAATCGCATCCCACGGCATATGCTCGGCAATGCTGAAGCCCACGACATCCGCGTGCTGGCTGACATCCTGCATGACCCGCACAATTTGGCGCAAGGCCAGCTGACCAACAGCGGCCCCGAAGTTATTCACATCCGTGTGCGGTTGCGCCGGTAAGATGGACCGGAAATCAGCCGGCGTCAAGACGTCCAGATCCAGATGAACCGCCAGATGGGTCAGCTTTTCGGCAGCCAGCCAATCCAGAATCGACTGACTATCACTGGCCAGCTCTTCCGGCGTAGCGTAGCGAATCCCCAACGTGTCGACCGCTTGATCCATTGGCCGCAACGCCCGGTGGTCTAACCCGCCGTACATCAACTGACGTGGCAAAATGGGATGAGCGACCGCTTGACTGAAGTCTGGGTCCCCCTTGCCCAGCAGGTTGGCGACGACCATTTCATGCGCGTGTTGCGACGTACTAGGATCCGCAATATCCGGATGGACGTCCAACCACAAGACCCCCAAGCTCTCACCGTACTTGCCGCTAAGGTAATCGAAGGGCGCTTCTGAAATAGAACAGTCACCGCCAGCCGTAATCACCCGGTCTGGTTGTTTGACGGCCAAAATTGACTTGGTCTCGGCCATCTGCCGCAACAAGATGGGCTTACCAGCCACACCGTCCGTCGCCGTTTGACTGGCTGCTAAATCCGCTGAGACCGGCACGTGAATTGTTTCGGCCTGGTCATCTGGCGGCAAGATTTGTGCCAGTAGTTCCGCTCCAAACAAATAATCCGGATTGACGCCGCCTTGCCATTGCGGCAAGATCAAACGTACGGTTCGTTGCTCATTCATCAAAATTCCACCCTTCTGTGAACATCTTAACTAGTCACAGTTTAGGACAATTTACTTGATTCAGCAAACACTTCGACACAGTAATCCGTTTGGCCACAGTGCGGGCAAGTCAGTTTACGAGTTCGGGGACTGTGCCCTGCCCAAAACGCCTGCCAGAAACGCGGTTTAAAGGTCGTGTGACAGTGAGGACAGGTGTAGGCCACCTGTTGGAAATAGTGACGGGTCAAGCCCGCGGCGACCACGATGGCCACGACCATCACCCCAGCGAAGACCCACCAATTGCCGGTAAGCCAGGCATAGACCAGTCCAGCAATCTCCAGCGCATCCATCAGTAACCCACCAGCGACTAGTCGGCCGTGCACCCGCTTCAAAGACTGTTGATTATTCATCAGTCGATCCATGTCTTTAATGGATTTGAGGGACAAACCCGCCGCACCCGTTAAGCTTTGTTGGACCGCTGTCACCGTTCGCAACTGCGTCGTCGCTTGGTCGCGTTCCCGAGTCAATCGCTTGGCTTGTTCTGCCAGGAGCAATTCCAAAACCGGTTGCGCATTGTCACTCGCCAGAATTTCGCGAATCGCGGCTAACTTCAAGCCCATACTCTTCAGTAGTAAAATCAGCTTGAGCGTGTCTGCATCCGCCTCGGTATAAATGCGCCGACCACCGTCAGTCGTGGCGGTTGGCTTCAGTAAGTGCTTTTGGTCATAGTACTGGAGCGTCCGCACCGAAACCCCGACGCTTTTAGCAAGTTCGCCCGTCGTGTAAGTTGACATGAATCTCACCTCCTGAGTCTAGTTATAGCGGATGACGCGGCGTGATGAGCAAGGATTTTCTGATATTACATTGAAATAACCCGGGAAATATTAAAATAAGCTAATATTTCCCAGGTTATTAACGCGAATTGCCAATTAAAGCAATCTTGTTACGTATTTATCTGAAGGATCAAATCGTATTGCTCTGAACTAATCAATAAGAACTCGATTAAGGTTGAAAGCTCGCATTGCCGTATACCCCGCTTGGGTTAACAGCGGCCGTACATTAGCAATTGCGCGATTCACACTCATTGGCGATGCTGTCGATGAAAGAACCAAGTCGACGCCTGATGCATAAACCGCTTGAATATTATCCCCAATGCTACCAGCAATTAAGATAACTGGTAACCCATGTTGCTTTGCCAGATGTGCAATCCCTATTGGTGCTTTTCCCATTAGCGATTGGCCATCAATCTGGCCTTCACCAGTAATTACTAAATCCGATTTAGAAATTCGTGCATCTAACTTAACTAGTCGCATAATTTCCTCGATACCTGGCTTTAATTGACCACCAAGAAAACTAAGGATTCCAAATCCAGTCCCACCAGCAGCACCGGCACCTGGAACTTCACCGCAGTCAATAGTGAGCTGAGCCTGCAATGTTTGATCTAACAAACTTAGCCCCTGATCCAGCAATTGAATCATTTCTTTATTAGCACCTTTTTGAGGGCCAAAAACCTTAGCAGCACCTTGGGGACCAGTTAATGGATTAGCTACATCCGTTAACCCTACAATAACTGTGTTCTTTAAACGCTGGTCCATTTGAGATAGGTCTATATGATCTAACTGCATTAATCCATTACCACCATAAGCTAACTCATGGTTGGCGCTGTCATAGAAGTGTCCACCGAGTGCTTGAGCCATCCCAATGCCGCCATCGTTGGTGGCACTGCCACCGAGACCAATATAGATTTTAGAAGCACCACGATTCAAAGCAGCTTGAATCATTTGGCCAACACCATAAGTCGTCGTCAACATGGGATCAAGATCACTCTTGGCTAGATTTAATCCAGCGGCTTCAGCAACCTCAACAATCGCCGTCTCCTGATCAATCATTCCCCATTGGGCTTCAACCGTCTGGCCTAGCGGACCAACAACTGAAGCTGTATAGGCTTGACCGCCGACAGCAGCTAACACGCTATTGACTGTGCCTTCGCCACCATCTGCAATTGGAACGGTTGTGACCTGAATTGTAGGGTCAGCTTGGTGAGCCCCCGTTGCGATATAATCAGCTACCTCGTTTGACGTTGCACTTCCTTTAAACGAATCCGATGCAATTAGTACCCTTGTCATAAGAAAAACCTCAATTCGTGGTCTTAGTCCCCACCAGTTTATCAATTTCCGTCTTCATGCCGTCAAGTACTTCTTGGTTAGATGGCAGACTTGGGAGGATTGGCTTACCGACATTCATGCCAAGCAAATTAGCCATATCCTTAGTTGCTACTGGGAAGCTAGCCTTATTTTGAACCAGTCGTGCTGGATTAAACTTATACTGTGCTTCACGAGAACCCTTGTAGTCACCGGTTTCGAACTTGTCGTAAATATCAACAACTTCTTTGACTAAGCCGTTAGCCGTTGAGCAGACACTGCCCCATGAACCTGCACACAATCCTAAGTAAATTAATGTGTCTTTACCAGTGAACGCACGGAACTCAATATCTTGTGTTAACCGAACAACTTCACTGAAGTAAGTCATGTCACCACTGGAATCCTTAACACCAATAATGTTTTCAACATTGTGGGCTAAGTCACTAACCAAGGAGGCATTCAAGCGGTAGCCCACCCGTGGGTTATTGTACAACAGCATTGGTAAGTTTGGCACAGTATTGGCAATCGTCTTAAAGTGGCCATACAATTCCTCATCAGTTGGCTTGAGGAACATCGGTTGCAGAACAGAAATCCCGTCAGCACCCAGCTTTTCAGCCAGCTTGGCCAATTTAACCCCATGGCTGGTCCGAATTGGACCCATTCCGAAGAAGACAGGAACTCTACCGTTTGTTTCGTCAACGATGATCTTAAAGATTTCAGTCATTTCTTCATCAGTGAACATGTAGAATTCTGAATTACTACCAAATGCCAAGATACCTTGTACACCACCATCAATAACGTGGTCAACAACTTCTCGCAGTTTAGATTCATTCACACTTTCATCATCATTTACTGGAATCAGCAACGGTACAATAATACCTTTAATTCGACTAATGTCCATAATTATTTTCCTTCCCTTTCTAACGAACTAATGCCGGCTTTTTAGGATCAAAATGCCAGTTAGGAATCAAGTATTGCATGGTCTTGGAATCATCCCGAGCACCTAGGTTCTTTTCAATATAGAGTTTATTTGCTTCCTTGATTGCCTCCAAATCAATTTCAATACCTAAACCTTCGTTAGAAGCCGGTACCGTAAGTTGGCCCGCTTTAATTTGATAAGGATTTTTAGTCAAATTTTGACCGTCTTGCCAGATCCAATGCGTATCAATCGCATAAATATCACCAGGAGCAGCAGCTGCTGTATTAGCAACCATCGCTAAGGAAATATCAAAGTGATTGTTAGAATGAATACCCCAGTTCAACCCAAATTCATGACAAAGTTGAGCAACCCGGACAGAGCCTTCCATAGTCCAAAAATGCGGGTCAGCTAACGGGACGGAAACGCTATCTAAGGCAATAGCATGAGCCATCTGCCGCCAGTCTGTATCAACCATGTTAGTAGCCGTGGGTAAGAATGTCGCTTTCCGGAATTCTGATAGGATTTCACGCCCAGAGAAACCGTCTTCCGCACCGCAAGGGTCTTCTGCATAGGTCAATATTCCTTTAAGTTCAGATGCATAATGAATCGCCTTTTTCAGTGACCAAGATCCATTTGGATCAAGATCTAACTTAGCCTGTGGAAAGGCCTTATGCAATGCTTTAATTGCAGCAACTTCTTGTTCACCATCGAAGACACCGCCCTTAAGCTTAAAGGTCTTAAACCCATAACGGTCATAAGCAGCTTGTGCTTGCTTAACAATAGCTTCTGGCGTCAAAGCAGGCTCACGTCGTACGCGGCCCCATTCGTCAGAATCATCATCATGACTGATGTAGTCTAAATCTGTCTTCGATTTATCACCAACGTAAAAAAGATATCCTAAAACATCTACCTTTTCCCGTTGTTGACCATCACCTAATAGCGCAGCGACTGGCACGTGTAAGTGTTTGCCCAAAAGGTCCAAAAACGCTGCTTCGACTGCCGTCACGACATGAATAGTTGTCCTCAGATCAAAAGTTTGTAATCCGCGACCACCAGAATCTCGATCCGAAAATTTGTCTCGAACGGTTTGTAAAACATCTTTATATTCACCTAAACTTTTACCTAGAATCAACGGCTTAGATTCATTCAACGTATCAGTAATCTTCTTGCCACCGGGAACCTCGCCAACACCAATCTCATCTGTATCTGTAGTTAAAATAACGATGTTTCTAGTAAAGTATGGTCCGTGTGCCCCACTTAGATTCAATAACATACTGTCATATCCGGCAACCGGATATACGTCCATTTTAACAATCTTAGGAATTGACATATTACCCTCCCTTTCACATTTGGCGTAAAAGAAAAAGGGATGTCCTAAAATCCCATTTCCTTTAATTGCCAGATTAATTGTTCTAACTATTCAATAGTCAAATCGTTCATCTTTTCGTAGAACTTAGCAATAGCTGAATGGTCATCACTACCATTACCGTCGTTCTTAACAGATTGCAAGATTTCCATAACTTCAGCAGTCAATGGTAACCCAACGTGCAATGAGTGAGATGTATCCAAGGCATTTTGCAAGTCCTTGATGTGCAAATCAACACGGAAGCCTGGTTCGAAGTTCCGAGCAATCATCATTGGCACCTTAGCATCCATAACCGTGCTACCAGCTAAGCCAGTGTGGATAGCATCAAAGACCATCTTTGGATCCAAACCAGCTTTCTTAGCAAGGGCAAACCCTTCACTGACAGCAGCGATATTTAACGCAACAATGACTTGGTTAGCTAACTTCGTCGTGTTACCAGCACCAACAGCACCAACGTAGGTGACAGAACCACCCATGACGTCTAACAATTCCTTGTTTTTGTCAAAGAGATCCTTGTCCCCACCAACCATGAAGGCAATAGAACCATCGATAGCTTTAGGTTCACCACCTGAAACAGGGGCATCCAAGAAACCAACGTTTAATTTAGCCAAGCGCTTAGCAAATCCTTGGCTAGCCAATGGGTTGATTGAACTCATATCAATAACCGTCTTGCCGGCACTCAATCCTTCAGCCACACCACCTTCATTAAACAGAGCGGCTTCAACGTTAGGTGAGTTAGGAACCATAGTGAAGATGATATCGGATTTTTCAGCAACAGTCTTGCCATCCTTAGCGGCGGTAGCACCAAGGTCTACTAATTCCTGCACAGCGTCATCTTTAAAGTCGAAGACAGTCAGGTCGTGGCCTGCACGAACCAAGTTCTTTGCCATTGGCTTACCCATAATACCTAATCCAATAAATCCTAATTTCATAATAAATGAACCCCTTTCAACTTTTCTACACTTATGAGTATAAGATAAATTTCACACAAATATATTACCCAAAGTCTCTAACTTACTACAGATTATTTGTGCAATTAAACAAATAATATCGCTTTCATACTTTGATAGCTGCAACTTTATCGGTCAATAGCGAAAATTGGTTCACTCTACAGCTACCTGCAGAGTGAACCAACTTTCCTTTTACCAAAGTCCCAGAATCTTCCACCAAGTAAACCCAACAAATCCCCAGATAACAAAGTTCATGAGTAACATCTCAAGTCCCAAACGCCACCAAGTTCCTTGCTCAACATAGCCGCCACCAAAGTAAACAGCCGCTGGACCTGAAGCATAATGCGTCAACGTTTGATAAAGAACTGTACAAATTCCTAATGACATAACTGCCAAGAATGGTGGTACACCAATCCCGATAGCCACAGTTAGGAACACTGGGTACATTGCCAAAAGATGAGAAATTCCGCTAGCAAAACCATACGTAGTTGCAATAAAGATAAAGATTAAAATTGCTAACCCCAATGGCCAACTAATGCCATGGAGATCTCGTGCAACGTAACGCGCAAAAATCTTAAAGAAATTCATTTTTGATAAATTATCAGCTAAACTATACATACCACCCATCCAGAACATAACATCCCATGCTCCTTTTTCAGTGGTAATATCCTGCCATTTCAAAATGCCAGTTAACGTCATCAACGACAGTCCAACTAAAGCAACCACCGTTGAACTTAAACCAGTAATCCCTGTAGTTGCCCAACCAATAATGGTAATCGCAAAAATCAGTGATAATAGCTTTTCCTCGGCACTCATTTTTCCCATATCACCCAGAGCTTGTTGCGCAGCAATACGCGCTTCAGGTGTTTTTTTCATAGTCGGTGGGAAAATTTTATATAATACCCAAGGCGTTGCAATAAACGCAACTAGCGCCGGAACTGAAGCCATCAGAAACCAGGAAAACCAGGACAAATGAATATTAGCAATCTTTGCCGCAAAAGTTACCACTAGCAAGTTCCCTGCGCATGCCGTCATCGTCAGCCCACTTGCAATATTATCATTATGTACCAGGGACATAATAAGATAGGCCCCAATTTTACGCGGTTCTTTATCAGGTTCAGAACCTGCAACGCTCGCAATACTTCGAACGATTGGATACATAATTCCACCAGAACGAGCAGTGTTTGAAGGAACAAATGCACTGATAATAAGGTCCCCTAACGACAGCGAATAACTTAATTTCAAAGAACTTGAGCCAAACCGAGCCATTAAAAAGTAAGCTATTCGACGCCCAAGACCAGTCTTAATTAAACCACGAGAGAATAGAAATGCTGAAACAATCAACCAAATCGTATCTGAACTGAATCCTTCAAAAGCTTCTGGAACTTGTAAAATGCCTGTCACCATCGTCGCGGTCAACGCAATCAGTGTAACAACGCCTGAAGGAAACGGACGCAACATAAACCCAAATGCAGTGGCAACAAAGATGGCAAATAAATGCCAAGCGTTGACTGAAAACGCACCTGGAACTGGAATAAACCAGATAATTATTCCCAATACAACACTAATCAATACCGAAATCCAACGTTTCTTATTAAATGATTTTTCTTTCTTAGCATCTTCCAAAACTGAGAACCCCGTTTCATATTTGATGATCCTTAATTCTGCTTAGCGACCCACTTAAAGCTTAACTTTGAAAACACACTTCTTTAAATGGCTAGGTTGTTCAGTCACTTGAATACCTGTTTTATGACCGTCCTCAGGATAACAAATTAAAATTTCGTCAGGTCTCAGAGATAAAGTAACATTCTCACTTCCCGTCAACGTCGCCTTATCTTTCTTGATATTATATTCAAGACGCTGCATGTTAGAAGTATCATTTAGGGCCAGTCCTTCAATCCCTGAAGCCAATACGTGGACATCAATATATTTATCATGACTTTCCCAAGAGCGGTTTTCAGCATTCTCTGTATCATAGCTCAAAACATTCACATAAAAGTTATTACCGTCAATTTGATGGCTACCTACTTCTAACTTTGAAATATCATGACTCTTCACATAATCCAGGACCAACTTAGTCTTGTCATCATATAATTTGTTTTCTTCAAAACTTTTAATCGTATCGTAAATCATAATGTCATCTCCATAAATTAATTATCAATCTATTCTTCAACAAGCACTTGATTAACCGGCCACTTAGGCTTGTTACCTGATAAAACTCGATCCACTTCCATTGCTGCATGTAAAGCCATTCGATCCATTGTTTCACTCGTATTAGAAGCAATATGCGGTGTCAAGGTAACGTTTTCTAAATTAAACAGAGGACTATCCATTGGTAGCGGTTCTTGAGAGTACACATCAAGCGCTGCACCAGCGATTTGTTTTGCTTCAAGCGCCTCTATTAAAGCGCTTTCATTAATGACACTACCTCGCGATAAATTAATCAAATAAGCTGAATTCTTCATCAGCTTGAATTCACCTTCGCCAAACGATTCCTTTGTTTGATCATTGGCAGGTAAATGTAGCGAAACAAAGTCCGATGTTGTCAGAAGTTCCTCACGAGAAACCAACTTACCAATTTCCGTTTTCGAAACAAATGGGTCGTAAATCAAAATGTTCATGTCTAAACCTTGAACTTTTTTAGCAAACATCTTTCCAATCTTACCGTAACCAACGATTCCTAAAGTTTTACCCTCTAGATCCATTCCTTTATGTGAGTTTTTATAAAAGAAGTCATCATTAGCCATATGATTAATATCGTTCTTTAAATTCTTAGCAAGCGCCAATAATAAACTTGTCGCAGTTTCTGCTACTGAACTCGCATTAGCTAGTGGTGTATTAGTTACCCATTTTCCAGCTGTCGTTGCCGCCTTCACATCAACGTTATCAAAGCCTACTCCGTGTCGCGCAATAATTTTTGCACTTGGCAAGCTATCAATAATATCTTTTCCAAATTCTGATGTCCGTAAGATAATTCCTTCTGCATCTTTCCCTTCTTTTAAGATTGTCCGTTTGTCAGTTCCCGTTCCCACGACTACGCTATACCCCTTGTTTACCAAGTACTCCTTACCTACATTGGCAATGTCTTCTGGAATATACACAACTTTTGTCATACCTTACTACACTTCTTTCTTTCCAAAGTTCAGAAGAGACATAGGCCTAACACCTCTTCTGTAAAAAGTGAAATTATGAACACACTCATCTAGAAAAATTTCCAGTTCGTTTTTACAAGTCTTAGTGTATTACATAAGTAAGTTCATTCATGTATGCAGTTGCACAAACTTTAAATATCAAACTTTGGTTAAACACTCAAGTTAGCCAGATACTTCTCTTGTACCAACCACTTCAGTATCCCTTAAAAGCGTGATATATCTCCTTTTTAGACATTTCATATTTTCATTTAACCACATTGATCACCTACAATTTTCAAGTATAATCAGAGCCTACCCGTAGTAAATCAGCTTGAAAAAGTTGCACTTATGCGTTTAGAATAATGGAGGCGGTTACATTATCGATAATCAACATATCCAGTCATTTTATATTACGGCATTAGCCAATGTTTTGTCACTTGCACAACTTTGCTAGACCAAATTAGTTGATTAGTTGTGACCGCTATATTCACACCCTGTCTAATTATCGACTATATTAAGTTATGAATGAAGGTAGGTAATCTTATGAAAATTGATCCAGCATTAGCGCAATCTATCGTTAACAAAATGATGGCCCAAATTCCTTATAATGTTAATCTAATGGACCAAAATGGCTATGTTATCGCTAGCGGGGATAGCTCTAGAATCAACACACTACACGTGGGTGCACTCGATGCTATTGAGCAGAAAAAGACGCTACCAATGGCCCGATCATTCGGACAGCATGGACAACCCGGAATAAATATGCCAATCTTTTTCGATAACGAAATTGTTGGCGTTATCGGAATCACAGGCGATCCGAAAAAGGTTACTCCTTTGGCCTCTCTGTTAAGAATCGCAACAGAATTATTGCTAAGTCAAAATGAAAGTAATTTAAGAGAAAAGCAAAGAGAAAATACACTTAATCGATTTCTTTATCAATGGTCGCAAGTTACAAGCAATATTGAAGCAAAAACTGAACTTCTCTTAGAGGCCAGTCAATTAAAAATTGACATTCTAAAACCACGAACCGCAATTGCTATTGAGAAGCAAGACCTCCCTATGGGAATTATGGATGGGACCGATTACAAGGTGATTCTAGATGCTAAGACAACGATTATTCTGACTAGATTAAAAGACACCATTGAACGTCTTGTTAAGTACTGCCAAGCCAAAAAAATTCGAATCGGAGTTGGTCTAGCAACCAAAGATATTGGCACATCTATTCATCAGGCAACACAAGCACTCAAGATTAGTACAATCTTTAATCGTTCAGACCAAATTTATTATCAACAAATCGCTTTTGTCGATAAGCTTTTAAGTAGTGAACTACCTCTCCCTTCGCTTGAAATCACATTTAAGAAAGAACATAGATCCGAATCTGGTAATGAACTCATTCAAACTCTTAGTACATTTATTGATAACAATGGAAGTATGGTTAATACTGCAAAAGCGCTACATATCCATAGAAACACACTTAGCTATCGCCTAGAACGCATCAAGGAAATCTTTAATCTTGATCCACGTAACACGGTAGAATTATTCGAACTTTATCTTGGATACCTCTACTTCATGAATAATCTTTATCACATTGAACTTAAATAAGGATTTCCTTCTAGTTTTTAATAACTGTTAAAAGTTTTCGCTTCGGCACCACCTCTATCCTCAAAATACGATTTGGCTGTTTCTTGTTTTTCTTATCTCACCATCATTTATCATCAGATAACCTTAAACATCCCTTAACTTTCCCAAAATCCCGCACAAATCACCCGCCAATTTCGTTAGTAACAGTAACGGCCCCTTTTTGGCAAAGCCAAAAAGGGCTGAGTGATCGCCACTCAGTCCTCCTAATCAGAAAAAGGCCGCCAACTCACTGATTGGCGACCCCTGCCTAACCTACTTCAAGTAGGTCACGGCGCTTTTAACGTTAATTTTCTTGGTCGTAATGCCGTTCTTATAGAAATTATCGGCCATTTCTTGTTGTTCCTTGATAACACTGTTGTACATGCCGCGAATGCTGTAGCGACGGCGGTCCACCATCTTTTTCACGACTGACCTCTTCAGTTTCAGCGACTTGCTGAGCATGGTCGTCAGTTGTTTATGGTGGGTATCAGCCCAGTGCATATCGTCTTCCAAGTAATCCACCAGGTACTTCGACACAGTCTTATGCGACTTGGCATAGGTCTGCATGGACAAAATGTAGTCCCGGTTATTACTCATGCCGACCCCATTACTCAGGGCCTTGGCGTTTTGCGTCAGCTCTGCTTGGGCCGTATACGGATCCCAAGTGACCCACGCATCGATTTTGCCCTTGGCAAAGGCGACACTGGCCGCTGATTGGTCCATGTTGACCCAATCGACGTCATGAACCTCCAGACCGGCCTTGACCAGCAGTTGGAGCAGCAGGTACTGGGAACTGGTCCCCTTGGTGTAGGCAATCTTCTTGCCCTTCAAATCCTTCAGGGAATTGATGCCACTGTTCTTCTTGACCAGGATACCCGACCCCTTAGCCTTCGTGGACCCCACGCCGACGTAAGCCAGCTTGGTGCCCGCGGATTGGGCCGTAACGGGCGGCGTATCCCCGGCTCGGGCATAGTCGATACTTCCGGATTTCAAAGCCTGCATCAATGCGTTCCCGTCTTGGAATTGCTTGAGCACCAGCCGGTAGCCCTTGGCTTTCATCTTCTTGACCAACTTGCCACGTTGCTTGGCGATATCAAAAGGATCGCCCTTCTGATACCCAACCGTCACCGTCGTCAAGCCGTTGGTGTGGCTGCTTTTGGCGCCGTCCGTTTGTTGGTAGCCGTAAAAGGCCACACCAACCCACAAGACCAGCACGATGCCGACCAGCCATTTTAAAAATGTCCGCTTGGTCCGACTCATGCGCTAGCACCCAACTTCACCGGATCGTTAACGACCAGGTCGCGCAACTTCGGCCGAACGACCTTCCCCGTCGCGTTACGTGGGTAGTCGCGAACGAAGAGGACGTGCTTGGGTTGTTCGTAACCGGCCAACGCCTTCTTGGCTTGGTCGAAGATGGCCTGTTCTTGGTCCGCTTGACTGCCGCTGTTTGGCCGGCTGATAACGACCGCCGTCACAGCTTCACCGTACAGGTCGTCGGGCGTCCCAATGACCGTGATTTCCTTGATGAAGTCCAGTTCACTCAAGACGTTTTCCACCCGTGCTGGGGCGACCTTTTCGCCACCAACGCTGATGATGTCCTTCTTCCGGCCGTTGATGTAGAGGTAACCGTCGTCATCGAAGTAACCCAAATCACCAGTCAGGAACCAGCCATCCTTGAAGGAATCTGGATGGGGATCAAGGTAAGACTTGATGACGTGATCACCCCGCACCGCAATCTCACCGGATTGACCGGGTGTCGTAGTAAATTTACCGTCGATCAAGATGGCCATGTCAGTGCCCACGGGTAACCCCACGGAACCAACCTTCGGCTTATCAAAGGGATTCAACGTGCATTGACTGGCAGTCTCGGTCATGCCGTAACCTTCCAAGATGCGCGTGTGGTACGTGTCTTCGAAGTCGGTCAGCTTTTCGAGTGGCAAGGAGAAGGAAGAACAACGTACGAAGCGCAAATGGGTTTGGTCGTTGTAAGCCGCCTTGGCCTTGTCGTTTAAGAGCAGGATGTTAATGATCGTTGGGACCACGGAAGCCCAAGTGACACCGTTGTTTTGAACCTGTAGCCAGAAACGACTCGCGGAGAACTTCGGCGTGATGACCATTTTACCGTCAGACAGGCGTGTCGATAAGACGGAGACGACCTGTGCGTTGATGTGGAACATTGGCATGGTAATCAGCGTCGTGTCGGCGGCCGTTAACCGGTGGGCGTCGATATCGTGTTGGGCGCCGTGCCGAATCAAGTCATGGGTCAAGCCAACCCGCTTAGGCTTACCAGTCGTCCCAGACGTGTGCAAAATCAAGGCCAGATCCTCTTCGGTTGGCGTTGCGGCCACGTGACCGGCTACCTGGGTGTCGCGAATGACCGTCAAGTTGTCGGCCGTGTTTAATTTCAAATCAGCCCGTTGCGTCTGCCGGTCAGCTAACACGGCGTCGACTAAGTCATCGGCCACAATAACAGCGGCGTAGTCGTGTTCCTTCAAGTCAGCTAACATTTCTGCCGCTGGTGTGTTGGCCGAAACCGGGTTCATGATGGCGCCGATTTCCCAGATGGCTTGCGTCAAGACGGGATACATCCCCGAGTTTGGCAGGCAAACGTAAACCACGTCACCGTGGCCCACGTGCAGGCCGCGTAACTGGTCGTCGAGTTGATCGACGTCAGCCGCGAGTTCCGCACCGGTATACCATTGGTCGCGGGCCTCATCCTTGATGATTTGGTCGTTAGCGTGCATTTTTAATTGATTGGTTAATTTAAGCGTTACTTTTGACATGTGAACGTGCTCCTTTCGAGAACAAGTGCCATTGGGGCCGGCCAATCAGGATACCGAATGGCGGTACCTTGAAGCAGAACCATGAAATCAGCAGCGCACCACCGGCTACGAACAGGTAACCGACAGGCAGCAAGAGTAGTAAGACCCAAGCGGGCAAGCTGATGTGGGCCAAAATGGCATTTAAGGCAAAGATCGGTAAACTTTGACAGAGATAAATCCCGAAGGAAACCTTGGAGAAGGCCTGAATCAGGTTGTCTAGCCAGTCTGGTAAGCCGTGTTGGCGCGCTTTGGCGTACTGCAGGCCGAACCAGAGAACAAATAAAATCATAAAGCAGTCGTAAATGAAGATGAACGGCTGGTGCACGGAGAAGACGGCTTTGCGGCTCAACTGTAAGATATCGCGGTCACCGAAGAATAAGAAGACCGTGCCAATCGCCAGTAGGCCCGCCATCCAGTTGATGAACTTGTGGTTCTTCTCAATGAAGGCCACCACGTCGTCGTAGTGAATGGCCACGAAGCCCCCCACCACGAAGTAGAACTGGTAAACAAATACGTTGTTGCCGTAAGCTCGGAACCACCACAGCCAATTGCTGGTATCAATGTGGGGCAACCAGTACTTGATCCCAGTGATCAAGAACAACTGCACGGCCCCACTGATTCCAATGATGGCCAGATGGTGGGTCGGCAATTTCTTGAACATATACACGATTGCCGGGAACAGCAGGTACAGCTGGAAAGTCACCACAATATAATACATGTAATACTCATTCCCATACTGCAACGCGTTCCCCAAATGGGCCCAATATTTCGGCCAATCAATGCCGCCACTCGCAATCAACGTCGCCACGATCATGATGATCGCGTTCCAGGCAATATAGGGGATCCCTGAACTGATGTAACGTTTCTTCCAAAAGCGCAGCCATTGATGGTCACGGTTGTAATAATTGAGGACCAACACCAACCCCGTCATGAACATAAAGCCCATCCGGGTAAAATGCAGGGCCAAGTGGGTCGCTTCCAACAGTAATTGACTATTCGTGGTATCGACTAAGCGGTTCTCAAATGCCGTCGTGGTGTGATTGAGCAACACCCCACCGATAAACATGACCCGCATGAGATCAACTTCATGTAAATACCGCCGTTTTTTCCGTTCGGCCACGGTCTCACCTCTTCTAACGGGTCGCCCCGTAATTAATACGTCTTTAGTTATATCATCTGATTAACCCTGACGTCCTGATGGTTTTCTAAACAGAAAATAAGAATTTCTTAGATAACGTTATTTCTTGCTTAAAAAGACCAGTCAAGTTTTACATTACGCTTTATAATCCGCTAGTTATAGTAGAATTCATAAAGTTCACAATTTGTTCACAAAAGAGTCAGTTTTTATTAACAAAGTGCCGTCGGCAAAAGTGTTATATTGTTAAGTGTTACATAGCGTTGGGGGAGCTTGGTCTTAGTGACCACTCCCCCATTTTTTCGACAATTTTTAAAGGAGATGGCTCATTTGCAATTCAAACACCCCCGGATGGTAACGCTTGCTGTTGCCTCCCTGGCAGTTCTGACAGTCGGTTTGGCCGGTTGTTCTAGTTCCGAGAGCGCGTCAACCTCATCGGCGGCGAGCTACAAGATCAAGACGAATAAGTCCGTGTTGACGGATACCCAGATCAAGAAGAATCTGGATACCAAGCTCATCACGACGCGTCAAGACAGTCAGAAAAGTTTGACCGCAACCTATAAAGCAGCAGCGCAAAACAGTAAGTACACATTGGACAGTCCTTACGTCAAGGTCAACCCGTACAAGACGTCCCCCCTGTCCGCCTTAGTGACATTTAAAACGAAAGACGCCGAAAAGGTCAGCTACACGGTCGTGGGCAAGTCCGACAAAACGTCGATCACCAACACCGTTAAGGGTGGCTACACCACGACGCACCAAGTTCCGGTCGTCGGCCTGTACGCGGCTACCAACAACACGGTGAAGATTACCGCCACCAACAAAGATGGCAAGACCCAGACCAAGACGCTGAAGATGCAGACGGGTAAATTACCGACCTACGTCGCCAACGCCACGATTACAACTAAAAACGTGGACAAATCTAAGATGGAAATCGGCAAAAACAAGCTGACCATCATGAACCGGACCACCAAGCAACCCTTTGCGATTGACGCAGACGGCGCCGTGCGGTGGTACAGCACCGACTACTCCCAACACACGATTGAACAGTGGACAGGCGGTCACATCATGATGCTGTCGAAGAAGGACGTCAACTCCGACGTTTATAACGATTTACTTGAAACCGACTACTTAGGTCGGGTCTACAAAGAATACAGTTTTGCCGCCAACACCAGTAGTTCTGACGCCGCCAGCATCAGTAAGGCTGCGGCCAAGGCCAACAGCGAAACCACGGTCATTCACCATGACTTGGTCGAACTGCCCAACCATAACTTCTTAGCCACCGTTTCTGACGGGTCCAAGTACAAGGAAGACACCATGGTCGAAGTTTCCCACAAGACGGGAAAAATAGTGAAGGTCATCGACATGAAGAAATTATTGCCGAAATCCATGTGGACCAAGTACGCGAAGGGCGCCGACGGGAAGATTGACTGGCTCCACCAAAACGCCGTGGACTATGACAAGAATGACAAGTCCATCGTCATTTCTAGCCGGAACCAAGACATGATCATGAAGCTGGACTACAAGACCGACCACATCAAGTGGATCTACTCTGGTAAGAAGAAGTCCACTTGGCCTAAGGCTTATCGGCCATACCTGTTGAAGCCAGAAAAGGGCACGGTCATCACCGGTGGTCAACACGGGATCTACCTGTTGAACAACGGCGGTAAGAACTCCGCGAACAGCGAAGACTTCCTGTTGTACGACAACAACATTGCCGTTACGAACGGGAATAAGCAGACGTCTGGGAAGTACTCCCAAGCCGTGCAATATCACGTGGACGCCAAGAAGATGACCATCAAGACGACCTGGTCTTACGGGAAGTCACTGGGGAAGGACAATTTCACCTACGTCATCGGTTACGCCGAACGGCAGCCAAATGGCAACACGCTGATTGACTTCGGTTACAAGCACAACGGTGCGCAAAGTAACGTCATCGAAGTCACCAAGTCAGGCAAGCAAGTCTTCAACGCCACGATGAAGAGTGCGGCGGACAAGGCCTACGCCTACCGGGCTTACCGGGTACCATTCTACAGTGCCGATTACCAATTTGACGCTACAAAATAATATTTTGTTTCACGTGAAACACCCCTGAGAATTTTTCTCAGGGGTGTTTTTTGGGTTGGATTGAAATTTATTTAATCTTGAAAATTATTTGATAGCTTTTACCAGCTTTTTATTAGCTGAAACATATTGGCCATTCGTGAGCTGAAAGCGCGTCGTTCGGTGATAGTGAACAAGCTTCTTTACCTTCAAAACCTGTTTGCTACGAGAATGATGAACGCGTTTCTTTAAACCGGCTTGCCGATAGCTATTCAATCCTGATGTTCTCAATACTTTCACAGTTTGCGGGACACGCTCATAATACGTTGAAACGACGTACTGAGCTTTGGCAGTGATGTAGCCGGTTTTGCCAAAGGTCTTTGAACCGTGGTTCACATCCCTAACGTGATAACGTAAATGTCCCTGGTTAGAAATCGATTCACTAGTCACGATAAACATCGGCCACTTTGTTCGTGGCTTTTGTAAGTACCAGTGGATACGTCGCTTAGCTTTAAAGTTCTTGGTGCGGTACAAACCTATCGTCTTAACAGGAGAAACGACTGTATATCCTCGACTTGCCTTAAGTGGTTGCACACGCCGATAAATATACGTAACTATTTGTGGTTCAGTTGTGAATTCTCCTGTTGTGTTCCCTGAGTCCTTCATTAAGGTATAGCCCTTTAGACTACGCTGACTTGCCTGATAAGTCGCCCCACAACTACCCGTGAGCGTTTCGCTTGCCGCCAATTTCTGCCCATTCTCATCCATGAACTGAACAGTTACCGGCTCGGCTACCAACGCCGTGTTAGAACCAGTTGCTGAGGTCGCTACTGCGCTTTTTTTATAAACATAGGTCACGGTTGTATCGATATTCGGGTACGCACCACTCGCGTCACCCACAACCTTATCGAAGGTATAGCCCTTTATGGCTAACTGCTTTGTTGTGTATCCGGGATTATTTTCACCAATTACCCCATACGTCGTCGCAGCATCATCAGCAATTTGCTTGCCACTTTCGTTCACATATTTGGCGGTAACCCGTGTTTGCCGCGTTACCGGTTCCCAAACATAGGTTTCAATTTCAGAGGGCCGCGAACTCCCCTTGTATAGGTTAACAATATCTGTAGATGAATCGAATTTCGTCCCCAATGGGTTCCGGTCTGAGCCCGTACCTACCGCTTGCCATTTACCAGTGTAGGTAGTGCGATCACTACTCATACTATTCAGATATGGACTATCTGCGTCAAATACCATCTTTGGTCCTAGCACAATCTTTTTAAGAGATTTGTCATTATAAAACATGAAATAAGTTGCCTGACCTTCAAAACTAGAACCATCGAAACTGGATAGATTTACAGTTTGTAAATTAGAATCATGATTAAACATTGACATCATACTGGTTACCTTCGATGTAACAAAACTGGATAAATCAATGTGATACAGGCCCAAACCATAAAACATCAGTTCCATATTAGTTACCTTTGCTGTATTGAAGCTTGAAAGGTCTAGTGTAGTTAGCACATCCGTTCCCGTTGAGGAAAAATTATTACAAAACATATGTGACATGTCAGTCGTTTGACTGGTATCCAAATCCGATAAATTATCAAACCCAGTTACATTTCCCATTTGGGCAAACAGATAGGCTGAATTAACTGGCGCCTGTACCTTACCATCCAAAACGACTCGTTTCACTAACATTGCTGCAGCCATTGCTTCTTTGTCTGTCGGTTCGCCTGATTCCCCTGGTAGCGACTGAGCAATTACATACCCAATCTGACTGGCATCCATCGTTTCGAGTTTGGAAGCTGTTTCTGCTAACTTCCCTGCACCAATATGTAAAACGCCATCCTGTGTTAAATACCACTGACAGGTTCCATCAACCCCCTCAGCCTGATTCACAGTATCAGCGTTTGCTGTTACCTCTCCTAAAAATGTCGGTCCATTCTGAATCTGGCTAAATCCGCCAACAAGACCTAATAAAAAAACAGCAAAAACATAAACGAATATTCCTTTCTTCCAGTTCAAAACGCCACCCCTTTTTGATGAACGTTACCCATCAACATTTTAATATTAATTACATTTTTATAATAGCACCAATTAGTCATGTAGATTAAAGTTACATTTAATAATTTGCGCAAAAAAACGGCTAAAAATTTTATGCCCCAAGAAAATTTTTAGCCAATTTCAAATTTATAGATTTATAGATGGCCTAATTAAAGGCACCTTTTAACCCTCTCGATGAACTACCAATCAATGTTTCCACCGTCGCCGATGGTTCTGCTGGTAAAGCCAAAAAATCAGCGCGGCCACCAACAAGATGGGCACCAAAATAGTGTACCCGGCCAGCAGGTGACTGAAGGCCGCGACCAACACGGCGCCGACGATGAAACTCCCCAGCACGGCAAAGGTATCCTTGGCCTTACCGCGGGCTTCTCGGTCGTGGTAGCGGAAGCCGTCGACCAATGACTCTGTAGCCGTGCGCAGATTACCGGTCATCATCAGTGGCGTGAACGGCGCCCCCTTGATGCGGCGAAATTCCTGGAGTTCCACGGCCGCCGCCAAGGACAGTAGCGCCGTGGCCGCCCAATCCGGAATCACGTTAGTCGTGGCTAAAGCAATGATTAAAATGGCAAACTCAAGCCATAACGCCACGCTCTGTGGACTCAACTTTCGTTGGGCTAAAAAATGCTGCAATAAGCGGGCCAGCGCCGTCCCTAAGGCAAAGGCCAATAACGCCGTCAAGTACCGACCCATTTGTGCCAGTTGTAAATGTCCAAAGTTGATGCCCAACAGAATCAGGTTTCCCGTCTGGAGGCCGGCAAACACGGCGCCGTGTTCCAAGTAAGAGTAAGCATCGAGCGCCCCGGCCAACATGGTCAACCCACTGCCGAAGATCAACTCCTCATGTGCTGGAAAAGCTTTCTGTCTCACTTAACTTCCTCCTCTACACAAAAATTTCGTTCTTTCAGTATAAGGGAAATTGTTTAAGTTTTTCTCAGGACAGCCAAAAAGCCCACCGATAACGGGCAGTCGTCACTGGTGGGCCAAGGGTTAGCGTGGCTAGTTAAAAGTTTCTAAAGACGTGGTAATCAACCGAATAAAGGCTTCCCGGTCGAGATTTAAAAGCACGTCGGTATTTTTCGGTTTACCGGTCAGCTCGTAGTAATCACAAACCGTTTCGCCACGAACCAGTTCACCTTGCGTTTCAACGTCCACGTTCATCAACTCGCTCTGGAACATGTCCGGGTGTAATAACCAGGCAATCGTGCACGGGTCGTGAAGCGGCGCGCCTTTGAAGCCCCATTTGGGATTTTCATGGTACAGCTCAAAGAAGTTCAGTAAGCCGTAAAACGCGTGGGCGACCGGATTAGCAATTTTGCCGATGGCTTCGATCTCTGGCTTTAAAATTTGAGCCTTGTGGGTCACGTTGAGTGGTGCCATCGTCAGCGGGATACCGGCGTTCAACACGATTTTGGCGGCCTCGGGGTCAACGTAAATGTTAAATTCGACCGACGGCGTCCAGTTGCCCAGCCCCATGGCTCCGCCCATGAAGACGACGCGGGCGATCTTGGCCTTTAATTCGGGGTAAACGCGGAGGAACAAGGCCAAATTGGTCATCGGTCCGGTCACGACCATCGTCACCGGTTCGGCACTTGCGCGCAACGTCTGGGCCATCAACTCGATAGCGGTCATGTCCTGCACGGCAAAATCTGGGTCAGGTAGCTCGGCGCCGTCCAGCCCACTTTTACCGTGGACATTGCCAGCCGTTTCTAGCGGTTTTAACAGCGGTGTTCGGTTGCCGCCAGCCACCGGGATTTCTTGGTGGTGCATCAGCGTCAACAGGCGCATGGCGTTGTTTAACGTCTTCTCCGGCGTCTGGTTGCCGGCCGAGGTGGTCACGGCGAGCAGTTCAATTTCTGGATTGGCCAGCGCCAGCATCATCGCTAAGGCGTCATCATGGCCGGGGTCGCAGTCTAAAATAATCTTGGTTGTCATCAATCTTCGCTCCTCTGTGGATTACTAAGTCCATTTTAAAGGAAAATGACAGTGCTTTCCACTGGCGGTCAAAAAAATCCTCATCGCAACGCACCGTCACGACGAGGACCCACATACTTCTATCTGATTGGGCTAGCTGGGTTCGAACCAGCGCATCACGGGATCAAAACCCGTTGCCTTACCACTTGGCTATAGCCCAAGAATTGTAGTCATCACTGACCCAACAGAAATAAATTTTATCATTAAGTAGGGGGATAACGCAAGTCTTTTTTGAAAATTTTTGCCGACAAATTTAGTTGCGCCGGTCAAATCAAACCGTTACCATAAATTATGTAAGCAAAATGGGACCAATGACCACTATTATTAATATTGATAAACGATTATTAATTATATGAGGTGAAGACATTGACTGGAAAAGTTACGATTAAAGATGTTGCCAAAGCAGCGGGCGTTTCAGAAGCAACCGTCTCACGAGCGCTGAGCCACAGTCCGCGGGTCAAGCGAGACACGAGCCAAAAGATTCAAAATATTGCCAGTAATCTGGGGTACCACCCCAATGATTTGGCGCGCAGCATACGGGTCCAGCAAACGCACACGCTCGGCCTGATCATCCCCGACATTCTCAATGCCTTCTTCACCCATCTGAGTCGGGCCATTGAAGATGCGGCCTCACGCGCGGGATACGACGTGATTTTGGTCAACACGGATGAGAATCTAGCCAAGGAAGCCAGCGGCCTTAACTTATTATTAGAAAAGCAAGTTGACGGCGTGATTATTACCAGTGCGGGTGGCCCCACCGACTATGCCGCCATCCTGGGCCCTACCCCGGCCGTCTTCGTGGACCGCATGCCCCCGACCCCCAATCACGCACCATACGACCGGGTGTTGGTCGACAACGTCCAGGGCACCCGCGCCATCGTCACCCAGCTGATCAACCAAGGTGCCCAGCGCGTCGGCATTATCAATAGCGCCGTTTCCTTTACCGCTAGTGAGCGGTTGACAGGCTACCAAGAGGCACTGACCGCGGCTGGTATTGAACCGGACGCGGCTATCGAGGCCACCGCCCGCACGGACAACAGCAATGTCCAGCAGATGACCCGACAGTTAGTGGTCAATCAGAAATGTGATGGTCTATTCGTTGCGGACAATACCATCATGCAAAGCGTCTTGCGCAAGCTCCCCGACCTGGACGTCCCCAATCTCCAGTTGGGCGGCTTCGATGATCAAGACTGGTTTGACTTTCTGCCCCAGCGCATCGTCACGGCCCGGCAACCCATTGCCGAGTTGGGCCAAACGGCCATTGACCGGCTAGTCGCTAAGATCGACGACCCCGACCTGTTGCCAGAGGAAATTCGGTTGGCCGCAACGACCATTTCACGCTAAGGTAATGCCGAGAAATAGCCGGGCCAGGTACGCTGCCTGGGTGTCATTGAACCGACAGCCCCGGACCGCCCAATCGGTGACCCGTAGCGTGTCAAAACGACAGGTGCTCAGGTCATGGTGTTTCAACGACGTTGCTGAAAAGTCGGCCTGGTCCAAGTTGCAATCGCTGAATTGACACTGTTTCAGCGTACTCTCCAAGCAGTTCAGTTCCGTGAGCTTGCTCCGCTGGAACGCGACCTGGGTGAGCTTAGCTTCATTAAAATTTGTCAGCGAGAGGTCACAGTCCACAAACGTGACCTCTTTTAGTGTGCCGTGATCCAGGGTCGTGCCGACCAGTTTGCAGTTCTCAAAACGCACGCGAAACAGGCTGATGCCGTCAAAGTCGCAGTTGACCAGCGTACAGTTGTGAAAAATGGTGTCGGTCACTTCAAAGCGGCTGAAGACGTCGCCCCTGAACACCATGCCAGTCAGCGTTGATTGGTCGATCAGCGGGTGTTCCAGGCGTTGTGCCGTGATGGTTTCTTGTTTCATTGCGACCTGGGCCAACAGGTGGTCCTCAGCCTGAGCGATAGTCGAAAAAGACTGAGGTATCAGGGTTTCGGTGGGAATTTTAGGTGCGTTCATGTTTTCAGCTCCTTTGGGGTCTAGTATACGGGAGGTTGGGAGAAACTGGAACCCCTTTTCCGCCGTCACAAATGACTCGGCCAACGATAGTCTGAGCGGTCAAATTGTCTTCTAATTCAACCAATTCCTGGCTATCCCATCTCCGCTTGCCATCCATCCAAGCATCCCGTAAACTAAGACTCATCAGGAAAAATCCCGAAAAAAAGCGAACCACCCTGGCTGGGGTAGCTCGCTTTTAGTATACTCACCAATTCGTCCACGCGAAGGGAGTGGACTTACTTTTTCACAAGATTGATGAGGTGCTTGGAAAAGGGATTGGTGAGGTTGTTACTGTTGATTGACGGCGGTCGGGAGTGGCTCGACGGCGCTGGTTCAGTGCATTATGGCCACTCTCGACCTGCATATCCGGAAACTGGCGGCTTTTGAAACGTGTTCCTCAGGGCAGCTGGTTCCGCTCCACACTCTTATTTCAAAATCTCACAAAATTCAATCGTTTCGTGGTTCGGTCCCAAGATGTTGAAGAACCGAATCCCCTTATCCCAGAATGATGGGATGGATTGGATTTCGTCGTTGACCAAGTCTAAGCCTTGTTCCTTAGCGGCGGCGAAGGCCTTGTCGACATCGGTGGTGTTCAATGAAATGTGGTTGATGGCGCCAGCCGTTGGATTGGTTGGGTCGCCTTCCCACGTTTCAATCGTCAGGTTGCCCAGGCGCATGAAGGCGCACCGGTTGTCACCGTTGGGGAATAAGCCCGCACGTTCAAAGCCTAACGATTCGTAAAACGCCATCGTCTTGTCTAAGTCTGCCGTGGGAATACCCACGTGTTGAATTCCAGTAATAAAATCTTGAACTGCCATTTTGCATTTTCTCCTATTCAATCTTTTGGCCGACATCAACGGCTTGGTGTTTCAGCTTCGGGAAGATCACTCTGTCGGCGACCCCGGTAATCCCACCTTGGGCCAGGAAGGCAAAGACCGTTCCTAAACCGAAGTTGGTAAATTGCCGCGTGACGACCAAAGCAATGATGGCCATGATGGTCGGCGGAATGTATGACGCCCACATCGCTTTGGCTGCTTGGCCCTTGAAGTAGCGGAAACGCAGGATCTGCATCAAGTCATCCGCGGGGTGCAACACCAGGTTGACCCGTTGGTAGATGGAAATAGCGACCGCGATGAACGCAACTCCCAGGAAGTTCAAGGCCACGTACAGGATAACCATCCCCGTGCCGTGCGCTTCTGGTAAGCCCGCGAACAACGCCGGGTATTTGCCATCAAAGAAGTCCTCAAACACTTGAATCAACGCGGAGAATGGCACCATGAAGACCATGTTCCCGGCGATTCGTTTCCAATCCCAGTGGTGAATCAAGATGGCATTTAACACCGCCGTCAAGAAGCCCATGATCAGAAATGCCCAGAACAGGTTCCAGTGGAAGGCCGTTCCCAAGTTGGCTTCGGCTGCGGACCAGTAGGCCGCCCCCAAGAAGGACGGGTGAATCTTAGCGCTCGTGACCAACGTCAACACGTTACCGGCCGAGTTAATGACCAGTGACAGTGCGAAGTAGGCAATCGCCTTGGACATGGAAATCGTCCGCTGGTTACTTACCGTAACGTCGGCACCCGTATTCAAATCGCTTGCTGCTTCAACTTTCACAATAATCCCTTACCTTTACTAGTCACTGACTTTAACGACGGCCTTGCTGACACCAGCGACCTTGCCGTTTAAGACATCCTCAACTTGTTCCAAACTAACTTCGTGGCTGATCAAGGATTCAACATCCAATTGGCCACTGGATAACAGAGCAATCCCATCTTCAAAGGCGTATGGGTTGATGAAGGCGCCTTGGATCTTCAATTGCTTTTGGTAAACTTCGTAAGTGTTCATGGAGAAGGTTTGGTTAGGCTTACCCACACCAAACATCAGGACTTGGGCGCCCTTCTTAGTTGCTTCAACGGCTTGTTCTTGGGTCTGTGGCAAACCAACGGCTTCAATCACAACGTCGTAGTCGGCAGGAATGCTGTCACGCGTGGTGTTGTAGGTGTTAGTCACGCCAAATTTTTCCTTGTTGAAGGCCAGCTTTTCGTCAACGATACCGGCGAAATCAACTTGGTGCACCCCGTAAGCTTGTAATAATTGAACGAATAATTGCCCCATGAAACCATCGCCGATGACCAATGCCTTTTGGTAAGGCTTAACGCTCAGTAAGCTCATCCCGTGAACCGCGCAGGAGATGGGTTCAGTCGTGGCAGCGGCCTTTAAGGACACGTTGTCAGGAATTGGGTAAACGACGGATGAAGGTGCCGTGAAGGATTCTTCCAAACCACCATCGCGAGTAACCCCAACGGCGGACAGGTTGTCACACAGTTCTGGACGGTCAGTCCGGCAGTATTCACATTGGCCACAGTAAATGTTAGGGTCAACCGTGACGCGGTCGCCGACTTTTACGTTGGTGACGTCACTACCGATAGCCGCAACGATCCCGGAGTTTTCATGACCTAACACGATTGGCGGCACAGCATCCGCGGAGCCAGGCAGGCCGGCGTAAAGGGCCCGGTCAGTCCCACAAATTCCAGCGTAAGCGGTGTTGACCAACACTTCGTTGGCCTTAACTTCTGGCTTGGCAACGTCTTGGATCTCCATCTTTTTGGTTCCAGTTAAAACTAAGGCTTTCATAATTAAAATTCTCCCTCTCTTACTTGTTGTACTCGTTAAGCGCTAAGGCAAAATCGCCTAGCGTGGCTGAACCATTGTCTTTGACACTCGGCATCACGATGTAATCCGTGAGCTTACCGACATTGACATAATCATTCAATAACTCAGAAAATTCGTGCCGCACCTTTTTCAGGAAGGCTTCACTGACAACCCCGCCACCAAAGACGATTTTGTCAGGCCGCATCATCAACGTGACTTGCAAAGCTGCTTGCGCAACGTAGTAAGCCATGATGTCCCAAACATGGTCGGTCAATGGAACGTCCTTACCGGGTTTCCCCAGCCGCGCGTCGAACGTTGGCCCGCTGACCAAGCCCTCCAAGCAATCTCCGTGAAACGGGCAGATCCCCGCGAAATCCAAATCGTCGGGATGGCGTTTCAACCGGACGTGACCCATTTCTGGATGGCCCAGACTGCCAACGAAATGTCCGTTAATGATGGCGCCGGCCCCCACGCCGGTCCCAATCGTGAAGTAAACTAACGAGTTGATATTTTCGTTGAACAGAGTGGACATCACGTATTCACCGTACGCTGACCCATTCACGTCAGACGTCCAGTACATCGGCACGTCTAACTCCTGCTTGAGTCGACCCACGAAATCCGTGTTGGCCCAGCCGGGCTTAGGCGTGTTGGTGATATATCCGTACTTTGGCGAGTTGCGCCGCAGTTCGATGGGACCAAAAGATGAAATGGCAATCGCCTTTAGTTCCGGGAACTGTTTAAAGTACGCGATGGTCTTGCTTAAGGTTTCTTCCGGGGTCGTGGTTGGAATCCGTACCTTGTCTTTGGTCTGATAATCTTCGTTACCGATTGCACAAACAAACTTGGTTCCCCCAGCTTCAATACTTCCGAGTTGCATATTTGCTACCTCCATATTTACGCCGGGGGCCGTGACCCGCGGCACCTTTTATCTAAGTTATGATGACTGATACAGTCATTTTTAAATCGTTTTCAGTATAGCAACCTCCCGGCGGATTTTTAAGGCGTTTTTGCGATCGAAATTTTCAGAAAACGCGCCAAAATCGCATGATTATCGAAATACAAACGATTGTATTTATCGTGAAATTAGTCACTTATTCGACGAAATTGGCAAAGTTGTTCAGCTTCTGGTAACGCTTTCATTTCGTTTCCATCGCAAAAAGCGCTCCGCCGGTTGGGGCGAAACGCTTTGGTGATGCTACTTTTAAGTTGTGGTTGGGGGGTGCCATAATGGGCTCCTTAGAGCAACTGGTTTTGCTTAACGCCACTAGGTAAGCGACCCGAGTTCAGGGCCATTGGCTTAAGCCGTTAACACTCGCTAGCTAACTGCCCTATTCCGCACTTTTTCTTGCTTGATAAGCCCGACTGTAAGCGTCGACCCCACGCATGGCTTGGGCCACGTCGTCTGGGGTGACTTCGAATGGCATCCGGTCCATGGTATCTGCTGGTGCCGTGGCTTGTTCACCGACCTTCAAGAGTTCTTCATCGGTCACATCCGGGATCTTCAAGTCGGCCAAGGTCGTTGGCAGGCCTAAGGACAGGTCAAAGGCCAAGTACCGGTCGAATTCTTCTTCAGACCGGCCTTCCAAGAAGAGCTGTGTCAAGGTGCCGTAAGCAACCTTTTCCCCGTGGGTCAGTTCGTGGATGGGACCATCCAGCGCCGTCAAGCCATCATGAATGGCGTGGGCTGCGGACAGACCGCCACTTTCAAAGCCCACCCCACTCATCAAGGTGTTGGCTTCAACGATCTTGTTCAAGGCATTGGTAACGGCGTGTTGCTTGACGGAAGCCACCGCTAACCGGCCGTATTTGAACAGCGTCTCTTCACATTTTTGGGCAATCGCGTTACCGACCAAGGTCTGCTTAGCGCCCAACATGTTGTCGCTATTTCCTTTGGCCACAGCTTGGGCTTCAACGTTGGTGGCTAAGGCATCCGCAATCCCGGAAGCCAATAACCGGGCTGGCGCACCGGCCACCAAACGAGTATCGATCAAGACTAAATCAGGGTTCTTGTCATAGAACCGGTAAGCCTTAAAGGAGCCGTCTTCATGGTAAATAACCGACAGCCGTGAGCATGGCGCATCCGTCGAAGCCAGTGATGGCAAAATGGCCACTGGCACCTTCAAGTTGTCAGCGATGGCCTTGGCCGAATCCAAAGCCTTCCCACCACCTAAACCAATCACGACATCGGCGCCAAAATCGCTCCCGATGCCCGTGATCCGGTCGATTTCCTCTGGTGAAGCCTCACCGCGGAAGATGACCTTGTGTACGTCAAATTTATTTTCAGTGAGGTAATCTTTGAACTGATCCCCAACGATTTTGTAGACAGCGGTGTCCGCCATCAAAATGGGTTTGCGCCCTAATTTTTCTAAGTATTGAACACTATCAAACAAAACACCCTTACCTTGAACATATGAAGCGGGACTCCCAAACATTTGTGTCATTTAAAATCGCTCCTAACTGTTTTTGTGATAGTTGTGATTGGTTGAATGCTAGTTTTTTTGTGTGAGGTTATTCACAACATCTTCTATTATAAAGATGAAAACGGTTAACATCAAACATTTTCCAATGTCCTTGCCTCATTTTCTCAGATGTGCTAGACTAGCGCTACTGAATCAAACTGAATACTTTTGTTCTCTAGGGTTCCGCCAATTGGGTCTGGTCCGAGAGAGAACCTGTGGCTGAAGCCGCAGACACGGAAGGGAAAAAGCCTGGGAGATTTTGTCAATGACTGACAAAATTTCTCGGGCTTTTTCTGTACAAGGAGGATCTTTTTATGTGGCAACATTGGGTGACCGTCATTTTTGGTGCGGTCTTTGAAGTCAGTTGGGTCGTGGGGTTCAAGCACGCGACAACGCTATGGGAATGGTTACTGACCGCTATCGCCGTTTATTTAAGTTTTTATTTTCTGATTCGAGCCAGCCGACACATTCCCGCTGGTACGGCCTACGCCATCTTTGTCGGACTAGGTACCTTGGGGACCACCAGTGTGGGCATGCTCGCCTTTGGTGAACCCGTCAGTCTGGCAAAGATTGCCTTGATTGGCCTCTTACTCATCGGCATCGGCGGGTTGCAATTTACCACGAAAGGTGGTCGCTAATCATGGCATGGTTATTCTTGATTTTTGCTGGGCTGAGCGAAATGCTTGGCGTGACCTTCATGAACTGGGCCTTGCACGCGAAGAAAGGGTGGCTATGGGCCTTAATGATCATTGCCTTTGCCTGCAGCTTTGGTGGTCTAGAATTGGCGCTAAAGACACTTCCCATGGGCACGGCCTACGCAATTTGGACCGGTATTGGTGCGGCAGGCGGCGTTATCACGGGAATGTTATTTTTCCACGAATCCAAGGACTGGCGTAAGCTCCTCTGGGTCGCCGTAATTCTGGGCGCAACGATTGGCCTCAAGCTAATCGGTTAACGGCAACACCAGGTTGTACCAAGTCTCACCAGCATGCGCCGAAGCGGAAACGCCCTCGTTGACGTAGCCGTTGCGTTCGTAAAACGGGACTAACCGTTGTAGGCAAGTCAAGGTGATGGCTTGGCGGTGCTGGTGCCGCGAAACTTGCGCCAGTGCTGTGAGCAATTGGCTACCTAACCCCGCTTGGCGGTAATCCGGACTAACCGCCAAGCTCAACACCGTCTGGTACGGGTCCGTAACGTTGTTGGGCGTTGATTTTTCAAATAAGGCATCGGTCAAATAGCGCTGATCAAAGGCTGGACCAACAATGTAGCCGAGCACCACGTCGCTTTCCTTAGCGACCAAAAAGGTGTCCGCAATCAACTGAATCCGTTCAGCCATGCTGGTTTCGCTGGCCGCCTCGGCGGGAGTGAAGCCAGCTTTTTCAATGGCCATGATTTGCGCGAGGTCTTGCGGTTGTGCGGGATTAATGGTGACAGTCATGCGTATTTCCTCCTAAAGATTATCTGGCATTAGTATACACCGAACCAGAGCACCCATAGGATTATGAATTAAGAACGGTAATTTTCATCACCAAATCGTTTATTCGCAAAATGTTTAGCTGCAAATTTGCTACGATAGGCGTAATCATCGACCCAGGCACCAGCGCCACTAGCTATTTGTAAGGTATCGTAAGTCTTGCCGTGAATACGATGGTGACGTTCACTATAATAACTGCCAGCACCAGCACCTTGATTCCAGCCGTAGGTCCACAGCCACTTTTTTCCGACCATCGCAATAATCCAGTGTTGATACCGTTTAGATCGGGGGTCCCCCGCCACAGTTACCGGCCTTGAATGCAGATCATAAGTCCAATTGCTACTCCGCATTTTTGTTGCTGTTATTTTCACCTGGTAGTACCGACCACCATCGTAAGTATACCAAGTCCCCCGAAATCGTTGGGGAAAGTAGCGCAACGTCCGTTTTCCTTGGGCCATCGCCGGCTGCGTGGTGGTTAGGCCACCGCCCAAGGCCGCCAGTAATAAGAGTAAGCTAATATAGCGTTTCATCAGTCTATCACTTCACGTGCGCGGTGCGTTTAAAACGGTCCGGCATCGCAAAATTATTGCTGCGCTGCTGCATGAAGTACAGACTGTGCCCCTTCTTCTTCAGGCCGAATGTCACCTTGCCACCCTTCACAAAACCGATGTGCTGGAGCATCCCCTTAAATTGGTAATGGCCATGCACGTGTTGATACTTGAGGTGCTTCACTAATTGGAGCGGATCGTTCGAGATACTCAGGCCAAAACTCTTCGCCGTAACCGTAATTATCGGCGCAAATCCCGCCGCCGAATACTTGCCAACCGGGGTAGTCGATTGGTACAGGCCCCGTAAAACTTTCGGCGTGCCATGATGCCAGGTGGCCGCTTGGGCGCCAGTCGTGACCCCCACGCTCCCCAACACTGTCATCAATAGGCTTAACCACAATACTCGTTTCATTTGCAAACTCGCCAGCTCCTCTCAAAATCCAGGCTACCACGACACTTGATGTTTACTATCTTAAGTGACTGGCTAGCGATTAGCAAGCATTTCACTCCATAAATTTTATAATATTCCGGCTATACATGAGATTAATAATCAATATAAAAGGCCGGTATAAACCGACCCACAAATTCTGTTATCGTTAAAACGTCCGCACGACCCGTGTCACGACACTACGCCCGCCCAACAGCACCTCGCTGAGCTGTTCCTTAGCGGCTGGCGCGTCCCAATAGTGCTGAGCTTGCGCCAGCTGATCCTTCACCGCAGCTCCATCAATTCTCGGCAACAGGCTGACATCCCCGGCAAACGTAGGCCCGGTCGTGGTGACCTGGACCATTTGCAAGACGTGACGGCCGTTCTTTTCAAATAAATCACGCCACGCCAGCGCATGATCATAGGTCCGCGCGGCAAACAAGCAAGCTAACCGGGACGGGTAGTCGGAGTGGTCGCGCAACCGGACCAATTCCAACACCGTTTCTCGCAAGGCATGGACTTGGCGATCCCGGTCGCGGCGCAACTGCGTAGTCTGCGTCGGCGTCAGCGCTAACCGCGGCGTCTTGAGTAGCTGGTCCCACGGCAGCTGGTCACCGTGACCCCAAAACACTTTGGCCTGAATGTTGGCCTGACCCTGTGAAAAATCAAAGACCTGCCGCTCATGGACGGCTTGGCGCGTGATTAAATGATAGAAGACTGGCATGACCCTCACCTCGCTTAAATAATTAATTCCATTATACGCAAAAACGCGGGCCAGGGATCTGGTCACGCGCTTTTATGAATTTATTTATTTGGCGAGCTTAGCACCCTTGTTGGCGTAGTACATGGAGCCGATGTTCCCAGAAACGCTGAGCTTACCGTTCTTGTAAACCAGCTTGGTTACGGAAACGTTCTTCAGCGGCGTGCCCTTGTACTTCTTGGTAACCGTTGAGAGGTATTCGTTGATGGACATCCCGGAGCTAACGACCAGCACGTTACCGCCACCGCGCTTCTTGGTAGCCTTGGCGATGGTCTTCATTTCCTTAGCCATCCGCTTTTCAACTTGCTTGGAACTTTCGGCACGGTCAGCCTTGACCAACTTCGTCTTTTGACTGTTCTTCTTGTCCAACTTGTAGTAAGCGTCTTGGAGCTTGGTCCAGTAGTTCTTACCTTGCTTAGCCATCATTTCGTCACCGTTCTTGAAGCCATAAACGCCGGCGATCAAGGCGTTGTCAGCAGCAATGCTGTCACCTTCAAAGCTACCGTAGCCACCTTCACGCAGGTACTTGGAAACGTTGACTTTGACCTTCTTGTTGCCCGAGTACTTCAGGGCGTGCTTAGCCGTGACTTGTTGGCGCGTCAGGTTCCCAGCGTAAGCAGCGACAAACTTCTTGCCCTTTAATCCGCGGCCGAGGTCGTTGGCCACCTTGGTCCCGTTCTTGGTCAGTGGGAAGTCACTCCAGCCTTGGACCCGGCCCATCACGTTCCCAGTCGTTTCCCCGTGGCGGGTCAAGTAAATGGTAACGGGCTTGGTCGTCGTCTTTTTCTTGGCTTGCGCAGTGGTGGTGCCACCAATCATGGCCACGGCCCCCGCTGTAACTGCTAAGACACTCAGGACTTGCTTACCGAACTTCATCATGAATCTCCTCCGTATATGTATAAAATTATAAGAACTATCACTAAAATTGCCGGCTTAGTCAGCCAGGTTAAACGTTTTAGCAAGCGCTTACATGTATAAATTTAGCATAAAGTCTACCGGAGCACAACGCCTATTTGCCAAAAATTCCACCCACCTCTGTGCTTCCAATTCGCCAAAAAACGTGTGTAACCAACTGGGCGTTGGCGACACACATGATTGACTGCACTTAAAATTTTAATTCATACTCAAATTTCAATTTTTTATAATAATCTTGTTCAATCAAATCCGTCGGGCGGACCTCACCAGGTTTCATCTCGAAATAGGCGACCCCCGCTTGTTTGAGCATCGTGTACACGAACTGCGAGCAAAACATGATATTGGGCTTGGCGGAGTGCTTGGATACCAAGCCAATCATGTTGTAGGCGCTACCCTCGCGGTTGATTTCGGCAATCTTATCGGCTATGGCCTGCTTTTGGCCAAGTGTCACCGGTAGGCTGTAGACCAACAGTGACGCACCCGCCTTTTGATGGAAAAACTCCAGTGTCTCGGCATTCATGCCGGGTGGATAGACGTTATCGCCACCGTTGTAACTGATGATGGTCTTCAAGTCCCGGTCAAATGCCAGCGACACGTGGTTGAACTGCTTGCGCGTGAACACGGAAATCATCTCGCTAGCCGCACTCCCGGTATTCGAAACCGCTAAGTAGATGCGTGCATCCGTCATCGTGGCCTGAACCGCGGCAAAGTAAGCCGGCGTCAAGGTCCCGTGGTTGATGTAATGAACGGCGCTGTGGCGCGGTAAGTCCTCGATGATGGTCTTCACGTGGTCAACGGACACCTTTTCTCTAGCCTCGGTGGCGCTATTAAAGAGGTCGTTGAGCTTGTCAGCGCTCTGTCGCAACTCATCAAAGCTGACCGTAGCGGCCTCCTCCACCGTGGGCAGGTAAAAGACGGTCTGATTGTTGGTCGTCACAAATCGTTCCACCCATAGCGGCAAAACGACTAGCAGCACTCCTACTAATTTAGCTAGCAAATAAGCGGGAAAGAAGCCGCGTAACGGAAAGACCCCAACCGAAACAAAGACGATCTGAATCACCATCAAGAGCCCATACACCGCAGTCAAGCCAACCTTGGCTAAGTGGGGAAAATTGGCCAGCCAGGTACGCAAGACCATCACCGCCGCGATGTAGAGGTAAACGATGATCAGGAGGGGTTGGTTGGCGAATAGATATAAGCAACCTAATAGAATCCAGCCCATCCCCCGAATCTTAATGGACTGGAAGTAGTCGATAACGTCATTCATGAAGCGTCGGTCTCCTATCTCGGGCGGGCCATTGCGGTACTTACCGCCTGATTTTTCATGCAAATAGTATATCATATCTGATTTAGATTACCAGCTCACCTGATGACCCAGACGTCCAGTCAATCCCCTTGTTAGTTTCTCAGAAATCAAGTTTCCTATGGTATATTGAGCCTATCATCTGAGGAGAAATCACCATGACATTTTTAAGATCCGTTCTACTAGTCCTGCTATCTACGGGAATTTTAGAGCTGACCACCAGCACCTCTGCCACAGCCGCTCACTACGTCACCACCCCCAGTCACTTCGCGGTACCTGGCTCACTCACAACTCGGCAAAACACTTTAAGCCCGGTTGAAAATCACCAAGTACACGTTGACCGTGACCAATTATCATAAAAACGGTCACAAAAATACGGCTGCTTCGTACACGGCCCGCGGTAACAAGATCAACAAACGCCTGGGCATCACTTCCCTCATCGTCAGCAGGCACAAGAACGCCAAAGGGTATTGGTCCGTTGGCCTGAGCCAAAGCAATGACGATCACTTACTTAAGAAGGTCAAACACCACGGCCGGTCAGCACTGCGAAACGACTACCCAACTTTCAATCCTAAGCACCCCATGCAACACGCCATTCGCTATTACTATCGCGTTCATTAACCACGCCAAAGCAGCCACTCCCGACCAATCTCGTGAGAGTCGCTGCTTTTCATTTCTATTCTACTTATGCCGGCCACTAGCTCACCTTTTCCAGCGAGATCAGATGGCCATTCACGCTGACACCATACGTTGGAATGGGGCCGCTGATGACCGTGACGTTGGTGGTCGTCGCTGTCAATTCAATTTCCAAGACACTTTCCGCAATCTTCATGCGGTAGGTCAGACGGGTAATTTCCTTAGGCAAGTGATTGGCAAAGTGGACCACTTCATCTTGGACGTAGAAGCCCGAGAAGCCAGCCACTAACGCCAACCAGCTGCCGCCGAGATTGGCTAAATGTAGGCCATCCGCCGTATTCTTTTGCAAGTTCACTAGGTCCATTTGCGCCGTGTCCATGAAGTAATGGTAGGCCTTTTCTGGGTCACCCATCCGCGCGGCCAGGATGCTAAAGATGGACCGGGACAACGACGAATCATGGGTCGTAACGCCCTCATAGTAGTGGTATTCGCGCTTCAATTGGGAGACCGACAAGTCCTCTGGGAACAGGTAGTCTGCTAGTAGCGTGTCCGCTTGCTTGGCGATCTGGTAGCGGTAAATTGTCAACGGGTGATAGTGCAGCAACAGTGGGAAATTCTCCGGTGTTGACCGGTCGACCGGCCAGCGAGGCTTACTCAAGAAGCTGTCATCCTGCTCGTTGATCCGTAATTCCTGGCTGTATGGCAGGTAAACGTGTCGGGCCAGATTTTCAAAGACATCCAGGTCCGGCGTGCCGATGCCAAATTTCTCCAAACCGTGAGGGTCGTCCTTTAAGATTTCGTGGGCCAAATAGATGACCAACTCAAAGTTGTGCTTAGCTAACCGATTCGTGTAATAGTTGTTATTGACCAACGCCGTGTACTCGTCGGGGCCAGTCACCGTGTGAAATTCAAACCGGTTTTGCGTCCCCACTTGGTGCCAGGAACCAAACGACTCCCAGAAATGGGCCGTTTCCAATACCATTTCAAAGCCACATTGCTCAATGAAGTCGATGTCTCGCGTGATTTCATAGTACTTGCCCACGGCGTAGGCAACGTCCGCATCAATGTGGTACTGGGCGGTCCCAGCGGGGAAGTAGGCTGAGGCTTCCTCCCCGTTGATGGTCCGCCAAGCAAACAGCGCGCCTTGTGAAACGCCCAATGCCCGGGCCCGTTGCCGGGCTTTCGGCAGCGTTTGATACCGGTATAACAGGAGTTGCCGGGCCATCTTTTGGTTCGTGTAAATGAAGTATGGCAACATGTACATTTCTGTGTCCCAGAAGTAATGGCCTTCGTAGCCCGAGCCGCTCAAGCCCTTAGCCGCAATGTTGGTCCGACCATCCCGGCCAGCCGCTTGATTCAGCTGGAACAGGTTGTAGTGGATGGCTAAGTCCAACTCATCATTGCCGCCAACCGTGACTTCACTGCGGTTCCACACGTCTTGCCAGAAGTCGCGGCTGTCCGCCAACAACGCGGACAAGGAATTGGCCATGAACGGCGCGGCGGGGTCGATGGTATTTTGTTGGCCCATCTCGCCCACGTAGACTTCATAGGTCAAGGTGTGGTCGCTGTCATCACTGAGGTCGACCACCTGCCGCAACAGGCTGCCGCCCTCAGTCAGAATACCCAGGTAAATCGTCACGGCCTGTTTAGTTTGCCGCGTCTTCACGTGATAGCGCTGCAGGTCGCGGCTGACAAATTTGGTCTCACAAATCGGCAGCCCCGCCATCCGCGTCTTCCGTGGGTCGGCGGACACGATGGCTTCAGCCTCGGCGGGTACCGCAATGGCCTTGCTGACGACCAGGCCGCCGGTATAGTTGCCCGCCGTGAACTGGTAGCTAGCTGCCCAAAATGACGTTTGCTTTTGGCCGATGGCTGATTTCATCGTTAGCGTAATCGTTTCGCCTTGTAATGTTTTCAACGTATAATGTTCCACCAGCGCGCCGGTCGTCAAATCTAGGTCGACACCGGTCCGCTCGCTGGTCGTGAAGTCATGCCCCGTCGCGGTGGCCACGTGGATGTGCCGCAGGTCGGGTAAATTTAAAATTGTCTGGTGTTGCGTGGCGTAGCCGATACCCGCTTCACCGTACGTGATAGGCGCCGTTTCGTAAAACCCGTTGATGAGCGTCCCGGTGATGGGATTGCCCGTAATCGGGTCATTGGCGCGGACGCCGAAGTGCCCGTTAGCCAGCGAGAAGATCGTTTCCAAGTATTCTGGTTGGTGGTCCGCTACGTCATGTAACGTCAAATGGTAGTCGCGTAAAGTCAAAATAATCTCCCCCAATAACTGTTACTTGCCCTGATAGTTAAATCAATCGTGCCGCCGTCGCTAAGGCGTCTTCCACTGCTGGTACATTTCCCGTGAAATTCAGGAAGGCGTGGCTGATGCCGCCGTACCGGAAGTAGGTCGCGTCATCGTTGGCTTGGCCGACCTTCTTGATAAAGGCCTCATCTTGTAGCCGGAACGGATCGTATTCGCCGACCAACACCGTGACCTTGTGGAAAGTCTTGGGGTCTGCCAATAACGGTGATAGCAGTGGCGCCGTCAAATCCACCGGCTGGTCCGCCACGTAGTATCCGCTCATGATGGTGTCCAGCTGTTCAAACAATTGGTAACTGCGGTGTAACGCGTCTCGCTGCTCGTCGATGATAGGAATGCTGCGGTCGTCCCACAGTGGCCCGTTGAGATCCGACCCCTGAATCAGCGTCGGGTAGAACAACAAGTGACTAGCAATCGTGCAAATTCCCATGGACTTGCACAGCTGACTGACGGCCAAGGCAATCGAACCGCCAGCAGAGTCGCCACCCAGCGAAATCTCTGAGTAGGACTTGGTCATCGCCGCCACTACAGCTAAGCCATCGAGAATGCCAGCCGGGTAAGCTTGCTCGGGGGCCAACGCATAATCCACGTTGTAGACCACGCAATTGGCTTGTTCAGCCACAAACTTCAAAGCCAGCAAGACATCCTCGGGCGTTCCGCCGTAGTAAGCGCCACCGTGGAAATAAATCAGCGCCTTATCCGCGGTCAGCCGGTCCATCCGGGCAATTCGAATGACCCGGACACGGCGGTTCATGGAGACGATTTGTTGCATTTCTACTTTCATTTCTACATTCGTCAGGTCCCGTTGACCCGAGGTTTCCGTCCCTTGCCGCAAGCTGAAGAGATCCGTTGGTAATTGCGGGTTTTCTTCAATCTCCGCCACAGTCTCCCAAACTAATGGCTCAAACGTATGGATGGGGTCCCGCTCTTTGATCCAGCTGGTCACGCCATCTTCCACGCTCGTCACACGCATGTTCTGCAGTCGCTGCAACTCATCGTTGTACCCCAAAGACTGTTTGGTTGTCGTATCATTCAACATGATGATTACCCCTTTTCAAAAATGACTTTACTCCGAAATGTTTCGCGCCAATTGCCCCATCCAACTGGTAGCGCCTAGTAAATCCCCATTTGCCTAGTGCGCTTGGCTACGTTTTACCACCAATTTTTGCTGGTGTAAACCCAACAGGTGTCTCATTGAGCTCCTCGCCTGTGCCTGCGGCTGGCAGGGTTCCGCCTGCTATGGGGGACACCTGCAGCCCAAGCGCGGGCTTCCGGTTCGCTTGGCAGCCTGGCAAAATACACCAGTCTCCCAAGTCGCCCCACGCTGTAGGCTGAGACAAGACCTCAGCCAACACCGTCGTCACAGCTGGCTCCACCCTGCCGACCTCCGGCAAGACTGTCGGCTCATTCACCACTGTTTGACTCACACCACTGTAGCCGAGAGTTCGCCAAATATGGGCTCAGCCGTAGGAGTTGCCTTAGCGGCGCGGTTCATGCCGCTTAGGCAACTGGCGTCTTTGAGACGCGAACTTCGGCTCAAAGCGAGGTGGCGAGACCGGGCTTTGGCTCGCCCCGTCCGCCTACCGCGTTCCAGCCCATATTTGGCGAACGGTAGGCAGATCTACCCCAACACGCGCTGGAGCCAGGCCAGTTGCGCTGGGAACCAGGTGGCGACTTCTGGCTCGACGTAGCGGGCGCCAAACGTGGGATCCTGATCAGTCCCCGCCGGAAAGGCCGTGATGGACCGGGCCAGGCTCAAGGCGTGCGGCCCGCGCGGATACAGGTGGAAGGCCACCGGCACCCCCACGTGCTGGAGCGCTTGTACATACGCCTGCGCGTTTTGTGGCGGCACCAGTTCGTCGGTCGCCGTGGTCCACACGAACGCCGGTGGATTCTGGCTTGTGACCAATTGATCTGCTTCAGTGAGGTCCCAAGTCCCGCTAATTGCTTGGCGCGTGGCCGAATCAGGCGGCCACCCCAGCCGCAAGCCGATGACCGGATAGGCCAACACGACGGCCTGAACGGCACAGTCACGACTGGGCACCCGACACGTTTGCGCTAGCTGCGGCCACAGGTCCGCGTACAACGCCGCCAAATGCCCCCCGGCCGAGAAGCCAACGAGTAGGATGCGCTGGGCATCGATGGCGTACGTCTCAGCGTGTCGGTGAAATGCCGCAACCACCTGCGCCAGTTGGTATAGCGCCGTCGGGTAGACCGGTGGCTGGTCAATTAGCCGGTAAGCCACGACCGCCACCGCATAGCCCGCCGCCAAGTACTGGAGCGCCACGATTTCATTTTCCCGGTCACTGTAGAACCGGTAGCCGCCCCCCGGCAGTAGAATCACCAACGGCCGCCGCGGTGGCTGGTTAAAGTCAGCGATGGCGGCCGGTTGATAGTAGGTGACGGTCACCGGGAAGTCCGGCTGGCCGAGCGTGAAGTTAAATATCTTCATCGTCTAATTTTTCCGTACTAACTGCCTTGGCGGAGGCAATTTCGTCTTCGTCCAATTGGTAGAAGACAAACAGGATGCCCAAGATTGCCAGTGCTAAGATGATTGGTAACCAAACGAAGCTGGTACTGATGGCCGTTAACGCCTTGGCGCCTTGAATCTTGGCCGTGGCTTGGAAGCCACCCCAGGACAGTAGCCAACCGGAAACCAGGCCACCGAAGCCCATGCCTAATTTAGCGCCGACCATTGGGACGGAAGACAGGATCCCGGGTTCGTCGATGTGCATTTCCGAACGGGCGTATTCCACCGTATCCGCAATCATAACGAAGGAGATGGAGAACGCTGCCCCCATGGCAATCAAGGCAATGATGTTGCCGGCAAACAGAAGCGGAATACTCTTGAAGTGCATGATGGCTTCACCAACCGCAAAGACCGCCATCGACAGAATCATAACGTTCCGGTGCTTCATAAATTTACTTAAGAATGGAATGGAAATGTTCCCGATGACCGCGACGATAACCAGGCCGTTGAAGGCGCCGACCAGGTCAGCCCGCCGGTAAACGTAAGTCAGGTAGTAGACCGCCGTTTGCATCCGGATAACCCAGAACGTCTGTAACAGGATGAAACTCAGACTCAAAACGACCCAAGGCTTGTTCTTAACGGCGCCCTTCAAGGATTCCCCAATGGACAGGTGACCTTTGATTTCTGGGGCATCGGCGGATTGATCGGCGATGTCATCCTTTTCCCGCAGATTGGCAAACGCACCGAAGAACAGAGAGCGTAAAATATCTTGTGTAAACGCACAAAAGATTTCTAAATTGTATAGAAATAGGGAATGCCTTCCCTTATGATATTTAGTAACCACAGAAAACATCACAGGAGGCATTCCCCATGAATGAACTTACCACAGAAATTATCGCTG